>DATNOG010000159.1:0-10063 GCA_035601415.1 Pyrinomonadaceae bacterium | reverse complement strand
TCTATTCGTTTCTCGAGAACAACTCAGAAGCAGCAAAGGAATTTGACGAAGCGATCAGAATAGGCGAGGTCGCGGGCGGCGCTTATCGCGAAGCGCTGGAAGGCAAAAGCAAACTGCCAAAATAAGTAGGACAGGCATTCCTGTCTGTCCTTTTTCAGCCACTTTAGAACAATTTGCCGCCAACAAGACGGGGACAGCCAGAAATGCCTGTCCTACTTTCTTTTTATATCGGTTGCTGTGAAGGTGCTTTGACGATACGCACTCTTGGCGCTTTGGTTGGCAATTGCACTTCGATTTGCGGAATCGTTGGCAATTCAATTCGTGGCACCGAAATATTCATCTCAGGAATTGCCCCGAGTTCAATTCGCGGAATAACAATTCGCCGTGCCGACTGCGGCACTGCGCCGGGCGCCGCCATTGGCTTGACCTCTGTTGGTGTGACGGTAATGGTTCGTTGGTTCCCTTTGCGGATGACCGTCAAGGTCACGTCGCCGTCTTTCTTCTTGTTAATGCCGCGTGCGACATCGCCTGCGCCGTCAACCTTTTCGCCGTCGATTGCAGTGATCACATCGCCTGCTTTAATGCCAGCCTTCGCCGCGGGACTATCTTCGGCAACCGAAGTCACCAGCACGCCCTGACCTTCGGCAACTCCAAAGTACTCGGCGAGTTGTTTGGTCAACTGCATCGTGCTCACGCCGATGCGCCGATTGTTGTCAAACGCGAAAACCATATCTCCGCCTTGCCCGGGTCCCTCCCACTTCCAAACATTTCCGCCCGGCCCTTCGGGAGCCATCAAACCACGCAGGCCCGGGAGATCTTGCATACCCTGCAGAGCGCGAAAACCTTCGCCGGCATTCATTGATTCATTACGCTTACCGATCGTGACTGAAACTTCCTGCTCTGATCCGCTGCGACTGATCCCCAGGCGCACGCTTTGATCGGGAGCCACTTCCGAGACGAGCCGATTGAGCTTTCTGACGCTGGTAACATTTTCGCCGTCGAATCTCAGAATCACATCATCTTTTCGCAAGCCCGCTTTTTCCGCGGGGCTGTCTTTTACGACTTGCGTGATTCCCACGCCGCGTACTTCACGCAGGTTGTAGCGGCCCATGTTGTCCTTGCTAACGTCCTCGGCGTAGACACCAAGAAAACTGCCTCCCGCGATAAAAAACGGGAAATTTTGCGGCGCGTCGGGCGGCATCGGCATCGCGGGCTCGCCGGGCGCTGACGGCGGCGCGGGCGCCACTTGTTGGGCCAGGACAATGGTGGCCGCGAAAAGTAGGGAGAACAAAAGGCCAACAGCATTTCTAAGAGTCATAACAAGAGAATCCTCCGGAAAGATTTTTATGGCTTACACGCGGGAGTGGAGCGAGGGTTCCAAAAAGAGTATCCGCAGATTTCGCAGTTTACACAGATTCAATTTCAATAAAATGCCCGAAAGACCTGCACTATGGGGCCGTTAGGTCATAACCGCACTGACATCTGCCGTTTTCTGTCGTTCTGGGTAATCTGTGTAATCTGCGGATAAAGATTGTTATGCCCTGCGATAAACTTCTCTGCCGCCGGCAAACTCAACCGCAATTCTTCCTTCTGAATGCGCCAGGTCAAGATGAGCAACCGCTTCGGAAACTGCCAGGAAGCGATGTACATCGTCCGTCTCCGGAAACATCGCGCGCGAAACGTCCCAGGCGCTGACTCCAGCTTTCGGGACCAGCTTGATGACTTCCGCCTGGCGTTCCCGGATCGCGCGAAAATAGCGATTGCACAACTCCTCAAAGTCGTGCACCGGCCCACCATGTCCGCCATGCACCAGCGTTGGCGAGCAGCTGCGCAAGCGCGCCAGGCTGACCAGATATTCCGCCAGCGATGGAAAGCGCTTGGTTGGATCGATCGGATCGGGTGATAGCACGGGATTGGGCGTGATGCGTTTAAGAACGCAGTCGCCGGCAATCACCGTGCGATCTGCTTCGCGCAGAAAAGAACACGAGCCCGGTGTATGACCGGGCGTATGAATGATTCGCAACGCCCCAGTCTCAAACTGCAATTCTGATTCATCCCAAAGGGGCCCATACTCGTTCTCGGCAAACGAGTCGGCATACTTGCGCACGCCTTCATACATCTTGCGCATGCCTTCGATCTCGGCGTCAGGCACACCAGCGCGCGCCAGCAGCTTGCGATGCTCTTCGTATTCGAGCCGGCCGACGCGATGCCCGGTTTCCCATTCGTGAACTAAGACTTCGGCATTCTTCGCTTCGTCGCGCAACGCGCGCGCCAGCCCGCAGTGGTCTTCATGCGCATGCGTCAGCACAATGCGGCGAATGTCAGAAACGCGGACGCGCGCTTTTCTGAGTGCTTCGCGGAGCGCTTCGGTGGCTTCTTTGGTTTTGGGACCGGTATCGATCAGCGTGATGGGATCTTCCGCGATCAGATAGACGTTGACAGGACCAATGTAAAACGGCGTTGGGAGTGAGATGGGGACGATGCGCATGAAGTCATTTCCGATTGCCGATTGCCAATTTCCGATTTTCAAACGCTTTCAATTTACGAATCCGATTTATGGTGACCAGCAATTGATAATCTGCATTCACCACATAAATCGGCAATTGGCAATCGGCATTTGGCAATGCTAGTACGCCCACTTGTTCGCAGTAATCAGCACATCCGCAATGCGCTGCCGCGCCGTGATTGTGTTCATCGGCGTAAGCTTGGTGAAACGACGAAGCGCCGCCAGCAACGTGCGCAGCTCATCCCCGTCCGCCATGCCCGCCAGTGTATTCTTCGCGCGCGCCTCAACTCGTTCAACCGCGTCGTTGCAAAACACGCGCGTCATGTCGATGTAACGCGCCGCCGCTTCTTCACTCTGCGACGCTGCCAGTTTTTGCGCGCGCAGGATCGCTGATTCCATCGCGTACGCATCCATGATGACGTCGGCAATGCCAAGCAGAATCTCCTGCTGGTCACCCAGCTTCGTCATGTATTTTTGTGCCGCCGTTCCCAGCGTCATCAGCGCCACTTTCTTGGCGTTCTGAGCCAGCTTTTGCTCGACCGCCAGTACGGCTTCGTCGTCCTCAAAGCTGGCCATCGGCGGCGTCAGTATTTCGTCCATCAACGCCTGCGCCGCCGGCAGTAACGCCAGATGGCCGCTCAAGGCCGCCTTCATCAATCGGCCGGGGATCAACATGCGATTGATTTCGTTGGTGCCTTCGAAGATGCGATTGATGCGTGAATCCCGATAGGCGCGTTCGGCCGGATAGTGCGCAGAATAGCCGTAGCCGCCGTAAATCTGGACCATCTCGTCAGCCACAAAATCGCAATACTCTGAAAGCGCGACTTTGATGATCGAGCATTCAGCCGAATATTCTTCAATCGCCTTCATCTTGGCATTCGGATCGTTGGGGTCCGTGATCGCCGCTTCGATCATTCCCAGCGTCCGGTAGGTCATCGACTCACCGACCCAGGTGCGAATCGCCATCTCGGCAATCTTCGACTTGATTGCTCCGAATGAAGAAATTGGTTTCCCAAATTGCTGCCGTTCGTTTGCATAGCGCACAGCTTCATGAATCATCAACTTCATTCCGCCGACGCACATCGCACCGAGTTTGAAGCGGCCGATATTGAGCGTGTTGAAGGCAATCTTGGCGCCTTTGCCCACTTCAGCGAGCATGTTTTCGACCGGCGCTTTTGCATCAGTCAGCACGAGCGGGGTCGTGCTCGAACCCTTGATGCCCATCTTGTGTTCTTCGGCGCCGGGCTGGACACCTTCCTGCTTCTCCACGATGAATGCAGTAAATTTGTCGCCGTCTACTTTCGCGAACACGATAAAGATGTCCGCGAAGCCGCCGTTGGTAATAAACATCTTCTCGCCGTTAAGAATGTAATACGTGCCGTCTTCACTCAACCGCGCCGTCGCTTTCGCCGCCATAGCGTCCGAACCCGAGCCCGCTTCAGTCAACGCATAGGCCGTGATCAGTTCGCCGGACGCGATCTTTTGCAAGTACTTCTGCTTGGCTGCTTCCGTGCCGAAGTAGATGATTGGCAAAAGACCAATGCCGCTTTCGGCGCCGAGCGTGGTGGCAAACGATGCGCAACGGCCAATATTTTCACCGACCAGCGCTCCACTGGTCTGGTCCAGACCGAGCCCGCCGTATTCTTCGGGAATGTTGGCGCCGATGAGACCGAGGTCAGCCGCCTTCTTCACCAAATCGCGCGCGAGTTTCCAGTCGTGATGCTCGAGGTCGTCGATGTGCGGTGCAACTTCGTTATCGATGAACTGCCGCGTCGTCTCGGCGATCATGCGGTGCTCTTCGGTGAAGTCTTCCGGCGTGAAAATATCTTCGGTCGTGCGTTCTTCAATCAGAAACGCGCCACCTTTGACTATCTGCTTTTGTTCAACTACGGCTGACATATCGCTATCCTTTCATCTATGGACAGAATCAATTTTCTTCAATCTGTTGGATAATCGTTGGCGGCATCATGTCGCGAAGTTCAGGATACTTCTCGGCAATTCGAATTAGATCCAGTTCATCCTTCTTACGTTTGCTGAGTCTCCGCGAATCGTCAGCCCAGGCCCACATTTTTCCGCGGACTATATTTGCAAGTGACGCCACCGGAACTTTCTGGCCCAGGACTTCATGAAGTGTTGTGGTGTTTAAGAAGTCCTGGTATCGCGCATCAGTGGTGAACTGAATGCGAAGATCACTACCCGCCATTGTCGCATTAAGAGAGTGCGGAAACTCTTCAACCGAAAAATCCGCGCGTTCCAATTCGTTTTTTATCTCAGGCAAATCCGAAGAAACAACAACGATGTCAGCATCGAGTGTGTATACAGGCTCGACGTAACAGTTGACTGCAAGGCCGCCAATCAAACACCAGCCACTGTGCCGATTGAGAATGCCGACTACGGTTGCGAAGTCAGTGCTGCCACCGCCGGTTACTGCTTCAAATATCTCCGACTCGGTCATAATTCTAGAAGGCTACACTATTCGGTTACGCTCCCGGCGAAGCGACTAACACGACTGACAACTGACGGTCTCACAATCTTTCAAAAATTCCGGCTGCGCCCATGCCGCCGCCAACGCACATCGTCACCATGCCATAAAGTCCGTTGCGACGTTCAAGCTCGCGCAAAATGCTGGCAGTGAGTTTTGCGCCGGTGCAACCAAGCGGATGGCCCAATGCTATGGCGCCACCGTTGACATTAACCTTGTCGATATCGAGACCAAGCGTCTTGATCACCGCCAACGACTGCGCGGCGAATGCTTCATTCAACTCGATCACATCGATTTGATCTAGCGTCAAGCCGGCCAGCTTCAACACTTTTGGAATTGCAAAGACTGGCCCGATTCCCATCTCCTCAGGCGGACATCCGGCGGTTGCGTATGCAACAAACCGCGCCAGCGGCTTTACACCCAGGCTCTTCGCCCTTTCATCGGACATGACAATCGCCGCAGCCGCGCCATCAGACATTTGCGACGCGTTACCGGCCGTGATCGTGCCCTTCAT
This sequence comes from Pyrinomonadaceae bacterium, assembly GCA_035601415.1. Classification (GTDB taxonomy): domain Bacteria; phylum Acidobacteriota; class Blastocatellia; order Pyrinomonadales; family Pyrinomonadaceae; genus PSRF01. Next base: position 4,561 of record DATNOG010000159.1, on the reverse strand, counting down.
GCTGAATGCGGGCTTTAACTTTGCAAGCCCTTCGATGCTGCTGTCGCGGCGTACGCCTTCGTCTTTATCAAAAACAACTTCGCGCTTTTGCTTGCGACCTTTTTCATCCAGCTCTTCAAACGTTACGGTTAACGGCACCGTCTCGTCTTTGAATTTATCGTTATCAAGCGCGGCTGCGGCTCGTTGATGTGAACGTAAAGCAAACTCGTCCTGCTCTTCGCGGCTGACGTTGTACTTGCGCGCCACATTCTCGGTGGCTAAACCCATATTCAAATAGAAGTCGGGATAATGTTCGACCAGATAGGGATTTGGGCGAATGGTGTGACCGCCCATCGGAATCATCGACATCGTTTCCAGGCCGCCGGCGACGATCGTCTCGGCGCCGCCGCTGCGAATTCGGTCCGCCGCCATGGCGATCGACTGCAAGCCCGACGAACAGAAACGATTGATGGTCATGGCGCTGGTTTCGACCGGCAAGCCCGCGCGAATTGCTGCCGCCCGCGCGACGTTCATGCCCTGCTCCGCTTCCGGCATAGCGCAACCCATGATCACGTCTTCGATTTCCGTTGCTTGCAGACCAGGCACGCGAGCCATTGCCTCCTTGATGACTGCCGCGCCCATCTCGTCGGGACGAGTGTTTCTTAAAGTGCCTTTTGGCGCTTTGCCAACTGCCGTGCGAACTGCTGAAACAATTACTGCGTCGTTCATAAAACACCTCTGGAATCCAGAATACAGAAGACAGAATTCAGAAGGCCGGAGTCAGCGAATAGAAGTTCTAATCGCAGCCGAATAGCTGCCGAGCAGTTTACTGACTTCTTCCAATTGACCCGACAACTCCAGCGAATCTCCATACCCGAGATCTCGTGTCAGAATTAGATAATACCGACATTCTTCAAGCGACCCCTCTGCAACATTCATGAAACGCACTTTGTCTGCTCGCCCTCGTTTCTTAAATCCTTCAGCGATATTTGCCGCTACAGAAATCGCTGCGCGTCTGAACTGCGAGGTCAAACCATAAATCTCTTCGCGTGGAAACGCTTTGCTTAGCCGATAGACACCGAGAACAAACTGATGAGCTTTTCGCCAAACGATCAAATCTTGAAAATTTCGAGCTGGTAGCCGCTGCATAAATCCTCCCTGCCGAACGTGGATTAGGGTGATTTGAACGATTTCCAATCTAGCGGCTTTTAGTAACTTAATTCAGTCTCCTGTCTTCTGTCTTCTGTCTTCTAGTTGCGGAGCGGTTTCCCGGTTTTCAACATTGCCGCCAGCCGCTCCTGCGTCTTGCGGGTTCCGGCCAACGACAAAAACGCTTCGCGCTCGAGATCGAGAAGGTATTGTTCCGAAACTCGAGTTTCGTGATTTAAGTCGCCGCCGGTCAGTATGCGAGCCAACTTTTCTCCAATCAACGCGTCGTGATCCGAAATGTAACCGCCGCGCTTCATCTGGTGAATGCCGAGTTTCAAGGTTGCCAGCGCCGCATTGCCAAGCGCGAGAATGTCGGTGCGCGGTTGCGGCTCGACATAGCCACTTGCTGCCAGCGACAACACTTCTTTTTTCGCGTCAGCGATCAAACGATCGCTATTCATTGAAATCGTGTCGTCCGCGGAAAGAAATCCCAGCGTGCGTGCTTCCTCAGCCGATGTTGCCACCTTTGCCATCGCGATTGTTTCAAAAGCTCGCTTCACAAAAGGAAATGGATCGGCATCGTCAACGTTTTTCGGAATTGAATCGAGCGTGCGCAGCAGGAGTTCCTTCGTGCCCCCGCCCGCCGGAATGATCCCGACTCCGACTTCAACCAGGCCGATGTAAGTTTCCGCCGCCGCACGGACTCTGTCGCCGTGCAAAACCATCTCGCAACCGCCGCCAAAAACCAGATTAAAAGGCGCGACCACGACTGGCTTCGGCGAGTAACGCAAACTCATCGTTGCGGTTTGGAAAGCGCGGCCCATCATGTCGAGTTCTTCCCAGTTTTCTTCCTGCGCCTCCATCAGCATCAACATGATGTTCGCGCCGACGCTAAAATTTGCACCTTGATTGCCGACAACCAAACCAACAAAATTCTTCTCCACTTCGCCCAGCGCAAACTTCAACATTTGCAGTGTGTCGCCGCCGATGGCATTCATCTTCGAATGAAAGTCGAGGCAGGCAACGCCGTCGCCAATATCGATCAGCGAGGCGCCGGAATTTTTCTTGATGACGCCCGTGCGATCCTTAACTGACTTCAGCACGATCACGCCCGGTTGCTCGGCAAGCGGCAGGTATTGTTCGCTGGCAAAGTCGAAATAGAACTGTTGTCCATCGTGTTTCTTGTAGAAAGATTTCGCTCCGGCTTCAAGCAACTTCTCGACGTTCGCCGGAATCGGCAGACTTTCTTCTTTCATGCGCGCGACGGATTTTTCCACGCCAATGGCGTCCCAGGTTTCGAAAACGCCTAACTCCCAATTGAAGCCCCAGCGCATGGCCCGATCAACTTCTATGATCGTGTCGGCAATCTCAGGAATGTGATTCGCGGCGTAGCGAAATGTCCGCGACATCGTCTTCCACAAAAACGCGCCCACCCGATCCTTGCTCCAGACGAGCGCCTTGATACGCTCCGGCAAGTCTTCAATGTTTTTCGCCATGTCCAGCGCCGGCAACTTCACTTTCTCTGATGGCCGGTAATCAAGCGTAGCGTGGTCCAACACCCAGATGTCCTGTTTACCGCCTTCGCCCTTTTGACGTTTGTAAAAACCACCTTTGGTTTTGTTGCCGAGAATTCCGCGCCCGATCATCTGCGTCAGAAATTCCGGCGCGATGAAAACATCGCGCTCATCGTCTTCAGGCAGCGCTTCGTAAAGGTTCTTCACGACGTGACCAAAGACATCCAGACCAACCAGATCAAACGTGCGGAACGTTGCCGTCTTGGGCCGGCCGACTGCCTGGCCGGTAATCTTGTCGACTTCCTCAATTGAATAGCCGTCTTCGAGCATCGTCTTGATAGTTACCATGGCGCCAAAGGTGCCGATGCGATTGGCGATGAAGTTTGGCCGGTCCTTGGCTACAACCACGCCTTTGCCGAGGCGCTGATCGAGAAAGCCAAACATGAAGCACGAAACTTCCGGCCTGGTCCATACAGTGCGAATAATTTCGACGAGATGCATGTAACGCGGTGGATTGAAGAAGTGGGTGCCGAGAAAGTGTGCGCGAAAATCTTCCGAACGTCCTTCGGCGAGTTGCTTGAGGGGAATGCCGCTGGTGTTTGACGCGATGATGGAACCCGGCCGCCGCTGCCGCTCGACGAGTTCAAACAAACCCCGTTTGATCTCAAGATTTTCAACTACCGCTTCAATGATCAGATCGCAGTCTTTCAGCTTAGGAAGGTCGTCTTCGAAATTACCGATACTGACGAGGGCGGCAGTGCCCGCCGTGAAGAACGCGGCGGGCTTTGCTTTTTTGGCCGCTTCGAGTCCGGTTCGGGCGATACGATTGCGAACTTCTTTTGACTCTAACGTTAGACCCTTGGCCTGTTCTTCGGCGTTCAACTCGCGCGGCGCGATGTCGAGCAATATTGTCGGCACACCCGCATTTGCGAGGTGCGCGGCAATCTGCGCCCCCATCGTTCCCGCACCCAGGACTGCTGCTTTTTCAATCCGCATAATCAGTAGGACAGACATTCCTGTCTGTCTCTTTCCTTTTTGATTCCGATGACTAAAAAGACACCTAGGACGAAGTATTAATATAACTGAATGAGCGCTCATTCAGCAAGGTTGAAGCTGGATTTAATAGTTAGTCAGTACATCGTCGGGCTTGAAGCCCATCTGCTCCAGCCGATCGCGCGTTTGTGCCATCATCTCCAGCGAGCCGCAGACCAAAGCGACCGGCGATTTCAGATTCGGCAACACATGATCGAGCAGCGACTGCACATACCCGGTTGGGCCGGACCAGTCGTGGCCGTCTGGCTTTGAGATCACCTGGCGCAACTCAACTCCGGCATCTTTCCAACCTTCGATTTCCTCGCTATAACAAAAGTCGTCAGGTGTACGGGCGCCGTAAAGGACTACCAGTTGTCCAAATTCCTTTTTTCGATTTAACACATGCCGCAGCGCTGACCGCAGCGGCGCCACGCCAGTGCCCATGGCGACAAAGACGAGGTCGTTGCCTTTCTGAGCGTCAAGATCAAACCCGTGCCCGGCGACTTCCAGCAGTTCTACTTTTTCGCCGCGCTGCATCTCGAATATCAAGTCGCTTGCGCCAGCTTTCCGTTTCACCAGCACTTCCAATTCCCTGTCTTCCGGCGCGCTGGCAAACGCAAAATAAGCGGGCGCCTCATCAGCGACAGACAGCACTGCAACCTGGCCAGGCACAAAATGCACGCCATGCCCTGCGCTTATTCCCTCAGGCATCAAATCAAAGGAACGAATCGTACGCGCCTGATCACGTACTGCTGTGATAATGAGTGAAGTCAATACTGGTCTGATCCCGAATGATGAATTTTCAACCGGCTTTGTGCGTCGACGAATACAGAACCGGGGGCGGTAGCGACCGGGTCTGCGAAGCGTGGAATCAAAGTCACTAAAAG
>DATNOG010000158.1:0-16832 GCA_035601415.1 Pyrinomonadaceae bacterium | reverse complement strand
TGCGGGCGCTCACCGGATCAGATATCAGACACTTCCCAACATTTACTGATTACACCGGAACCGTACCTGGTGCGCTGGTATTTGCATCCGCTCTGAACTTCAGAAGCGACGGAAGTTTTCCCGCGGCGGCTGATGACAGCACCGGCTTGAATGTCATCCGCCAACCACAAATCTTCATTACTGATCTTCCGGTTTCGTCGACCAGCACCTTTAAGCGACTGACTAATGATCCAGTAGGTTCACTGGTCAGTGATGTGCCCATTCGACCAATCGCCAGTAGCAAGCGAACCCGAATCACCTTCAGTTTGACTGCCGGGGAACTCGGCGGCGGCAACGCCGATTTGTCTATAGAAGTTTATTACCTGCTGAGTCCCACGGTGGTTACCGAATTGTCAGCGGCGACCTTGTCCTTCTTTACCGGCGCCAGCACTTTTCCGGTACTCGATGCGCCACCAGCAGCCAGCCCTTCGCCCAGTCCCACGCCTACACCAACGCCCGGCACTATCGCGGGAGGACTTGCACCCGGCGAATTAGGCATAGTTCGCTCATCGGTGGCGCTTGCGCCGTCAGATAAGGCTGGCGTTGGCGGACCAGAAACTGCACGCAGTCCGATATTGCCGGTAGAACTAAACGGTGTTTCAGTGTCCATCAACGGCGCTGCCGCGGGTTTGTATTTTGTGGGAAATGCTTCCAAGGAAATCGACTTTGTGGTGCCTATCGGTTTATCGGCAGGCGTGGCGACGTTTGTTATCAATAACAACGGAACAGTTATCCGCGGCACTCTGAATATCGTGGCAGCGCAACCTGACATTTTTTCAACTACGCATGGCGCGGGCGGCCGCGCGATCATCTGCAACGTGACCAACACCGCCGTCTCAGGATGCGTGATGGAACCCTTTAGTGTGACTTCGGCAGACAGCACCGGTACCCAGGTGCCAACCGTGCTCGAAATCCATTTAACCGGAGTTCGCGGCGCCATCCCCAGCGAGGTGTCAGTCACCCTTGGAACCACTGCTATCACTTCGTCTACGGTCAGGAGAAATGTCAACATGTTTGGCGAAGACTTGATAACCATAACGCTGCCGGCTTCGTTGGCCGGTGCAGGTGACGTTCCGGTAATAGTGACGCTGACCAGAAGTGGTACCTTCATGAGTCGCGGAACTGCCACTGCCCCACAAATCAAAATTAACTAAAGCCATCGCGCTTTTGTCCGTTCTCTAAGCCCGCATGCGAACCGTGCGGGCTTTTTTGTTGCCCGTGACAGGTTTTTGTGGCTGCCGCTCTTCCGGAAAGTGTTAATATCGCTGGGTAGCGTGTTTCCCCGCGCGCCGATTCAATCAAGTCATCAGGCTTGTCCTTAACGCCAAACGATTTCAAGCATGCGACGATATAAAACCCTACTAGTGCTGCTGACAATGCTGGCATGCATTGGCGTGGGCCAACCGTCTTCCTTTGAACCGGCGCGGTCGGCCAGGCGACAGGTAAGGTGGGCCAGGAAAACGATATCGATCGCTCTGTCGACTTCACTGACTTCACCGAATGCAAGTATCAAGGCCGGCAGCGATCTGGCCGGCGCGATCCAGGGCGCACTGGCAACCTGGTCCGCTGCTGCCAACATTACCTTTCTCGAGGTTCCTTCAAATCTGCAGTCAATAAGTTCGGCCAGCCACGGCGATGGCGTGAATCTAATTACGGTTGCTGCGACCGCTGAAAATCTTGCGATGTTCAGTGACGAAAGTAGTCCCGCGCGCACGCGTGTTTTTTATGACACTGATAGCGGCGAGATTAGCGAAGCCGATATAGCTCTCAACCCTTTCCCATTCTCGGTTGACGGTGCGCCTGAGTTCTCAACTGACGGCAGTCCCGGCACCTATGATCTACAGTCAACACTTACCCATGAGCTGGGACACCTGCTCGGCCTTAATCATTCCAGCGTCATAGGTGCGACGATGAACGCAACGCAAGCGCTCAATGGCACTTTCGGCTTGCCCGCAATTAGCGAGCGCACGTTAAGTGAAAGCGACCGCGCCGCCGTGAAAAGCATTTATGACTCACGGAACGACACCGGCTCGATCGATGGCCGCATTCTCAACAACCAACAAGGCAATCTTCTGCCCGCGGCGCGCGCGCATGTTTGGATTGAAGATGCCGTTTCCGGACGAGTAATGGCCAGCGGAGTCACGAACTTCAATGGCGCTTTCAATATCGCCGGCATTGTGCCCGGGATTTACCGGGTCTTGACGGAATATCTGGACGCGAACATGAGTGAAGACGAGTCGCTGAATCTTGATCCAGAGCATCGCTCCAGCGGACAGAGTTTTCGCGCCGTAGAGATCGCCAGTGGGTTGCGAGTTGTGGCAAATAAGACCGCAGCACTTAACTACATTTTGGTGCCGCCGCAAAATTCGCCGGCAACTCTGAACCCTCGCTTGCTAGGTGTGAAAAGCGAATTGTCGACAGTGCCAGTGTCGGTGACTCGGGGCACGACGCTGAAGGTCTATTTGAGTGGCGCTGCGGTGGACCAGGTGCCAGGAACGGGATTATTGATAACTTCTCCCCATCTCACCGTGGATCCTGCAAGTCTCAGATCGCATCAATTTGGCAGCACCACTCCGGTGATTAGTTTTGACGTGACCATCGCGCTGGACGCGCCGCCGGGCGACTACAGCATACGACTGCAATCAAACTCAGGAGAGATCTCTTACCTCGTCGGCGCCTTAGTTATTGAACCAAGATAATAAGAGTAAGCCTGTCAAAAGCTCTTCCCTTAATTCGCGAATCCTGTTCGTGGAAATTCCTTCATTCACCTTCCTGAATGTCGTAAGCGCAAATTTTAGTTTGCGCAAATTCCATGGAAAACAATTCAAGTGCTAATCTCTTAGCATGAAGCACAAGCTGCTTGACTACCTGATCTGCACATCGTGCGCCGCGCAATTGGAATTGACTGAAGTGATAGTCACTGAAGGGCAGGAGATTATGCAGGGGTGGCTGGCGTGCATCGCCTGCAAATCGGCTTTTCCAATCGCGCGCGGCGTGCCGCGCTTTGTCAGCAGTGAACGATTGGAGGCAGACAAAGCAGCGACTGCCGAAAACTTTGGCTGGCAATGGCAACACTTCACGCACACCGACGAGCTCTATGCAGATCAGTTCCTCGGCTGGATCGCGCCGGTCGAGCCGGAGTTTTTTCAGGACAAGCTCGTTCTGGAAGGTGGCTGCGGCAAGGGCAGGCATACAGAACTTGCAGCGCGCTGGGGCGCTCGCGAGGTAGTGGGTGTCGACCTCAGCGCCGCAGTCGAAACCGCCTTCGCCGCTACACGCAATCTTAAGAATGCTCACATTATTCAAGCTGACCTTTACCATTTGCCGCTGGCGCGTGCATTTGATTACGCGTTTTCAGTGGGCGTGTTACATCACCTGCCGGATCCGCGCGCCGGTTTCCGCTCGCTCGCCTCGCGAGTAAAGCCGGGCGGCCATCTTTCCGCGTGGGTCTATGGCGCCGAAAACAATCGCTGGATCACGCGTTACGTCAACCCGTTGCGCAAAGTAACTTCGCGCCTCGATCAGCGAGCGTTGTTGGAGTTTTCAAAGTTACCTACCGCCTTGATGTATCTGGGGACGAAGCTTGTCTATGGACCACTGAATCGTTCTGTGGCCGGTCGAAAGCTTGCCGGTCATCTTTTTTATAACGACTATCTAAACGCTATCTCCACCTTTGGCTGGCGCGAACAGCACACGATCGTTTTTGATCACCTCGTGGCGCCAACGTCTCACTACATTCGCCGCGAAGAATTCACAGACTGGTGGAAAGACCTTAACGCAAGCGAAGTGGAAATCGGCTGGCACAACAGCAACAGTTGGCGCGGCTTTGGTCGAATTTGAAGATCGGTCTTTGGCCTTTGGTCTTGCGTCTTTGATCTTCGATTTCGGATTTTTCAAAAAACCAAAAACCAAAGACCAAAGTCCGAAGACCGAAGTCCATTCTGTACTATTCACGATTTACGATTTACGATTCACGGACTCATGATTTCCGCTCAAACAGCTCGTCGTGCCGTGTGGCGACCGCTCTGGCAGTTGCCAGGAAGGTTCGAACTAATCATGTCGTTGGCGCGCCGCGATCTGGTGGCGCGTTACAAAGGCTCCGCGCTCGGGATGTTGTGGGCCATCCTGACGCCGATCGTGATGATCGCGATCTTTACCTTCATCTTCGCGGGACTTTTTGGCGCACGGTTTGGCGCGCGCGGCTCGTCGTGGGACTACGCGCTCTATCTTTTTTGCGCCCTGCTGCCCTGGACCATGTTTCAGGAAACGGTTCAGCGCGCCTCTACCACCATCGTTGAGCATGCAAACCTGGTGAAGCGCGTCGTCTTTCCCCTGGAAACGTTACCGGTCGCGCAGGCGCTGTCTGCGTTGGGAAATCAACTATTCGGAACGGCGGCGTTGCTGCTGGCAACCGCGCTCATTCATCGCCAGCTACATGCCAGTGTTCTTTGGCTGCCGGTTTTGCTGGTGCCGCAACTGATTGCCACGTTCGGCGCAGCGTGGCTGGTGGCATCGCTCGGAGTCTTCTTTAGAGACATGGCCCAGGGCATTACATTAATTCTGATGGCCTGGATGTATTTGACGCCGATTATTTATCCGGAATCGATCGTCCCTGAGCGCTACCGGCCGTTCATCAACACGAATCCCTTTACCGCCCTGGTCCGCAGTTACCGGCGAATTTTTCTCGAAGGCGCGCCGCCCGACTGGTCCAGCCTCGCTTACTTCACCGCCGTCGCCTTAATTCTATTTGTTTTTGGTTACTGGTGGTTTGCGAAAACGCGTAGAAATTTTGCCGACGTGATCTAGAGTTCACGCGACGACCCATGCCCGGGCGCCCTGGAATTGCCGGCGGATAACACGACGACTATCCCCAGCAACCACCAGAACACCAGCGCGACTTCACCATCGCCGAGATTGTAGTTAACCAGCGAGCTGGCAAAGAAGCCCGCCAGCGCACCAATCGCCCCGAGCATAATGCCGTAGCGGTTAGTATCTAAGGTTTCGCGCAAGCGTTTTTCGTTCTGGGTGGCTGTGCGCCAGAACAGCCACACTATCCAAAGCCAGAAGAAGAGCGCCGGCAAGCCACGATCGAATGCTAACTGTAGCGGCGTTGAATGCAGATGAAGCATGTCGCTGCCGGGAAAGCCCCATTCATTCCAATGCACGTGCATCGCATCCATCCCATGACCAAACAGCGGATGGAGCATGATTCGCGACAAGCCAATTCTCGCAACCTCAACGCGCAATGAAGAACTCGGATCCTGAAGCCACAGCGCCCGGTGTGCTCGAGTTTGATAAACGACAAAAGCGCCGACGATTAACAGCACGCTGAGACCTGCCAGCGTTGCCAGCCTTGCTCGCCCACGCAGCGCGCGCCAGCTAATCACTACCACGCCGATGGCAAAAGCAATCAGCGCCGTTCGCATTGCTGTTAAGGCAAGACCCAGCGCGAGCAAGCCGCTGGCCAGGAATGCCAACCTGGACCAGCGATTGAATCCATGATTGATGAGCTGGGCCAGCGCCAGACCCAATGCGAGTTGCGCCAGCATTTGTAGAATCTCGGAATACGTTTCGTAATGCCTGGTCCATCCCGAGGCGCGAAAGCGATGAGTAGGCTTGGTGCCGCTGATTCCCGACGGCGAGGCTCGACTTTTTGCGGCCTCGGTCACAATCAAACCCGGACGCTCAACATGTTCGCCCTGCGAGATAATGCTGACGGTGAGACTTGAGTTGGTTTGCGCCTCCCTTATTACCTGATCGATGTCGGCGACTGAATAAACCCGCCGCCCGCCCATGCGCCACACCGCATCGCCAGGCTGAATGTGAACGGAGCGCAGCGGGCTATCTGCGGTAACTGACTCGACAACAATTCCACGCCCACGCAGCAAATCGTAAACACTGTAAACGGTGCCGGCTGCGCCTGACAAAATCATCAACGATACCAGCAAGACTGCGGTGCGCCGCGTAGCAATTGCTTGAGTCAGGTAGAAAAGAAAGATGACGCACGTCGATTGAATTTTGGCAATGCTGATCTGAGGTTCGACGGAAAGAAACGACGAGACTATGGTCCAAATAAAAAACAGCCAGATTGGCAAATCAAATTTGGTACGCCGAAAACCGGCGGTGTGGCTCGCAAGCGTGCGGACCAGCCAGCCCGCGCCCGCGATGGCCAGTGAAATTTCGCCGGCAGCGATTGAATGGGGCGCGAAAACCGAATAGAGCAAAAGGCCGGCGGTGGCCACCCATGCTCCGGCTGTTGACCACCATGCCCGGTTTGGAAATCGAGCAAGTTGAACTTGGTTTGGTTGATTGTTCAATTCAGTTCAGCAGCAATTGGTACTCGATCAGTTTGGAAGCTTAAAGCATTTGGAAATGCTCAAATAAGATCCGCTGCAGTTTATAGCAGGATTCCCTGGTCTTTCCCTGAAATTAACGGCGTTGACAGGCTCTTTTTACGCATGTTAGCGTACCTGCTGACTTTTCAATCCTGAAAAGTCGTAAGCTCCAAAATGATTTTGCCGCTCCCATGCCATTCCATTCCCAGTCCTACGTTTGACTCCGCTCCCATATTCGGTGATACATAATATCCTTCATGGCTTTCGAAAAAGCTAAGGTCCTCAAAGCGGCAGAGAAATTTCTTTCCCAGGGAAAGATCAATGCCGCCATCAAAGAGTATCGTCAAATCATCAAGCATGATGACGATGACCTGACGGCTGTCAACATGCTGGGGGATCTTCTGGCGCGTGCGGGACAGAAAGACGAGGCCATTTCCTGCTTCTTGCGCATCGCCGAACATTATCGCGAACAGGAATTCCGGCTGAAAGCCATCGCGATGTACAAGAAGATTGAGAAGCTCAAACCTCGCGATCCTGATATAGCAAATAAACTTGGCGAACTTTATGCAGCGCAGGGCCTGGTCGTTGACGCGCGTGCTCAGTTTCTGATTGTTGCCGACACTTATACGCGCGCGGGTCAAACCCGAAAGTCGCTCAGCGTGCTTCATCGCATTGCTGATCTCGATCCGCAGAACACCAGTATCCGGTTACAACTCGCAGAAAACTATTTCAAGGAGGGAATGGAAAACGAGGCGGCGAAAGCTTTCGGCGAAGCCGGGCAACGCCTGCTTGAAAATGGCGACTTGGAAAAATCGCACTCCGCCTACCTGCGCGCTCTGGAGTTGAAGCCTAACGACAAGACACTGCTGCGCGGTCTGCTTTCAGTTACCAGCGCCCTGGGTACTGCCGAAGATGCAGCCGAGGTTTTGGAAAAGGCAGTGGCGGAAATGCCGGATGACACGGTGCTGGCTTCGATGCTGGCTGACGCTTATGTCGCTGCGGACGACGCGCCCGGCGCTGAACGCGCGACTGCTTTGCTGCTGGCCCATGACGCGAGCGGCTATCGTCGGTACATTGAAGTGGCGCGTGTCTACCTGAAGCTCGGGCAGGAAGACGAAGCGGTGCGCGTGCTCGGCGAGATCGTTGAAAGAATGTTGGCCGGTCGTGAAGAGAGTGATCTGCTGGAGTTGGTGAATGATGTTTTGGCAAGCGCTCCTGAGCATGTGGGCGGCTTGCGCCTGCTGGCCCGAATTCATTGGTGGCAACGCGACTCGGAAAAGTTGCGGTCTGTGCTTGAGCGTTTGGCAGAATCGGCAGAAGCGGCAGGCACGGTCGAAGACGAGCGTTATGCCTTGACGCAATTGGTCCGGCTTGCACCCGATGAAGCGCGTTATGCTGAGCGGTTGCAAACAATAGGCGGAGCGCTGGACGAAGGTTCTGAATCTCAGCCAGGCGAAAATCTCGCAGCAGATGTTCTTCCCACGTTCGAGAGTTTTGCGATCATCACCGAAGAGACAACGGTGGCGGATAACAGCGCCGCCGAAGTGGCGTCGGAATTTGAATGGAATTCTGTCGCTGAGCCCAACTCAACGAACATTTCTTTTGCCGATCTTAATGAAGCCGCCGCCTCCGAAGATCTCGTGCCGGACCCATCATCCGTCGGTGCTTTTTCACAAAATTTTACACTGGGCCATTCTGAAACAACCGAGGCCGAAGGGAAATCTGCGGATCAAACTGACGACGCCGCGTCGCGCAAAGATGCGATGATCAAGCACGAGCTTGAAAGCGTTGACTTCTACATCGCCCAAGGCTATTCCGACATCGCGCTCGACACGCTCGAAATATTGGAACGCCAGTTTGGCCATGACCCTGAGTTTGATTTACGCCGCGCCCAGCTGGCTGCTGGAAAACCGGCAGCAGCGACGGTGGAGTTGGACACGACTCCGTCGCCGGCTGAAACAGAAACAGTTGTAGTTCTGAATGATGCGCGAGGCGGTAGTGAGGAACTGAGTTCGCAAAGTATTTCTAAAGCGGCGCCCAGCAACAGCGGAATTGATTCAGGCCTGGCTGAGATATTTGAAGAGTTTCGCGTCGAGGCAGAAGGCGAACACGCCGCCGCGGCAGAGGATTTTGAAACTCACTACAACATGGCAACCGCTTACAAAGAGATGGACCTGCTTGACGAGGCTATCAGAGAGTTTCAGACTGCTGCCGGTTTGACCGGTCCCGGCGACAATACGCCGCGCTTCTTCCAGTGCTGTAACATGCTGGGCCCTTGCTTTGTGCAGAAAGGCTTGCCACAGGCGGCAGTGCTCTGGTTTAAGAAGGCGCTGGATGTGCCCGGCCGCGGCGCCGAAGAATACAAAGCATTGCAGTACGAGCTTGGTTCAGCTTACGAACAGATGGGTGACTTAACGCGCGCGGTGACAGCCTTCACCGAAGTTTATGGCGTTGACGTCGGCTATCGTGACGTCGCCGCCCGGCTGCAAAGTTTGCAAGAGCGCCAGAAGAAGAAAAAAAAGCAGTGAATGGTAAATGGTGAATGGTAAATAGTCTTCCCAGATGTGGTTTAAGGGCGTCATCCCAACATCCAATCATTCAACAACCATTTACGATTTACCATTCACTATTTACCAGTTCTTATGTCCGCTAAATTAAGTGTTATCTTCTACATCATTCTGTGCCTGGAAATTGGCATTGTGCTCGCGCTATTGCCATGGATTTCGCAAGGCACATTGGGCCTGAGCGACTGGGGCAATAATTATTTTCTTTTGTATGCGGCGCGCAAGACCGGAATGTACGGGTTGCAAACCGTGGTGGCTTCCGGGTGGGTGCGCGGCGCGGTCACCGGGCTGGGCCTGCTCAACCTGGGCATGGCCTTTTGGGAAATCTTCCATTTCAAACAAAGCGTCGCCACGCTGCAACAGGTGAGTGCGAACAGCGATAAGAAAAATGCGCGGTCTGCAAAAGCCAATCAGCTACCTCATCACCAGCGGCCAAACGACGGCAGCGACGACATCCAGTAGTAAAGACTTCCGCCGTATCCTCCAACTTATTACAGCCGCAGTCGCAGCAAAGATCGATCTGATTCAAGTCCGCGAAAAAGCCCTGACAACCAAAGTATTGTATGAACTCGCCAGGTCTGCCGCCGAGATTACACGCAGCAGCGCGACGAAACTTCTGGTAAACGATCGCGCTGATGTTGCAGCGGCGGCCGGCGCGGATGGCGTCCATCTGACAACGCAATCTTTGCCTGCGCCAGTTGTGCGCCAGTCTTTTGGCAATGATTTTCTGATTGGCGTGTCAACGCATTCGTTAGACGAAGCCAGGGTCGCATGTGACGCGGGCGCCGACTTCGCCGTCTTTGGTTCTGTTTTCGAGACGCCGTCAAAGGCGCGATATGGACCACCGGGGGGACTCGAACGACTGAAGCATGTTTGTTCAGAGCTGAAGCCGTTTCCTATTCTGGCGATCGGCGGAGTTACGGAAGAGAATTTTGCCGACTGCCTGCGCGCTGGTGCGCAAGGCATTGCGGCGATCAGAATGTTCGACGAACCACAGCGATTGCCTGGCATTCTCGAAAAGATTCGAGAAGGCTTTCATTAGCACCGACGCTTTAGCGCGGTGATTTTTAGTAGCGAATGTAATCGGAAACCGTTTAAACGGTTTCTCTTTTCCGCGCAAAGCTCGATCACCGGGCTGAAGCCACGGTGCTAATGAAATAAGCGGACAGAATTCAACGGATGAATATGCAACAGCCAAATGCATTGACCATTGCGGGCTTTGATCCGTCCGGAGGAGCCGGAGTACTCGCTGATGCGAGGACCTTTGCAGCATTTGAATGCCGCGCGTCAGCCGCGATCACCTCAATTACTTTCCAAAACGATCTGCAGGCAACGGGCGCGGTTCATCAAAGCGCGGCAACGATTCGCAGTCAGGTCAGTTCACTTCTGGAACAATTTCAGTTCGCTTGCGCGAAGACGGGAATGCTGCCAACGCGCGAAGTCGTGCACGAGGTTGCGCGTCTCTTTCGCGAGAGCGAATTGCCGGCTCCGGTTGTCGATCCGGTAATGGTTTCCAGTTCCGGGATGCGTTTGCTGGAAGAAGAGGCGCTTGAGATTTTTATTACCGAGATGTTGCCCGTGGCGCGATTGGTTACGCCAAACATTCCCGAGGCTGAAGCGGTGAGTGGCTTGATCATAAAATCAGAAACAAATATGCGCGAGGCGGCGAAGATCATTCGCGGTCTTGGTGCGCGCGCGGTTTTGATTAAGGGTGGGCACCTGAGAACGCAGAACGCGGAGGGCACTAGGCAGGAAGCAAAAGGCAGCGAGCGAGGCAGAAGCTCAACCGTTAGGGAGGGTTCAAAAGCAGCGTCCTGGCCCAACGAGGCGATTGATGTGCTCGACGATGACGGAGCAGTGACTGTGTTTCGCGCTGAGCTTATTCCCGGCGCCAAACTTCATGGCTCGGGCTGCGTTTTGTCAGCAGCGATCGCTGCTGGTTTGGGTAAAGGCGGGACGCTGGAGGATTCAGTGAGGGAAGCGAAAGACTTCGTGCTGAATGCGCTGTGCGACGCGAGACAAAGTCAGAACCGGGAGCGGTAGCGACCGGGTTCCCAGTGCCCGTAGGCACGTAATGTTTATAGAAGCTGATGTTGATCAAAAACCTTTCGGGGCGAAACGAAATGCTGCATTTCGTTTCGCCCCGAAAGTGATTTGGAACGCAACCGGGTCTATAAACATTTGGCCGCTAGGCGGCCAGGCAACTTCGCTAAATAGCTACTCTTCAATCGTCACGCGTTCCATCTTCACTTCCGATGTTGGCTTATCGTTGCGATCGGTCTCGCTCGTCGCAATTGCATCCACCACGTCAAGGCCATCGTTCACGCGTCCAAAGATGGTGTAGCTCGGCGGCAGCGGATAATCCGCATGCATGATGAAAAACTGCGAGCCGTTTGTGTTTGGCCCCGCATTGGCCATCGCCAGAATTCCTCTTTTGTAACCACGCTGGTACACGGCCGATGAAGCATCAATCTCGTCGTTGAAGCGCCCGCCCCACGCCGATTCGCCGCCGCGCCCGGTGCCGGTTGGATCGCCCCCCTGAATCATGAAGCCCTTGATCACGCGATGAAAGATCACGCCATCGTAGTAGCCTTTCTCGGCGAGTGTAATAAAATTTTCAGTAGTCTTGGGCGCGTCTGATTCGAAAAGCTCGACGCGAATACTGCCCTTGTTGGTTTGAATGGCGGCGGTACGATTTGGCATGTTAATCCTTTGAAAGCCTCACAGTTTGTTAGTATTGAATGACCAAGATACTTTGATTAGCTGTGGTTGTCACTGGCACAGGCATTTGTTCGTGTCGCGGTGCAATACGATTGCTCCACCTGCCGCGAAAGCATGACCCAGCTAACAAGCACTTATTCAGAACCCGCTCAGAAAGGCCCTTAATCAATGAACGTTACGCATCTTGAATGCACTGCCTGTCATCTGGAACATGAGGCACGGCGGTTGCTCAATCTCTGTCGCGAATGCGGAAAACCGCTGCTGGTTCGTTATGACTTAAAGCAGGCGGCGCACACTTTGACAAAGGAATCATTGGCAGAACGACGTGCAGATCTTTGGCGCTATCGTGAAGTGCTGCCGGTTGAAAACGACGAGAACATAGTTTCACTCGGCGAAGGTTGGACGCCGCTGTTGCTTGCAAAAAACTTGGGGAAACTAATTGGAATCGATCAGCTTTACATCAAAGACGAGTCGCAGAATCCGACGCAGAGTTTCAAGGCTCGCGGCATGTCAGCGGCGGTCTCGATGGCAAAGGAACTCGGTGCGACCAAGCTCGCCGTCCCCTCAGCGGGCAACGCCGCCGGTGCGCTCGCAGCTTATGCCGCACGCGCGGGACTTGCGTGTTTCATCTTCATGCCGGACGACACGCCACGCGCCAATGTGATTGAGTGTGAACAGACCGGCGCGCAGGTGACGTTGATGGCGGGATTGATTACAGACTGTGGCGCTGAAGTCGCGCGGCGCAAAGACGCGGAAGGGTGGTTCGACGTTTCGACTTTGAAAGAACCTTATCGCATTGAAGGCAAGAAGACGCTTGGCTACGAGCTGGCAGAACAATTCAACTGGGAGCTGCCGGACATCATTATTTATCCGACGGGTGGCGGCACGGGACTGATTGGCATGTGGAAAGCATTTGCGGAAATGGAAGAGATGGGCTGGATCGATTCGCGTCGTCCGCGCATGGTGACGGTCCAGGCCAGCGGCTGCGCGCCCATCGTGCGCGCGTTTGAAACAGGGAAGCGATTCGCGGATGAGTTTGCGGATGCAGCAACCATTGCTGCGGGACTGCGAGTTCCAAAAGCCATCGGCGACTTCTTGATTCTTGATGCGTTGCGCGAGTCAGGCGGCACGGCAGTGGCAGTTACCGATCAGGAATTAATCGCCGCCACGAAGGAGATTGGCGCTGCTGAAGGAATTTTCTGCGCGCCCGAAGGCGCCGCGTGTTTGCCGGCGCTGCGAAAGTTGCTCAACGCGGACCTGGTTAAACCTGACGAGCGAGTTGTCTTATTCAATACCGGCGCCGGCGTGAAATATCTGGAGGTGTTCAGTTGAAACGGTCGTTTCGGACGCGCCATAAAACTGATTCAGATGAGGAAGCTATTGGTCGGGAAGGGCGGATTAGCACCCCAGCGGGGCTGCCGCGCTAGGGACCCCGCCTTGCCCCGCCAACGTTGAATGCCAATAAACGGCGGGGGTAAACCACCCCTCCTAACCTTAGAGGCGGGGCCGCTTGAATTTTTTCAGGTGGTTTAAGTAAGGAGTACTAGAGTGAAGAAGTTGATTCTCATATTCATGATTTTGCTTGCGCTCGCGGCCACAGTCGCGGCCCAATGCCCCAGCAGTAACGTTTGGATCGGAGAATGCGATCGCGCGCAGTTTGATGGGCTGCGGCGCGGCGGTCTGGAAGCGCTCTACAATCTCGACTACGACAAGGCGCAGAAAGACTTCAAAGAGATGGTGCGTCTTTATCCGAACCATGCGGCCGGCCCACAGTTGCTGGCGGCGCGCGTCTGGATCAAAACGCTTTACGAGTCGCGCCGGCTGCAATCGTCGCTCTACAACTCCGCAAGTTTCTATTCCAGCGGTGACGACAAAGTTGATCCGAAGGTTGTTAACGAGTTTCGCACTCTGACGCGCGAAGCGAAACGACTTTCCGAGGTGCGCCTGAAACAGAATCCGAAAGACGGTGAGGCGCTCTATTGGCTGGGCGCAACCGAGGGGCTGAAGGCTTCGTTTGAAGAAGCGGTCGAGCGTCGTCACTTTGCCGCGTTGAAGGATGGTGACGATTCAGTGGACCACCATCGCGAGTTGCTGAAACTTGATCCGACTTTCATCGACGCGAATCTAACTGCCGGGCTCTATGAATATGTAGTGGGTTCGCTGCCGCTGCCAATCAAAGTTGTCGCGGGCGTCACCGGCTTTCGTGGCTCAAAGAAAAAGGGCTTGCAGCTAATTGAAAGCGTTTCCAGGCAAGGGACCTGGGCGCGCGACGATGCCAAGACGCTTTTGATAGTTCTCTACACGCGCGAGAAACGTTTTGCGGATGCGCTGGCAAACGCTCGTGAGTTGAGCGCCAAGTATCCGCGCAATTACCTGTTCCGGTTGGAAGCGGCGGATGCGTTGGTGGCCCAGGCTGAAGTGGAAAGAAAAGCGAAAAACACTGACGCCGCCGTGAAGGCCGAGCGCGAAGCGTTTGCTACCTTCGAAGACTTGCTGCATGACCGTTCGGTACGCGATACGGTTTCGCGCGCGCTTGATCTGGTCCACTTTAAGTATGGTGAAGTGTTGTTGACTGCCGGCGAAGGCGAACGCGCGGCGCGCGAGTTTCTGGCGGCCACACGCGTCGAACTTGCCGAACCATCTTTAGTAACCATGGCCCATCTTTATGCAGCGCGTGCCTTTGATCTCGCAGGAAAGCGTGACGACGCGTTGGCCCAGTATCGTGAAGTGCTGACGCGGCCGGACATTTATGCGGCGCACGATCAAGCAAAGAGGGGGTTAGTCAAACCATACAAAACTGAAAGCGCTTTGTCAGAACCACCAGCGTTAGCGGGCGGCTTCTGAGGCTCTTAGCAAACAAGAAATCGGAGCATTTTTGATGGATAACAATTTTAAGGACGCCAGGCGCGAACAAACGAGCATTCTCGCCCCTTTGGAGAGGGTAGCGCTGAGAGGACTCGCACGACGGATGCCGCGCTGGGTCAACTCGGATCACCTGTCGCTGCTTGGGCTGGTGGCCATGTTTATGGCGGGCGTTTGCTACGCCGCGAGTGGGCAGAACCCGCTGATGCTGCACCTCGTCAATGTCTTTATTTTTCTCAACTGGTTTGGCGATAGTCTGGACGGGACGTTGGCTAGATATAGAGACCGGCAGCGGCCGCGCTACGGATTCTATGTGGACCACATCATCGATACCTTCGGCGCGCTGTTCTTCATTTTCGGGTTGGCACTTTCGGGTTTTATGAGCGAGCGCGTGGCCACGGCGCTGTTGATCGTGTTCCTGATGCTGGCAATCAACTCTTATCTGGCAGCGTATGCGCTCGGCGTCTTCAAGATATCGCAGTGGAAACTGGGACCGACTGAGATGCGCCTGGCTCTGATCATTGG
The DNA here is from genome assembly GCA_035601415.1 of Pyrinomonadaceae bacterium. Lineage (GTDB taxonomy): Bacteria > Acidobacteriota > Blastocatellia > Pyrinomonadales > Pyrinomonadaceae > PSRF01. The sequence goes on along the minus strand of DATNOG010000158.1, from coordinate 1,786 downwards.
CAACCTGTATCTGCTTCACAGCTCGCATACGCATCTGTTCGGCCACCGCTTTTTGCTCTTCGATGTCGGCGGCGTGGTCAGCATAATTACCATGGGCACGATGCTGGTCTTCTCATCAATCAAGAACACCCACACTCTTTACGAATTGGAGCGACTGCCATGAGGCCAGATATCAGAAGTCAGAGGTCGGAGGTCAGATATCAGAAGTCCGAGGTTGGAGGTTGGAGGTCGGAGGTCAGAGGTCAGATATCAGAAGTCAGATGTAGAATCATTTTGATCCGACCTCTGATCTCTGACCTCTGACTTCTGACTTCTGACCCCTGACCTCTGACTTCTAATCTATGCTTCATTGGATAAAGTTTAATGTAGTCGGTGTGGTTGGCTTTGCGTTGCAGGCCGGCGCACTCTTTGTGCTTACGCACAACACGCATCGCATTAGTTATCTGGCAGCTACTGCCTTAGCTGTCGAGCTGGCAGTACTCAATAACTTTGTCTGGCATCAACGCTGGACGTGGAGCGACCGGCCGACGACGACGACTGGAGAAACACTGCGTCGGCTGGCGAAATTCAACATTACCACCGGGCTGGTCTCAATTCTCGGCAATCTGGCTTTCATGAGCGTTTTGGTAGGACGCCTTGGTCTGGCAATTGTGCTCGCCAATCTGATCAGCGTGCTCGCGTGTTCGCTGCTGAATTTTATTCTTGCCGATCGGATTGCGTTTACTTCCTACACGAACGCTTAAGTCATGCTTGACCTTCCACTCTATCCCCGCGTACAAACCTATGAATGGAGGATTCACAAACAAGCGGCGCGTCCAATGCTGTTGAGACGTTTGACCTGGTACGTCGCTTCGGTGACATTGCCGCGGTAGACAACCTTAACCTCACAGTTCAGCGCGGCAGCTTCTTTGGTTTCCTAGGACCCAACGGCGCGGGCAAATCCACCACGATCAAGATGCTGACAGGATTGTTGGCCCCGACCAGCGGCAGGATTCTCGTGCTCGGTCGTGACCTCGCCGTCGAGCCTTTGGAAGTGAAGCGACGAATCGGTGTGGTCCCAGAAGATCTGAACCTGTTCGAGCGATTGACGGGCGCCGAGATGCTTTCCTTCACGGCCCGCATGTATGGCTTGCAGAAAGCAGAGATTGCGGAGCGCCTGCCGGAGTTGTTGGATTTGATGGAGCTGCGCAACGAACCGAAGAAGTTGATCGTTGAATACTCGCACGGCATGAAGAAGAAACTCTCATTGGCGTGCGCGTTGATTCACCGGCCCGAAATTCTTTTTCTTGACGAGCCATTTGAAGGCATTGACGCGATCGCTTCGCGCACTTTGAAAGATTTGCTCTCGCGTTTGACGGCGCGCGGTCTGACCGTCTTTCTCACTTCGCACGTGCTGGAAATTGTCGAGCGACTTTGCAGCCACATCGCGATCATCGCACAGGGCAAACTGCTGGCGGCTGGGCCGCTGGCTGATTTGAAAAAAGGCGTCGGCTTGACCGAGGAAGGGCAACAAAAAGGACCAGTTTCGCTGGAAGAATATTTTGTGGAGGTGGTGGGCGGCGCACCGGCTACCGGCGAGGAAGAAGTTTTGCAGTGGCTAGGGTAAATAAGTCGACAACTGAGAGCGGTATTACCCTCGCCGCCGTGGTAAGATCACCAAGATCATGGCAATGACTTTCACAGTTGAGTTTGAACGAGAAAGCGACGGACGCTGGCTTGCCGAGGTTCCCGAACTGCCAGGCGTGCTTGCTTACGGGCACGGGCAATCTTCAAACGAAGCCGTTGC
>DATNOG010000157.1:0-9139 GCA_035601415.1 Pyrinomonadaceae bacterium | reverse complement strand
ATTTGCATGGGACCATGATCGTAGTGCCCTTGAAAAAACCTTAACATTTGATCGTTGCTTTCGTAGTACTAACGAGATCCCATCTACTGCTGCTGCCAAATGACTGATCCTGTTCAAGTAACGTTGGGACAGTAGTGATTTCTCATTTGTCATTTCAGCTGCTCTTTGAGCGTGGTTTTCATTTGCTTGCCATCTGCCGTTTAGATGCATTCCGATTTCCCAAATGGCAAATGAAAAATGGAAAATGATAAATGGAAAACCTTCAGAGCTCGTCAAGTCGCGGCGGCGGCGCTTACTTTTGCGCTGGCAGCAGCACTTACTTGGAGTTAGCGACAAGCTTCAATCCACCAAAGCGCCGATCGCGCCGTTGATAGTCAACGACCGCTTCCAGTAAATGGACGCGGCGGAAATCTGGCCAGAGGGTTTCGGTAACGTAGATCTCGCTGTAGGCAGCCTGCCACAACAGAAAATTTGAAATCCGCAGTTCCCCGCTGGTGCGCACGAGTAAATCCAAATCCGGCATCGTGCGCGTGTAAAGCTCGTTGGTGATGCGTTCTTCGGTTAACTCGTCGGGAGCGTTTCCTTCATCCAATAAGCGCCGCACCGCCGCGCGAGTGGCATCTACAATTTCAGCGCGGCCGCCATAGTTCAACGCCACCGCCAAAATCATTCCAGTATTTTTAGCCGTGCGCTCGGTCGCCTTTTCGATTTCGCTGCGAACATTTTTCGCGAGTGCGCCGGTGCGCCCAATGGTTTGAAAGCGAATGTTTTGCTTGTCAATCTCGTCCAGCTCGATTCGCAGATAACGCCGCAACATTCGCATCAGCGCATCAATCTCGTAACGCGGACGTTTCCAGTTTTCTGTTGAGAAGGCATACAGCGTCAACGCGCCAAGACCTAAACGGGCGCCAGTGTCTACCGCCGCCCTTACAGCTTCAACGCCGGCACGATGACCAGCGATGCGTGGCAGACTTCGTTGCGCAGCCCAGCGGCCGTTGCCATCCATGATGATCGCGACGTGCCGCGGCAGGTGGTCCCAGTTGATGGAAGCAAGCAACCGCGCCTCACGCGTGCCGGCCTTAACGACTTCTGCGAAGTCAGAAAGCATTTGAACATTCTTGCCGCAAGCGTAGTACGTGTCAATCAAGTTATGACGAACGCGTCAGCGCTGGTGTTAGTCGTAACGAACCGATAGCAGCGTCAGACCGCAAGCCGGCGCCGTCGCGGCGACTAGCGAACGGTTGCCACCAGCTATTGCCTGCGCCACAAGCTGGTCATCCATCTCGCCGCGGCCGACGGCTAACAGAGTTCCGGCAATTGATCGAACCATGTAACGAAGAAAACCATTGGCGCTCACTTTTATCTCAACGATCCTGGCCAGAGCCCGGTCGTCTGCGTACTCAGAAACGGCGACATTCGTAATTGTGCGGCGCTTCGTTTCGGAATCGGATTGAGCGGATGAGAAGGCGCTCCAATCATGCTCACCCAGAAACAGCGTGCCGGCACTTTTCATGCGTTGAAGGTCAAGTGTGCGCGCTTCGTGGTGAGCATAACGCAGCCAAAACGGCGAAATGACTGGTCCATTAACGATGCGGTAAACATAGATCTTTTCCAGTGCCGAATATCTGGCGTGGAAGTCGTCGTCAACCAGTGCAGCCTCGATGACGCGAACATCTTTTTCCGTGTTGCCATTAATCGCGGCGCGGAGTTTTTCGGGAGCTATCTGTTTTTCGAGATGGACGTTGGCGACCTGGCCTTCGGCATGCACGCCCGCATCGGTGCGGCCCGAACCATGTAGGACCACATCGCGGCCGTCGATTCGCGAAAGCGCTCGCGTTAACTCGCCCTGAACAGAGCGTAGTTCGCCCTGCATCTGCCAACCATGAAAGTCTGTGCCGTCGTATTGGATGGTGAGTTTGAAATTCATTTATCGGGAGCGAGTTGTCCGTCGTCAGTAGTCAGTGGTTATTTGGTCTTTGGTCTTTGGTTTCTGAAATCTGGAATCTGAAATTTTGAATTTGGTATTCAGCTTTTTGCCCGCTGCTCACTGCACACGGCACACTGCTCACTGCTTACGACTCCCCGGCTTGATCGCCTGCTCGCCTCGTTTACAAGCTTCGCAGATAGCCGGCCCAACTGCGGGAACGTCAAGCGTTGCGAGCGCAATTCGCGGCACGCCCACATCTGCTGAACCGGATGAGCGGTCGATGATTGAGGCTGCGCCGCGAACGTTGGCTCCCATGCTTTGCAAGACAACAATTGTTTCTCGAGTCGATCCACCGGTTGTCACCACATCCTCGACCACCAAAATCTTCTCGCCCGGCGAAACGGAAAAGCCGCGCCGTAAAATCATCTTGCCGTTTTCGCGCTCCGTCCAAATGAAGCGGGCGTTGAGAGCGCGCGCCACCTCGTGACCAATAACAATTCCGCCAATCGCGGGCGACGCTACGGTTTGAATCTCCGCGTCCTGAAAATGAGCTGCGATCTCCTGGCCAAACTCTTTTGCCGTGCGCGGGTACTGAAGCACGAGTGCGCATTGCAAATAGACCGGGCTGTGTAATCCGCTGCTCAATAGAAAGTGTCCTGCCAACAGCGCACCGGTCCGTCGGAACTTCTCGATCACTTGTTCGGGTTGCAAAGTCATCAGACTAAACCAAAAGGCGTGCTACAATCCGCGGCGATGTCGTCCTATTCCAACCTGGTATCCGATTCCACTCTGCTTCAGGAAACAATCGAGCTGCTTCGCGATTGCGGCGGCCGTGCAAACGCTTCGCAGATTGTCGATGTCGTATTCAAGGTATCTCATATTGACGACGAATTGGCAGGCTTGCTCGTTGGTGACCTGATTAGGGACGACCGCCGTTTCAAAATTATCGAGGGCAACACCGTAGAACTAGAGTTGGATGATTGCGAAACGCGCCTGCTCGATGAGTTGGATTTCGTCGTTGTCGATGTTGAAGCGACCGGCGCCAAGATGCCGCCTAACCGTATTATCGAACTTGGCGCATATCGCATTCGCGGTAAACAGATAGTAGATAACTTTTTGACCCTGGTAAATCCGGAGATTCCCATTCCGCGCTTCGTGGCCTCACTAACGGGAATCAACAACTACATGGTCAGGCAGGCGCCGCTTTTCGCCGAAGTCGTGCCGCGCTGGCTCGACTTTGTTGGCGATGCGGTATTGATTGCCCACAATGCTCCGTTCGATACGAATTTTATTAACCATGAAATCTCGCGCGTTTATCCGGGACAGCGAATGGTTAATCCTCATCTATGCACAGTGACGTTGTCGCGTCGAGCGATTCCGGGTTTACCTAATTATCGCCTGGAAACAGTGGCCGAGAATTTCTCTATTTCCATCCCCGAGCGACATCGCGCGGGCAGCGACGCTCTGGCCACTGCCGAGATCTTTCTGCATTTGCTTGAGCGACTTGCTGCCAGCGGCGTGAAAAATCTCGGTGCCGCTCACAGGTATGAATCAATGCCCATCGAAAAAGCAGTGGCAGCAGGCGAACCGCTGCCGCTCTTGTCAAACTTCTAAGCTTTCCACCACCCTCTCTGTCTTCTTCTTCTTCAGCAGATTTCGCGCCACGAAAAAAACGATCAGCACCAACGCCAGACCTAAGCCAATCCACGGATAGTATTTCGCAAGAACCTGTTTTGCCTGCGAGCCATAACGCACGGCGAAGTATCCTTCGAGCAAAAACCGAAATGCGCGACCCGCAACAATCGCCAGGGTAAAGCGAAGCACACTAAAACGAAAAACACCGGCAGTTATCACAAATAACTTGAAAGGAAACGGCGGTGGCAACAGCGACGCCACCAGCACCGCCAGCACGTCGTAACGATCGATGAGCTCTTTTACTCTCTTTTGTTTCGCTTCGGAAAATTTCTTAAGTGCGCGCCCGCCGGCGCGACGCGAGATGTAATAGAGAATGACGCAACCTATTGTCGAACCTGCAGTGGCCAGGAACGCATAGAGTGGCATCAAATGCGGGTGCGCGGCCGACAACAACAGCATCAAGGCGTCGGCACTGCTTGGCAGCGGCACGAAAGCCGAATCGAGCAACGCCACAGCAAACAGTCCAAACGGGCCAAGGGCAATGAAATAGTCGGAAAGACGGACCAGCCCCTTGCTAATTTTGTGAATCAGATGCTTCAAGTAAATTGTTCCCTTCTCGCGTGACTTGAACTAAGTGATCTTCTACTCCGGCAGCACGTTGTCGTTTGTGTTCGGCGTCGTTGCGTTGCTGGTGTCTCCGTTTTTAGCTGGATCCAGTTGGCGGCGATTGACCAGCGCATAGATCAAGACGAACACAATCGCGGCTGCCCCGCAAATGATGACGATCACCAAACCGTTATCTCTCAGAAACGACAACACGCGGCGTCCGTAGAATACCGCCAGTATACCTTCGACGTAATAACGAAACGCGCGAGCCACCATCACCGTCACCAAAAACTTCCAGCGCGGATACTCGAGCGTGCCCGCGGTCGCCACAAAAATCTTGAAAGGCATTGGTGGCGGCAGCAGAGCCGGGATAGCTATCGCCAAAAAACCGTAGCGAGCGTAGACGTGCTCAACTTTCTCGATGTTTTCACGTTTGAATCGCCGTCGCAGCAAGGCCTGACCGCCGCGTCGCATGATGGTGTAAAGCAACAAGCAGCCGAGGACAGAGCCAATCGCCGCAAACATTGGGAAATAAAAAACGGCGCTCGGTTGCTTGAAGCACCTGCCCACCACCAGATAATCATTGATTTCGGGAAGCGACAACAACGACGAGTCGAGCGCGCCAATCAGAATCATCGCGGGCGCCGCGTAATAAATCGGCAGGGCGATGATATAGCGCTCAAGCCAGCGTCCGATGGGCCTTAACCAATCAAACATAAGCCAGGTAAAAAGTCATGAGTACTGAGTGCTGAGTGCTGAGCAAAAAAGAAGAACGCTTTACCTCGTCACCCGATCATGACCAGACCAAACTTCAAACGAGAAGTCATAATAACGAGCAAACGGTTCGAAGTGTAAGCGGAGAGCCGGGCCTTAACCCTTCGCTCAGCACTCAGTACTCAGCACTCAGCACTCAGCACTTTTTCTATTTGGCTGGAGTAAAGATCGCAGGCGTGTCGTAGGTAACGCCGACGGTTACGCCGGAATTATGTGTGAAGTTGGTGAGTCCTTTAATGGCTGCAAAGTCAAAGCGCAAGCCGGAGGCGCGCACCTGCATTCCCAAACGAGCTTCCGATTGCGATTCCGTGCCCTTTGGTCCATTGCCGGGACGCGTGTTGGCCCGTCCGTTCACCTCGCCGGCAATACTGAATTGTTTGTTCAAGCGAAAGATTCCGGCGGCGCCGTAGGTGAGCACGTCGTTTTGAGAAAACAACTCGGTCGGTGCGGTAAGGATGGCAAGGCCCAGATTACCGAAAGTATTCAGCCGGCCATCGCGGCCAAACTTTTTCCCTACCAGAACGGAACCGTATGCGTTCGTCAGATTCAAACCGATGCCGCGAGCTTGCTTCGAATTTGGTAGCCCAACGCCAAAACGGAAGCCAAGTGATGGCCCGTGTTTGGTTTCACTGCGCAGCTTGAATTTGGCCCAGAGGATGAAGTCGCCGGTATCATTGGTTGAATTGGCCCCGGGCGCCAATGATAGGGGAATGGCAGACGCGCCGCGAGAATTGATGCTTAAGACATTTTGCGCCACGCCTTCAATTTGAAATTCAACATTGGGCGCCAGACCAAAGTTGATGCCAATCACACCCACGCGGGTCAGGTCGCCGGTCAATCCTGAAACTGGAAATTTTGCGCCTTGTAGAAAATCAATTCCCGCCTCGATGCGCATCGTTCCGGGTGGAATGATGTCGACATCTTCAGTCAACAACGGACGCTGCTGCGCAGTGGCGGTTAGCGCGTACGCAAAGAGGAAGAGCATCGCCAGCGTGCAGCGCAAATATTTGAAGGCTGAAAGCATTAGTTTTGGAAATCGTTTCTGGCGGCGATTGTAATGGCCGTTTAGGAGCGCGTCAATGTTCACGCTTGTCAGCTACTTCTTTACAATCTGAAACGAGTCGAAATACTTCGCTGCTTTTATATTTATGGATTCGCTGTCAACCGACTCTGGAAAGACAATTTGGAGCACATAAACGCGATTTTCAGTGTCCCAGAATTTCGCCAGAATAACGTACTCATTGTTGTCTGATTTCGTCCCTACTTTCAGTTCGCGGCCGGGATAACCGCTGAGACTAATGATTCGCTCGCTAACCAATGTGCCTTTAACCGCTGCGACCATGCCGTCGCGAGCACTGTCGGCAGAAAAAATTGTTCCCGGCACATGGTCAAAATAGCCAACCAGATAAATGGCGTCCTGGTCGTTAACTGTCGCCATGTATTGCGGAAATTTTTGGCCATCGGCGGTAGCGGATTCCTGCGTACTCACCTTCGGCTGCGCGGGAAGTGAAATCGTGTAGCGGCCTTCAGTCGAGTTGTAATTGATCCAGGTCGAATTCTGAACGCCAAGCGCGACAACCGCGCAGATCAAAAGAAACGAGATGGGGGCTATTGCTCTATTCATTTGTTTACCTCAAAAAGAGATGAGCTGTGTTCCGTTGTAACAACCCGACTGATATCAGCGCCCTCACTTGCGGATTCTAAACTATTACGTACCGCGGTCAACAAATATTCGCTGTGTTAATATCACGCACGAAAATTCGGAAGCGAGGTTCCCCCAAAATGTCGTTCAGCTCAACTGTCCGGGCCATCATCGGTTTTTTCTTGGTTTCCCTGGTCGCGAGTATTGCGTTCATCGCTTCAGAAGAAACCGCGGCGGGTCAGACTGCGCCCACACTCATTCCCGGTCTCATCGATCAGGTAATCATCCGCCGCGACGAGCGGGGCATTCCTTACATTCAAGCAAAAAACGATCACGATCTTTACCTGGCGCAGGGTTATGTGACGGCGAGCGACCGTCTTTGGCAAATGGACTTGCTGCGTCGCTCCGAGCGCGGAGAGTTAGCGGAGATTTTGAGCGCCGGACCCAACAACGTGGTTCTCGACCAGGACAAACAACACCGAACGCTCGGGTTTGCCCAGGTTGCGGAAGCAGAATTCGCCGGTGCCTCGGCGCAATCGCGCGCGCTGCTGCAAGCTTACGCGGACGGCGTCAACGCTTACATCACTTCCCTGGACGCCAAGACATTGCCGCCGGAATTTCAAATCCTGCAATACAAGCCGAGTCCATGGACGCCTGTCGACTCGCTGGTCGTCATCAAGGTTTTTGCCGAGGCCCTGTCATCCACCTGGCGTCTTGACGTAATGCGTGAAGCGCTTGCTTCACTGCCGGCAGACAAACGCGCCATGCTGCTGCCCGAGTTTTCACCACTCGATGTGCTGGTGGTTGGCAAGGACACGCGGAAACCAGCTACTTCATTTTCCAACTCGCCAACAAAAACTTTTCCGGTTACGCAAGCGGTTCTGTTCGAGCTCGCTAAAGACCAGGAACTTGAATCTCAATCACTGGCACGCGTGGGTGTGTTTGCGGAAGGACTCGCCGCCAGCAACAACTGGGTCGTAAACGGCAAACACACAGTGACCGGAAAGCCGCTACTGGCGAACGATCCACACCTCGCGCCATCGGCGCCATCGATCTGGTACATGGTCCACCTTAGCGCGCCCGGCGTGCGTGTTGCCGGGGTAACTGCGCCCGGGCTGCCCGGAGTCGTCATTGGCCACAACGATCAAATCGCCTGGGGTTTTACTAACGTCGATCCCGATGTGCAGGACCTGTACGTCGAACAATTCGATCCGGTCAACCCGCGCCGTTACAAGACGCCGTCGGGTTGGAGCGAGGCGACGATCCGTCATGAAGAGATTAAGGTGCGAAGAGGTTTTACCGAATCAACCGCCGATACTGTTCCATTGGATGTGACAGTAACGCGGCATGGACCAATCGTGTTCGAAAAAGACGGCAAGCGTTATGCAATGAAGTGGACTGCGCTTGATCCCAAACTGAACAACCCCGATTCGACTTATTCACTAAACCGCGCGCGCAACTGGAAAGAATTCAACGCCGCGCTGCGTTCCTTTACGGCGCCTACGCAGAACATCGTTTATGCAGACAGCGCGGGACACATTGGCTATCACGCCGCTGGTGTAGTGCCGATTCGAAAGTCTGGCGATGGCAGCGTTCCGTATGATGGTGCGACGGACGCGGGCGAATGGACCGGTTATATTCCCAGCGACAAAATGCCAACAGTGTTCGATCCGCCATCGGGAATCATTGTTACCGCGAATCAAAGAATCGTGGGCACTGATTACCCTTACTTCCTTACGCACGTGTGGGCCCAGCCTTATCGCGCGCGCAGGATTTTCGATCTCTTAAGTCAAACGCCGAAGCTTAGTGCTAACGATTTTCGCCGTATTCAGGGAGATGTTTATTCAATCGGAAACGTGCTGTTTGCCCAACAAATCACAAAAATCATGCGCGACCAGTTGAAACCAGAGGAAGCGCGCCTGGCCGCGACGCTTGCTGCTTTTGAAAAATGGGACGGGCGAATGGATGCTGATTCACACGTGGCGCCGATTCTTGCGCAAATGCGTATTGCCTTTCGCTCAAGAGTGTTGAGTGCCGCACTCGGCAATGATCTCGTCAAGATTTACGCGTGGCCCAATTTTGACACGATAATAGATCGTTTCATAACTGAACAACCAAAAGAATGGCTACCAAAAGAATTCGAGAGCTATGCCGATTTGCTCCGTGCTTGTTTTGAGGATGCGCAAAAAGTGTTAACTAAAAACGTGGGAACGGACGAAGCGAAATGGACCTGGGGCGAGATGGTAAAGGTGAAGTTTCCGCATCCGCTGGCGAATGCGCCTTTGATTGGCTTGCAATTTACGATTGCTCCGTTTCCGCAGAACGGCACGGCCGGTTTGGCGGCCACACCCAACGTCGGCGCTGCCGTCTCGATGCGTTTGATTGCCGACCCGAGCGATTGGGACAAGACTCAACACGGCATCACGCTCGGCGAATCAGGACTGCCCGCGACTGTTCATTGGAGCGATCAACTTGCCGATTGGCGTGCGGTCACGCCTCGCGAGTTTCCTTTCACTGAAGCCGCCATCGCGAAAGCGACCAAGACGACGACGGTG
>DATNOG010000156.1:0-13818 GCA_035601415.1 Pyrinomonadaceae bacterium | reverse complement strand
TATGTACGTCTCGCAACGTGCGAGCGTCGATGACCCGTGGAGTTCGCCCGTGAACCTTGGACCCACCGTCAACACCGCATTCGACGAAGGCAACCAGGCCTTTTCACGCGACGGGCATTTTCTGTTCTTTCAAAGTAAGCGGCCTGGCGGCTTTGGCGGAATAGATCTGTGGGTCGCTTATCGCGAGCACACTCATGATGATTTCGACTGGCAAACGCCGGTGAATATGGGTGCTGGAGTCAATTCAGTCGCTGACGACAACGGACCAAGCTACTTTGAAAACGAAGATGAAGGTGCGCCGCAACTTTACTTTGGGAGCCTCCGGACGGGTGGTTTGGGCGTTGCAGACATTTATGTGAGCGCGCAGCTCGCGGATGGATCGTTTGGCGCGCCCACTCTGGTAACAGAGTTGAGCAGCACTGCGAACGAGAACCGCCCATCGATCCGCCATGACGGTTTGGAAATATTCTTTCAATCAAACCGCACCGGTTCAAGTGGGGGCGATCTATGGACCGCAACGCGCGACAGCACGCTCGATGCTTGGTCAACCCCGGTGAATCTGGGTAGCACGGTCAACTCAGCGTCCGTGGAACAGAATGCATACCTGTCATCTGACGGCAAAACACTCTTGTTCTCCTCCGACCGTCCCGGCGGATCCGGTGGACTGGACCTCCACATCACGACGCGGACGAAACTTCACGGGCAGAAGTGACCTGAAACCGCATTTTGAAAATCGCGAAGGATAACGGTGGGCCGGCAAAGCGCTGGCCTATCCGCTCCGGAGACTCCAATGAAACACCAAAGCAACGACCGCCCGCGCTTTCGCTTGATCGCAGTCTTGTCAAGTTTGCTGGTGGGCAAGCTCGATCAGTTCAACGGCAACTTCGGGGACGCGGAGATGGTCAAGGCATTTCTGGTTTCAGCCGAATACCGGCAAAGGTTTGGACCTTGAGACGCAAGCACACACAGTTGCCAGACGTTTAGAAGAAACGCTTGCTGGTAAATCTGGCGCCAGCTGTCTGCCTTTGGCAGGGAGCGACAACCGTCGCTCCTTTATTTTTGACCCCCGCCAAAATGCGTTCTAAAGTTAATCGCTTGCCCAAAGTCGTTGCTACATCGGCTTAGTGAGGGGTAGCATGCGGATTATGCGAGCAGGCGCGCTGATTTTAGTGCTGGCATTGGCGTCGACTTCAAACATGTGCGGACTGGTGAAGCCGAATGTAACCAGCCAGGCGGTGAATAGTAATACCATCGCAGCATCATCAACAATCAATTCCCTTTCAGCTGGTTCGCAACCTCATGCGACCAGCAGTGCCGCGAAAGTAGACTTCACCACGCAAGTCAGACCAATCCTTCAGTCACGCTGCCAGCCTTGTCATTTCTCCGGCGGAGTGATGTATCAACGACTGCCGTTCGATCGGCCGGAAACAATCAAGACGCTGGGCGAAAAATTGTTCACACGAATCAAGGAGGAGAACGAGCGGCGGATAATTAGAGAGTTCCTGGCGCAGTAATCGCGTGAATCGTGAATCGTAAATAGTTAAATCGTAGAATGGTTGGGAATTCAGTTCTGCGGCGAGCCAAACTGCGCTTGACGAAGCAGCCAACAGTGACCTGTTGTTAAACGCGACTTCAGATGGTCTTGTTCGTGGTTTCGCCCCATCGGGGCGAGATGTTTATAGCTTGGCGGTTCCTCTCTTTGCTTCGAGCTCCGTAGGAGCGCAATCGTTTGCTTGCTTTGCCAATTGTTTCGCCGCCGGGTCTCGCTCCTAACGGAGCGAAAACCTTTCGGTGTGCAATCGTATCTATAAACATCTCGCTCCTCTGGAGCGAAAACAAAGTTGCCGTCTTGCACTGGTAAGTTGAATTCACCCAAAACTCAACCAACAACACGCTAGCACCAACTATTCACGATTTACTTTTTACGATTTACCAGCTTTCAGTCGCTGCCGTAGCGAATTTCCATGCGCCGAATGCGATAGCTGGCGATGATCAGCACCAGAGCGGTAACGATGATTAGACTGGGCACCGCAATCCAAGCCGGTGTTGGTTCGGCCACGACAGCGAGCGGTCCCTCAGACACAGGTACCGGCACCAACGAATGCAGGTAGTGAATGACACTTATTTTTTTCAGCAGCGGCGGCATCAGAAAGTTGAGCCACTCCCAGCTGTACAGCACCAGCGCCGGAATGATCGGGTTACGGAAGAACAATCCGACGACTAAAAAGAAAGCGCCATAACCGATACAAGCGAGCGCAGTGATGCCGGTATAGGTCAGCAGTTGGCCCAGCCCCGGGCCATCGAGAAAGAAGCGCGTGCTTTCCGAATAGAAGTGCGGCAGGTAAACCAGCAGCATTGTGACGATGGTCGTCGCCCCAAACAGAACCACAGACGTCACCAGACCTGCAAGATATTTTCCAACCACCACCACTTCGCGCCGCACCGGGCTCAGGAAATAAAAGTGCAGACTGCGGTCGATAATGTCGCCGCGAAAAAGGTTCATAAAGATCCAGGCGCAGCCAAAGAAAACCACTGTGCGCAGGATCAGCCCGCCATAGAAGATCGCGTAGATCATGTTGTACTGATTGAAATCGTGCCACTCATTTCCAGGCGGAGTGAACGGCGCAAGCAGTACCAGCGGCACAATCGGCAGCAAAGCTAACAAGTAAAGCAAAATTGATCGGCGTCCGAGAAAGTTTTTCTCAACTTCAAGCCTAAAAATGGCGCGAATTTGCCGAAACCAAAGCGACCAGGGCAGCGGCTGCTTGTCGATTGTTTTTTGCGGCGCAATGTCTACTGTTGAACTGCTCATAAACTTAAACCACCGGTCAATACTTTGGAGTGCGCTGGCCTGGCAGCGCTTTGGCTGGTTCCAACCAGCTTCATTACGCAAGAATGATTAAGTCTGCGCCAGTCCGCAGAAGGCCAAAGCGGCGCCAGGCCGCCGCACTCCAAATTAGGAGCTGCCTTGGGAGCCGATTAAGTACTGGTAAACCGCGCTCAGGTCGTCGTCGACCGGCGCGATCGACTCAATATTAATTTCACCTTCAGCGACCACTTGATTCAGCAGTAAATAAAATCGATCGGCGTCGCGCGTCTTCACAAAAAGGCCCATGCGGTCGTCATGAAGCCGCGCTTCGACCACATGATCCTTATCAAACACACGGGCCGCGAGCTTTGCAGGCTGGTCGCAACGAATCAGAATCTGCATCGGGTGCTCTTCCATCTCATCGCGCACGCCGTGCACGTTGCCTTCCGCAACCACGTAACCATTGTTTAGCAAAATCACCCGGTCGGACATCATGTCAACTTCATGCAGGATGTGGCTCGAGATGATCACGTGCAGGCCATCAGTCGCAAGCTTGCGAAAAAGAGCGATTGTTTCCGCGCGCACCATCGGATCCAGGCCGTTAAGCGGTTCGTCAAGAATCAGGACTGACGGCTGATGCGCGATTGCCTGCGCTAAACGGATGCGTTGCCGCATGCCCTTGCTGTAGGCCGCGACTTTTCGATCGGCAGCGTCAAGCAAGCTCGCTTGTTGCAAAGCCGTAACAGTCAGCTCGGCAGCTTTTCTCTTGTCGTAACCGTGGATCAGCAAAAACGAGCTGATGAATTCCCTCCCCGTCAACCCGCGCGGAAACGAATCAAACTGGGTGCAGTAACCCAGCTTTTTGAAAAGTTGCTCAGGACGATCGGTAGGAATGTCGAGAATCGTAATGCGGCCGCGCGTCGGCCTGAGCAATCCGGTCATCAAGTTCATCAACGTCGACTTGCCCGCGCCGTTTGGGCCCACGAGGCTGGTAATGCCCGGCGCAATTTGAAGGCTGACGCGGTTTACTCCGAGTATCTCGCCGTAGAACTTCGAGACCTCGTCGAAGACAATCAATGAATTTCGGAATTCGGAATTCGGATTTCGGATTTCGTCTTCAATACCCACGGATTCTGATTTCATCTCGTTCATACAATCTCAAACAAAGGGCTCTTGACTTATCCGAATTCCAAGCTGACTTGGCTGATCACAGGAAATCCGCAATTCAAAATTCGAAATTCACTTCACCACTTCGTAAGCCTTCACTTTCCGTGAAAGCAGCGCCAGGCAAATCATGCAGATCAAAAATAAAACAAACCAGGAAGCCCACAGCGGTGGCTCGCTTACTATGATTTCATGTCCAACCCGTCCGTCCCACTCGGTATAGTGCGTCGAAGCCTGCACAAAGGTGCCGAAAAGTCCGGCGGAAACATTCTTCATAAGCGCACCCAGGCTGATGATGTTTCCCCAACGCGTCAGAAACAGTTGATTGATAACTTCGCCAAAAACAGTGGGGATGAAAAATATTCCTAGCAGTGCGGCGCTGGCGATTACGCGCCACTTCACTAAAGCTGAGACAGCCTGCGACAACAGTGCCAGCAGCAAAATCCAAACCACGCTGCCGATGAAGATCGCGCTGGCAATCCAAAGATTCTCGACAAACCAGCCGGCACCTTCGAGATAAGCCTGAAAACAAAACAACAGCAATTGCGGTATCCAGGTCATTGCCGACAACAGGATCAAGAGCACGGACATTTTTCCGAGCACATACTCCGTACGCGAAAAAGGCCGGCACAAATAAAGCGGCAACGCATTGTTGCGCAGGTCTCGCGCCACCAGCGGTGGTCCAACCAGCAGCGTGACAAAAAAAGCAAAGCTGGCTTGCAGGTTGACGAAAGTTTGAAAGAAAAACGCATCGATCGGAATTAGTTCGCGAACGTTAACCTTAAGAATGGCCAGCGCATTAACATTGTGATGCAGATAGATAAGAATCGCTTCGACCAGCAGCGGCGCAAAGCAGACGATGAAAAACGCCGTGAACAGCTTTGACTTGAACACGTCGCGAAAAGCATGCCGCGGAATGATTAGGAAGCGGCTCCATTCAGGAGTCAGGCTTCCGAGATACCGCTTATACGTTTGCTCATAGACCGCCATGGCCGTTTTCCATCGCTTTCAAGAAAATGTCTTCCAACGAGTCGCGTTTGTAACTCAGGCGCCGGATCTGAATGTTCTGCTGCGCGGCGATGCGATAAAGATCGCGCACTTCAATGCCATCTGGTAAGACAATCTTGACCCGCGTGTCGCCGGTCTGCGCGTATTCACAGCCAAGCGCGCCGATCGCCTCAACAAATTTGTGCTGGTCGCCGCGCGTTTCCAGCATCAAGAACTTGCGATTTGCTTTTCGTTCTTCTTCCAAATTGCAGTACACCGCGAGCCGCCCATCTTTCAGGATCAGGATCTCTTCGCAACATTCCTCCACGTCGCGGAGCAGATGCGAAGACAAGACAATATTCGCCTTGCCGCTGTCACGAATTTCACGAACCAGCCGGATCATGCGTGCCCGCGCGGGCGGATCGAGTCCGTTGGTCGGCTCATCAAGGAAGATCAAACGAGGGCCATGCACGATGGCCTGGGCCAACTTCGCCAGTTGCTTCATGCCCAGCGAATACGTATCGAGACTGCGATAACGAGCTTCGCCGAGACCAACGTAAAAGAGCGCTTCATGCGCCCGCTCGAGCGCAGCCTCAGAAGGCAGCCCCGAAAGTTCGGCCATCAAG
Source organism: Pyrinomonadaceae bacterium (assembly GCA_035601415.1). Lineage (GTDB taxonomy): Bacteria > Acidobacteriota > Blastocatellia > Pyrinomonadales > Pyrinomonadaceae > PSRF01. Next base: position 8,232 of record DATNOG010000156.1, on the reverse strand, counting down.
CGGACGAAATGTACCGCGCTCATTTTGGCAATAAACGAATCCCGTTCCGGCATGTAGCCGATGAGCGAGCGGATTTGCTTGGCATCGGTGATGATGTCGCGGCCGAAGATGTGGGCAGTGCCGGAGGATGGTGGATGAAACCCGAGCAGGGTATGAATCAACGTGGTCTTGCCCGCGCCGTTGGGGCCCAGCAGACCAATGGCGCGCCCGCGCAGTTCACCTTTTAAGTTTTGCAGAATTGGACGCCGGCCGAACCGCACACTGAGGTCGTTAAGATCGATGACCGGAGCGAAGTTGGCAGGATTCCTGAGCGCCGCGTGTTCGTGGATTTTTTCGGCTACCGCCATGCTGCTGACTTTATATCTCTGTTCTGATAATTCCAAACAAAACCAAGACCAAAGACTGCGCCCATCAAAACGAATGCGCTGATGAATGCAAACGCTTCCGCCGCTCCTAAAGTTCTGCCAATCGCCAAAATTCCGATCAGAAAAACCGGCAGGTTAATCACAAAGGCGGATGCGAGCGGGAATAAAGCAGCGGGCCGGCAGCCTCCAAGGCGTTTGCGCAACCAGAAAAGTGATGGAGCATAAGCGAGCGAAAAAAGGAGCGCGGTGATAACGAGCGAAACAAGCGTGACGCCTTTGATGCTTGAGATACTCAACGCGTCGCCTTCAATAAGAGTGAAAGCAAGCACGATGATTGACAGACCAAGCAGCCACGAGGCGAGCGAGATAAAGGTGAGCTTCATTTTTAAGGTGTCAGGTGTCAGGTGGCCGGGTGGTGTCAGGTGACAGGTGCAGCCCAGCCGACACCTGACACCCGATACCTGACACCCAAGTCCTACTTCTGTTTCAGCCCCTGCTGAAGAACGTGTTGAATCTCCAGGGAGTTTGGCATTCCGAAAAGAGTTGCCGGACTCAAGCCAAATGGTCCGCCTTCGGTGTTGGCAGCGAACGTTATGCTGTCGCCTTGTGCATAAGCGTACGCGAGTGTCGGCGCCATGTTTGCGGCCATCGTCTTGATTGCTTGTTGCTGTGCCTGCGGCATGGCGCCGGAGTTCGCAACTCGCTCGGCAAACGGTTGCACCAATGGCGCCAGGTTCTGATAAAAGACTGCCGAAAAATTCGCGTTGCCGTCTGTCGGTAATCCGGCAGTAAAGCGCGCCGAGCGCAGCAGGCTATAACCCGATTCCTGTGAACGGACCGATCGCTCTACCATGGCGCGGCTCGGACCCATTACCACGTAGCCATTGACGTAGGTGTAATTAACCTCAACACCAAAGTCAGCAGAGCGCAACGTGTAATAAGTGCGTCCGCTAATATCGGCGCGGTCCCATGTCAATCCTGCTTTGCCAAATTTGGTTGCCTCTTTGTTTACTTCCACGACCAGCCGCTCCAGCGTTTGTTGCAGATGCGCGGAATCGTTCACCTCAAACACCATCTTCCAGGACGGGGTCGGCAGGATTGGACCATCAATCGCGAAGGCAAACTCGCCACCAAGCGGCGCGGCTATGTCTTTGCGAATATCCAGACCGTGATCCGCCTGCTGCTGGTCCAGGTTCTTCTTCAGATCAGGTGAAACCGTTTCCACTACGCCAAGCAGATCGTCGACAAGCTTTACAGGATCCTTAACGACAAAACCGGCGACTACATTCGCATCCGGCGAAATGTATTCGAGCGAGCCCATCGGGCCCGGCGCCGCGAGCCACGAAGGAATGCCGTGTTGCGCGTCGCTGAATGAAAGCGAAGCCCGCGTATGTGTCTTTCCGTCGCTCTGGTTCTGATCGAGAACCAGATACTTGACGCTTAACACACCCAGCTTGTTCAGCGCTTCTTCATGACGATCGCCATTGGCTTCTTTGCTGCGCTGAGCTTTGGTTTGCGCGATTATCTTCTCGAGATTCGCGGCGACGACCAAACCTGCGCCCTGCTGATAAACCTCAGCAATGCGATTATGAAAAGCGCTGGAAGTGAAACCGTTTGTGCCACCTCTCTGGACCACGTTGGCGAGCGTTTGCAGTTGCTGCAAATCCGGACTGGCTGCAAACAAGTCATTCTGAATCCAGACGAAAAGCTGTTTTCCTTTTTCACCGGAAGCAGTCGCTGTCAGCGGGTCATCAACGAACCGGATGTCAGGTTGGTCAGTTGACTTGCCTGCATATTTCGCGACCTGCTGCTCGACAAATGCGCGAAAGCCGTTGGAGTTTTTCAACTCCGCCAGCACCACCGGCGCGGTCGGCCCATCTTTGTCGTCTAATGACACCGACACTGCAATCTCTTCGCCAAGGTAATCGCCAAACTCCCGAATTGAATTGATGGCCTGGTCTACGTTGGGACCATGATGGCCGGACTGCTCTTTCTCCCACCACTCTTTCAACGCCGGATTCTGATTGATACGTTCCTGCATAAGGCGGTGCGATTCGACAATCGTGGATGTCAGGTTTGGCAACGCGGCATAAACGACCGTGTTCTCCGGCATCAGATCCAGCAGGCGCGTGGAATTGCGCACACCCGGAAGTGCTTTGCTCAATTCTTTGTTGAGCGCCGTTAAGCCGGCCAAAGTTGCGGCATAGTTTGCAGCCTTGCGGCTCCACGCCAATTCGTCTTTGACTGGAATCTTGTCGATGGCTGCATTCGTTGTTGCCTGCTCACCGCCGTGCAGCACCAGGTCGTGGTTAGCATGATCCAAATGCACCTCGCCTTCGACCACGGAGACACGCGAGCCTTTGATCCCGTTGTTAACGGAAAAAATCGTGCCGGTAACAGACACCAGCGAGTCGCCGGTATCGACGAACAAATGCGCGTTCTTTTGCTTTGCGGCTTCGACGATGATCGCGCCGCGGTTTAAGTGAATGGTTGTGCCCTGACCATTCTTCGTTAGGAAGAACTCTGAGCGTTCGCGCATTTCAATCGTTGAACCGTCGCCCAGACGAATGTTGGCGTGCGCATCTTTTGCTGTGCGAATGCGGTCGCCTTTTTGCAATTTCTCGCCCGCCGCAACCGGCGCACTGCGCGTGTCTGCAATTTGATAGACCTGACCGTCGGCTGCCTGCACGGTGGCTTCAAGCTCACCGCCAAATGGCGAGTAACGCTGAATAAAAGGCAGCGCTAACAGGCCGAAGCCGATCACCAGCGCGGCGGCAACTCCCCAACGCAAAACAACGGGCTGGATGCTATAGCGTTTCGTGCCGGCGGCTTTCTTCACCGGCAGCACATCGCGCGAGCGAGCATCCTTCATTGCCTTGCGACAGGGAATGCATTCGTGCGTGTGGTCCACCAGCAGCAGCGAACGAGCTTCAGACAAGTCGCCTTCCAGGTAAGCCGGAATGAGCGATTGAAAGTCGCCGCAATTTTCAATATGTTCCGAAGCATGACCCGCTGTCGCAACCTGGTTTGTGTTTTCTGTGGCTAGGCGCGCCCAAACACGCTCAGCCGCTTGCTTGACCACCACTGAATCCAGCTCTTCGTTTCGCATTTCAGCGGTCGCCTGGTCGAGTATGTTCTCCAACTCTCGATTCGTTTTCATGATGTTCTCCGAAAGTGCTTTTAAATGATGACGGTTAAGACTGTGTCCCGTGTTTCCCCGTGTACTCCGCAATTTCCTTCTTTAGTTTTGTGCGCGCGCGATGCAGCACTACGCCGACAACCATCTGCGAAGTGCCCAGCAGTTTCGCGATCTCCCGGTTGTCGTGACCTTCGTAATAACGCAGCACGAACATTTCCCCAGCGGTTTTTCCCAAACCTGCGACCGCTTGCCGAATCAGAGTTTGTAACTCGCGATCGGCATGCTGGGCTTCCGGGCCTTTCGATTTGCTTTGGAGATTGTCGGCAACGACATCCGCAAGTCCCACCGATTTCGAACGACTCCGGCTGCGCATCAGATCCAACGAAGCATTTATCGCGGCGCGGGAAAGATAAGCCTCAGGATGTTCGGAAAGGTCGTGATACTCGCCGCTTTTGACCAGCCGCAGGAAAACCGTTTGCAGTACGTCTTCAGCGTCTGCGGGACTGCCGGTGATCCGCTGGGCGGTGCGAAAAACACGAGCGTGATGCGTCGCAAACAATGTTTCCAGCTCGCTTGGCGGTGGGAGAAGTGGTTTCAAGGTTCTGACTGCCTGCACGGTTGCCTCCTGAAAATCGTTTCCAATGAGTAAAACGACGGTCAGGAGGATTTATTAACAGTAATGTGAATTTGGGGTGTGAATTGTAGGGCAGGGCTCGTCCATGCCCGTTAGTTCATAAAAGAAAATGGGCGGGGACAAGCCCCGACGTGACACGAGGACCAAGAGTATGAATTTGCCTGGTGAGTCCATTTGCATTGTGGGTCGACGAATATAGAACCGGGAGCGGTAGCGACCGGGTCGGACTTCCGATAAACAACATCTCTATTTCATGGATCGCCGAGAACGCTAGCTTACAATGACGGTGAACTCAACGTTTCGCAGACCCAGTCGCTACCGCTCCCGGTTCTGTTTTCGTCTACCCACGACAAGGTAGAGTTCCGGCCCGATGACGCTATCTGGTCGCATCTCATTGCGGGAATACTTTTGTGCAGAGTCTAAACCGGCGGGCCTTCGCTGGCGTCAAACTCTTCCATTTCCTTGCTCCATTCGGAGCTGAGACGGCTCTGCAAAAGTCGCACACAGCGATTCCAACGCAGAATCGCGTCGTCATTGTCCGCTGGCCGGATCTTTTCTGCTTCTTCAAATAGTCCCATTGCCTTTTCGAAAATCGGCAGTACTGCGTGAGGGGGCCGGTTCGCGCGGAGTTGTGCCTTTCCTTTTCGCTCCTCAAGAATGCCCAGGTGATAGACGCGTTCATACTCGCTTGTCAGACCGCGAAACACGCGTTCGGCTTCCGCGTAACGATCAGACATCTCTCCGCTAAACTGGTCGGTGATTGCCAGGCCCAGCAGGCGCAGTGCTGCTTGATTGTCAGGGTCGACAGCGAGCATGTCACGACAGATCGACTCTGCCTCGCCCGGCTCATTGAGATAACGATACACTTCCGTTTTAGAGATCGCTTCAGCGATTCCTGCTCTCGAGATTGATTTGAGTCTTAACTCCATTTGGTTACTCCCGTTGCTTTCCGCTTAACTTCCGCAGGAACCAGCGAACCGGATCGTAGTAGTCATCAACCACCCGTTCTTTGAGCGGAATAATCGCATTGTCAGTGATGTGAATATCTTCAGGGCAAACTTCTGTACAACACTTGGTGATATTGCACAGACCGATGCCGAACTCATCCTTCAGCAGCTCAGTTCGAGACAAACCGTCGAGCGGATGCATGTCCAACCCCGCTATGCGAACGAAAAAGCGGGGACCACCAAACTGTTCCTTCTTGTCATGGTCGCGCAGGACATGGCAAACATTCTGACAAAGAAAACATTCGATGCATTTGCGAAACTCCTGCACGCGATCGACGTCGCGCTGGTCCATCTTCCATTCGACATTCGGACGCGGCGTAAATGGCGGGATCTTGCGGTTTACCTGGTAGTTCCAGGCGACATCGGTAACGAGGTCTTTAATGACCGGAAACGTTTTCAGCGGTCTTACCGTAATCGGTTGGTCCAGCGGCAACGCGTCCATTCGCGTCTTGCAAGTCAGGCGCGGCCGGCCGTTGACCTCAGCCGAACACGATCCACACTTCCCGGCTTTGCAGTTCCAGCGGACGGCAAGGTCGGGTGCGTCATGCGCCTGAATGTAGTGCAGCGCATCGAGCACAACCATGCCGGGCGCGACCGGAACTTTGTATTCCACCAGCTCGCCGCCGTTTCGATCGCCGCGAAAGACATTGAATGTTGCGTCAGTCATTGTCAGTAGTTAGCGGTCCGTTCGTTTAGAGGCGGGTAATGCCCGCCTCCAAAGTATTTATTTCTTTTCCTCTAGAATTTGCTTCAATTCGGTAGACATCTCGGGAACCGTTCTTTGAAACAACTTCATTTTATCGCCATCGCGCGCCACGATGTTGTTTTGTTTTCCCCAGCTATCATCGTAGTTTGGATAATCGATCCGGCTGTGCGCCCCACGACTCTCTTTGCGTTCCAATGCGCTTAACGCCACCGCCTCTGAAACTGTCAACATCGATTTGAGGTCGCGCGCGAGGTGCCAACCCGGATTGAAAAGCCGCGAACCTTCTACCCGCAATCGCGAAGCACCCTCCTTGAAAGCTTGTAACTCCGAAAGTCCCTTACCCAGATCCTCTTCGTTCCGAAAGATTCCAACATAGCTTTGCATTGCATCCTGCAATGCCTCATGAATTCGATAAGGACTTTCGCCCTCGCTGCGCGCAAAAGGCGCAAGCATCTGCTGCGCGGCCTCGTCGATTTGCTGCGGGCTAATATTCACTGAACCCGCTTGGGCTCCGTGGTCCGCTGCCGCAAGCCCCGCGCGTCGCCCAAAAACCAGTAGATCGGAAAGCGAGTTTCCACCCAAACGATTTGCTCCATGCAAGCCTGCTGCCGCTTCGCCCGCAGCAAACAAACCTGGAACTGTGGCCGCTGCGGTCTCGGCCTCCACGCGAATGCCTCCCATCATATAATGACAGGTTGGCCCAACTTCCATCGGTCCCTGCGTGATGTCAACATCCGCCAACTCGCGGAACTGGTGATACATGCTTGGCAATTTCTTTTTCACATACTCCGCAGGTTTATGCGAGATGTCGAGATAAGCGCCGCCATGTTCAGTGCCACGGCCTTCCTTCGCTTCAGTGTAGATGGCGCGCGCAACAACATCACGCGTTGACAGCTCCATTTTTTCCGGATCATAGCGCTCCATAAAACGCTCGCCATTCTTGTTGCGCAGGACTCCGCCTTCGCCGCGCACCGCTTCCGTCACCAGGATTCCCTGCACTCCCGGCGGCCAAACCATTCCTGTCGGATGAAACTGGACAAACTCCATGTCCATCAACTCGGCGCCCGCGTCGTATGCCAGAGCCATTCCATCTCCTGTGTACTCCCAGGAGTTTGAAGTGATGCGCCACGCTTTGCCAATTCCTCCGGTTGCGATCACAACCGACTTTGCTTTGAAAACTACAAAGCGTCCTGTCTCTCGCCAGTAAGCAAAGGCTCCCACAACCCGATCGCCGTCCTTGAGCAGGCGGGTCACGGCACACTCCATGTAAACATCGATCCCGAGATGGACGCCGCGGTCCTGCAAGGTGCGAATCATCTCCAGGCCAGTGCGATCTCCAACGTGACACAAACGCTTGAAAGTGTGACCGCCGAAAGCTCGCTGCAAAATCTCACCGTCGCTGGTGCGATCAAACAAGGCGCCCCACTGCTCGAGCTCATGCACCCGGTCCGGCGCTTCTTGAGCGTGTATTTGGGCCATGCGCCAATTGTTTAGAAACTTGCCGCCGCGCATTGTGTCGCGGAAATGCGTGCGCCAGTCGTCGGCTTGGTCGACGTTTGCCATGGCTGCCGCAATTCCACCTTCGGCCATGACTGTGTGCGCTTTGCCGAGCAACGATTTGCAGACCACACCGACAGTCGCGCCCTGGCCCAAGGCTGAGATGGCCGCACATAGCCCCGCACCGCCTGCACCAATGATCAGCACGTCATGTTCGTGAGTTTCGTATTTTTCGTTCACAGCAGTCTCAGATCATGAATAGATCCCGAGGCAACGAGCCGGATGTAGAGATCCGCAAGCGCAACTGAAAACAGGCTCAGCCAGGCAAACAACATGTGATGTTCATTGAGAAAGCTGGCGCCGCGCCAGGCTGTGTGTCGTGGCCCACCAAAGGCGACGCAGGAAAAGCAGTCAAGCTTGCCGCCCACGATGTGCCGCAGCGAGTGGCAGGAGAATGTGTAGAACGAAAGGAGAACAATGTTGGCGAGCAGCACGAGCGAGCCCACACCGACTCCCGGATGACCCGCAAACCAAAACGCGCTGATTGCGTCGTACCAAAGTATTACCAGAAAGATCAGAGCGACATAAAGGAAATAGCGGTGCAGGTTCTGCAGGATAAAGGGGAACTTTGTCTCGCCGTTGTACCGATGCGGATGCGATTCGCCAACGGCGCAAGCAGGTGGATCAAGAAAGAAGGCGCGATAGTAGGCCTTACGATAGTAATAGCAGGTAGCGCGAAACCCGAGTGGCGCCCAAAGAATTAAGATTGCTGGCGAGAGCGGCCACCAACGCGGCTTGATTAGCGGAGAATAAAAAGGTGAAAGGTACGGGCCAAACTCATAGTACGCGTTTTCGAACGTTCGCCACGTCGCGTAGACACTGAA
>DATNOG010000155.1:0-10766 GCA_035601415.1 Pyrinomonadaceae bacterium | reverse complement strand
ATTTTCAAAACCCGGGTTGCCGAGCAGTTGTTGAGTGGTGCCGCCGGCAGCGCTGATGGTCAAACTGATGTTTGCCGAATGACTCTTGCCGCCGCCGCTGCCGGTAATGGCAACGTTATAAGTGCCGGTAGGCGTCGTGCTGCCGATGCTGATGGTGAGCGCTGCAGAACCGGAACCGGGCGCAGCGATGGCGGCAGGATTGAAACTGGCAGTGGCGCCGGCAGGCAAACCTGAAGCAATGATTGCAATGCTGGAATTGAAACTGCCGGTGATCGATGTCTTGATATTCGCATTCACTGAGCCGCCCTGCGTCACATTTAACGTCGCCGGCGATGCGCTTAGTGAAAAGTCGTTCGTCGGATTGAAAACAATATCAAGTATCGGATGAATCTCAATGCCATTGGGCGCCACGCCAGTTTGTCCTGCAAGATAATCAAAAAAGGCAACACCGGTAATCTGCACCGGCACATTCGCATTTTTTAGGGCGGATGTAGCATTAAACTTTGCGTCAAATTGCGCCCGCGCGTGCGCGATACCGGCTGCAAAGGGACTCCCAGGCGCGACGCAATTTGGCGACGGAATTTCCGCAAGCATCTGATGACCCGCGCCGTCGATCAAAAGCAAGTGATAATCCGAATCTGCCTGTTTCTGATATTGCTTTAGAGTTGCATTGATGACCCAGAGAGTAGTCTCGGTCGGTTGCACCCTGTTATTGTCCGGAATCGGGTTCGGAACAGATAGACTGGTAAGCGCTGCCAGTGTTGTCGGGACAGGATTGTTGAGATTAACAAAAGTGACATCAGGGTCGGAACCGATCTTTACCGACCAACGCTCTCCACCGCACTGGGCAAATGCCCGAGTTGGGAAGAACAGGAGTGCAGCGCCAAAGCAGAGGAGGACTAGATATCGACGATTGTTCATCTATGTTTCGCCTGACGCCGACAATACGACTCAAGATTCGTCAGATCGGGAGCCCGCGTTGTTGTTCGCAGACTACTTCTTAAAGGGACTTCTTCAAAGAATACATTCCTAACGAGCTAGCGATTCCAGAAGCGCGATTGAGAAAGCGCAGGTGCGCTCAACCGTAGGTTTCCGCCAACTAGGCGGTGAACGAATGGTTATTGAATGGTTACCGCGGAAGAGTAGACGCTCGGGTTTGCGGTTGGTGAGACTTAAGGTTCGACGAGACCCTTCTTAATGTTGCGCTGCCAGGCTTCGTAATTGCGAATTCGGCGTTTCGCCTGTTTGCGTGTTAGCTTCATTTCCACGGCTACGTGGTCAATACGCGCGGTTCGATCCTTTTTCTTATCGTAGCGATCGCCCGGTGCCCGCTGATAGATCTGGTAAGCTTGCGTCCATTCCGACTTAACATCGGCAGTTGCCTGTTTACCTCTTTGTTCCGGCATACACGTCCTCTCAGTATTGAGTTCGAAATGAATTCTAGCAGCGATAAGGCCGCGGCGGTAGCGGAAAGTTTTGCCGCGGATTGAAGACTAGCGCAGCTTCGGGAATGGTCTCAGCGCGCGGGGCCGTTTGGAAAAACCTGTGTTGGCGTTTGCTCGGGAGACTAACTGCTTTCTGCGGCGGTGCCGGTTTGATCAAGAGCCTTAGGAGACTCAGTATCTCGTTTTAGTAGCAACTTTTTTTGTGCTGGCGGAAGCTGGCAGGTCTCAACTGTACAAGCTTGCAAACCACATGAAGCAACGCTCCCCCAAATTTCCGGAGAAGCGTTGCTGCTGTGGACGACATGCTATGGCCTGGCGGCCAGGGCCTTTTTAGAAATCGGCGTTAATTAACCGAATCTCCATCTTTTTCCATCCACTGAACCCCCCTTGTTCATAGATTCACCCGTAACCGATCGTTTGAGTCTGCGCGAGCTTTCAAGCTCGGCCTTTGCCTAAACAGCTCTGCGACCCGAAACGAGGTTAATGATGAAAACAATCAACGCAATCACCAGCAGCAGGTGAATAAGTCCACCGCCAATGTGCCCCAGAAATCCAATCAACCAAAGCACAAGTAGAATCACAAGAATCGTCCACAACATACGTTCTCTCCTTTGTTGGTAGCCTGCGAAATGTCTAAAGCGTGTCGAACATAGGTACCGGGGAGCAATGCTTATGCCATTTCGCAGTGATCTTTCTCAAAGGGCCGTGCAACCGCTAATAAATAGAGCCTCCTAATGATGATGGACCATGAATGATCCACTAATCATTATCACCCGTGGTTGTCGTCGTGCATTAGAACCGTTCGCATGCAGTTTAGAGGCGAATAAAAGATTGTGCGGATTTGGTTCAAATATGGTGAACCAACGGCGGTGGCTTGAGTATCTAAGAGGAGTGTTGCGTGAGCGCTCCTCGGAAACGGGCTCGCAACCGCACAACCGCATACGGGGGTCTTGACAAAACACCCAACTGTAACTATATTTGTTACAGACGATTCAAGGGATTTTCCGCTTTATGTCAACCAGCAGCAGATTCGCGGTAGCTGTACATGTTCTCACGCTTATGGCGTGGGCCGATGAAGAGCCGCTGAAATCCGAGCAAGTGGCGGAGAGCGTCAACACGAACGCCGTCGTAATCAGGCGCATGCTGTGTGAGTTGGCGGAATCCAACCTGGTTGTTTCGCAAACGGGTTCCATGGGAGGTTCAAAACTTGCCCGGTTGCCTGAGCGCATAACTCTTCTCGACATTTACCAGGCAGTTGAGAGTCGCGGCGTCTTTTCGTTACATCGTCACCCGCCTAACCCCGATTGTCCGGTCGGCGTAAACATTGGCACGGTGCTCAACGGTGTGTTGGATGAAGTTGATTCGGCGGTCGAGCGCGTGTTGGCAAACATGACATTAAGAGACGTGGTGTCGCGATTGAAGCCGTGCGTCAGTACCGCAAATAGAAAAGGCGTAAGTGTTGCAAACGGAAAGGGTGTGAGTGCGGCGACGAACGGTAAACGGAAGCAGGTGGCGAGAGTGCATTCCGTATCGGTAAGAAACTAGGAAATCATCGTCATCGTATTATGAATAGAGTTTCGAGAGAGATAACGTCGCGAGGCTCTCTCCTCAACGAAAAAACAATCTCGCGCGAAAGGACGGTCTGAAATTGGCTAGGCTTCCAAAAGATCAGGATGGGGTTGAGCCGATGGATTCGGTGAAACCGGATTTTTCCAGCGCTCATGAAGAGCTGCTGGACGACACTGTTTCGATCGAAGATATCGATGAAGTTTTAGAAAAGCTCGCAACTGCGGGCATCGCTGGCACTGAAACTGACGAGCCAGTAATGGGTGAGCCATCTTCTGCTGCGGTGCGCGCTGAAGATGATGACAATGCTCCGGAAGAGATGGAGCTCGATTTATCGGCGGGCGAGCTGGATAAGACTTCCGATCCGGTGCGCGTATACATGCGCGAAATGGGCGTAGTGCCTTTGCTCAAGCGCGAACAGGAAGTTTCAATTGCGAAGCGAATTGAATGGGGGCAGAAGCGGGCGCAAAAAGGAATTAGCCGTTCGCCGATTGCCGTGGCTGAACTCATAAAAATTGGCGCCGAATTGGAAGCAGGCGCGATTGGGATTCGTGATGTGATCAACTTTTCCGATCAGACGGAAACAGAAGAGCACGAAGACAAAACCGAAGAATATTTTCAGTGGACCATCGAAGGCATTCAAAATATCCGTAAGCTCTACAAGCGCGGACTTAAAGAACTGGTCCAACTAAATGCCGAGCAAAAAGTTAAGCGTGGTAAGACTTCGAAAAAGTTGCTGCGCCTGCGCCGCAAAGTCGCCCGCACGCGACTTGAGATTGTTCAGGAAATCGGCGTCCTCCGTTTGAAGGAAGCAATGCGTCAGCGATTGATAAATTCGATCGCTACGATTCACAGAGAAACTCGAACCCTTGAACGCGAGATTGAAACCTACACTGCGAAGCTGACCAAGAAACGAATCAAGGCAGACGATGCCAAAGAGTTTCGGAAACATATCTCGGCGGCAAAGCGCCGGCTGAAAGAGATCGAAGCCGAGCATCATGTTTCGCCGCTTGAAATCAAACGATCGCATCAGATGATAGTGACCGGCGAAGCGCAAGCCGCACAGGCTAAGCACGAGCTGACCGAAGCCAACCTGCGTCTGGTGGTTTCGATTGCGAAAAAATATCAGAACCGCGGACTTCAGTTTCTGGATCTGATTCAGGAAGGGAACCTCGGCCTGATGAAGGGCGTGGACAAGTTTGAATGGCGCCGCGGATACAAGTTTTCGACTTACGCGACCTGGTGGATTCGTCAGGCGATTACACGCGCCATCGCCGATCAGGCACGGACCATTCGCATCCCCGTGCACATGATCGAAGTTATTAACAAGCTTCGCAACACGTCGCGCGAGTTGGTGCGCGAGCTTGGCCGCGAACCGACGACGGAAGAAATCGCCAAAAAGATGGGCATGTCCGTTGAGAAGGTCAGCAAGGCGCGCAAGCTGGTGCAGCAACCTGTTTCGTTGGAAACACCAATCGGCGAGAGCGGCGATTCGCAACTGGGCGATCTGATCGAAGACAAGTCGAGCACCAGCCCGGCTGAGCGAGTGATTACATCAAATCTGCGTGAAATCACCGGCGATGTCTTGCAGACGCTGAGTCCGCGCGAAGAGCGTGTGATTCGCATGCGTTTTGGTCTCGACAGGGAAGGGCACGAGCGTACGTTGGAAGAAGTTGGTCAGGACTTTAACGTAACGCGCGAGCGCATTCGCCAAATTGAAGCGAAGGCGCTGAGAAAGCTCCGTCATCCATCGCGCGCGCGCGTGCTGAAGAGCTTTATTGAAGGCCAGCGGCAGTGAGTAGGACAGACTTTCCAGTCTGTCCCTCTTCTTGGAACTTTATAAAGGAAGTCAGAGCGACCTGGTAAGCTTGGAAATTCAAGGATTCAAGGAAGAACAACCATGAGTGAGAAAGTAAGATACGTAACAGACAGTTCATTTGAAAAAGACGTTTTGCAATCAACCAAACCAGTGCTGGTTGATTTCTGGGCCGAGTGGTGTGCGCCTTGTCGCATGATTGCGCCAACCATTGAAGCCATCGCGGAACAGTACAGCGAAACCGCCGAGGTCGTGAAAGTAAATGTCGATGACAATACCGGAACGGCCCAGCGCTATGGCATCAAGGGCATTCCAACTTTGATTCTGTTTAGCGGTGGCAAGGAAGTGGAACGGGTAGTCGGCGCCACCAGCAAAGACTCGATCTCGCGCATGATCGAGAAACACGCCGCGGCCGCAAAAGCACAAGTTACTTAAGACGAGAATGATGTAAAGCAAACTGTTAGTTTGCGCCCAAGCTCAGATCACAAAAAGGGAAACCACGATGAGTGGTTTCCCTTTTTGGATGTACCACACTTAAGCCAACTCTTCGGGCGGGCTGTTAATGTCGCCTCTTGCCCGAGCCGAACGAGCCTACTGGCACCGGGTTCCAATGGCACGCGGGTTAGGCAAACCCGGGTCACCTTCGATGCAGGGAATTGCGCTTAGATATTCGTAGATTGCTCGAAGATCATTGTCAGTCATGTTTTGAAAGTTTGGCCAGGGCATTACCTGCAGATACGGGTTCCCAATAAAGAGATGCGCCTGATCCGGATCAATACCAGTCCGCATGATCGCGCGAAATTCTTCAAAGGTCGCACCGCCTTCCGGGCGGCCGGTTTATCGGGAGTCAAGTTGCGTGGGAGGAACACAGGACCAAACAACGGTGTACCTCCGGCCAGGTAGGCATCCTGATTGATTTGTTTGGGCTCACCCTGAAATGGAACAGCAGCGGCTCACCGCACTCGGCGATAATATTCTCCTACCAAGTCATAGGTCCGCTGCGCCTAGAAGATCAATTCCGGAAGCTCCAAACCGCCGGGCCACGTTGGTAGCTCGAGCGTCGCTTTCGTTTTCCTGCAACCATTGAACGTGCCGGCACAGCAGCGCCAGTTCCGTCGCGCGGCCCAGCGTCAGGGAGAAGCGGCGCGCGCCTGCCTCCAACGCCGGCGTTCCTACTTTCCTTGCTTCAGCCAACCAACTTTCGGCGTGCACTAATGCCGATTGCGCAATCCGCGCGGGCTCAACAAGTCGATGGTCATGAACAGAGGCTAAGCAGCGGGCCACTTCCGCTTTCAGCGCGTTGAACGCTCGATCGTCTGGGCCCAAAGCGCGCAGCGTGTCCAGCGCCAGCACGTTCGTTGTTCCTTCCCAAATCGGCAGCACCTGGGCGTCGCGCAAGAGCATCGGCAATCCCGTGTCTTCGACATACCCCGCGCCGCCAAAGGCTTCCAGTGCTTCACTGACAACGGCCACGACCTGCCGGGCCGTAGTCAGCTTCATTAAGGGCGTAAGCAGACGAAGCAACAAAGTTTGCTCTTCATCTATTTCTCCGGTCTCTGATCGGCCAGTTAGTTCAGCGACCAGGAAAGCGAGATGAAACGCCGCCTCCGTCTCAGCCTGCAACCCCGCCAGCGTGTCCATGTGCAGAGGCTTCTCAGCAAGCAGCGTACCGAAGGCTGAGCGCTTGTGCGAGTAATCAAGTGCGAGTGCGATGCTGCGACGCATCAGGGAAACGGCGCTGATGCCATTCCAGAGCCGCGTGATGTTGAGCAGAGGCGCTATGTTGCGCACGCCGTCGGTAGTCCCCAGAACCAGTTGCGCCGGGGTGCCGTTCAGCGTCAATTCGGCCGTCGGGACTTTGCGCGTGCCGAGCTTGTCTTTCAAACGATCGATTGAGATGTTGCGCAAGCGGCCCTGCTCGTCTCGCATCTCCAGATAGAAGAGCGCCAGTCCGCGTCCGCCGGCAGGATTGCCTTCGGGACGTGCCAGCGTTAGAGCGATCTGTGAAGTAGCGGCGGAGGTGAACCACTTGCGACCGTAAAGCAACCAGTTTTGAGTTCCGACTTCCGAGTTCCGAGTCAAATCAGGATCAGGCTTCGCGATCGTTTCTGATTGGCCTACATCTGAGCCGCCGGTGAGTTCGGTCATCCACTGGCCGCTGGTCCAAAACTCTTTCGGATCGCGACTGGTAAGATGCGGCACTGCGCGTTCGATTAAGGCCCTATTACCGGAACCGAGCAAGGTCCGTGCTGCTCCGTCGGTCATCGCCAATGGGCAACTGTAAATGTCGGTAGAAGGTGTAAACAGATAGGCGAGCGCGCACTCATGCACGCGCGAGAACCGGCCGTGCTTTTGTTCATAAGCAGTGGCGACGACGCCCTGCTCCGCAGCGATGCGCTCGGCCACGCGCCATAAAGGCGTCAACTCAATCCGATCAATTCGATTTCCCCAGGCATCCCATTGCGTGAGCGTCGGCTCGTTGAGCCTGTCGGCGAGCTGCATCTGATAAAGCTCACCGCCGGCGAGTTTTCCCATCTCGACGAGCGTCGGTTCAATTTCGCGCAGCACGTCGGCAGGAATACTCCGCCTTAAATAGGAGCGCAGGACTGAATCATCTTCGTATTGATTGCCCAGAGCAGGGGGCGCTTGAAACTGCATGGTGTTTTGCAAAGCGTAGCGGCAAATGGAAAAAGCGTACAGCGTTGGCCAATTGCCGGGCGCACCGAAAGCTACAATCGTGACGCCGAGTGCTGTTCGACGCGCGCAGAACGATCAATGCATTACGAGATCTTCGGCGCTACAGCAACACGATTGCGGCCTTTGTTTTTCGCGACATAAAGTGCTTCGTCACTGGCGGCATAGAGTGACCGCTCAGAGTTCGCATGGGCGGGGCAGGCAGCGACGCCAATGCTCACCGTAATGTTTCCAACTCCTTCAATCGGTTGCTCAGCCAGGATGGCACGTAAGCGGTTGGCAGCCAACTCAGCTTTCGTCTCGTCTATGCCGGCCAATAACAAGGCAAACTCTTCGCCTCCCAACCGGGCTGCGGTGTCATTGTCACGCGATACTCTGATTAGTGTCTCAGCAATCTGGCGGATGACGAGATCGCCAGCAGGATGCCCAAGGGTGTCGTTGATCTTCTTTAAGTGATCAATGTCGAGCAGAAGTAGGGCGCAGGGCGCGCCATAGCGCCGCCATCTTTCGACCTCCCGAGACAGCGCGACTCGGAAGCGCCGGCGATTCGCCAGGCCTGTCAAATGATCAAGATCTGCCTCGCCGCGAAGCCGATCCATCGCCTGATGCAGTTTGATTAATTGAGTAGCGCTCAAAATTAATAGATCAACCTGGGCCGGAAGTTGGAAGTAGTCGAATGCTCCAGCTGACATTGCTGTGTGACGCCTTTCCAATGTTGCTGCTTCTTCTCCGACTAATATCAAGGGTATGAAGTCCTGACTTTGGCCGAGCATTTGGGCGAGCTCCCGGGTCGACAACCCTTTAAATGGAATGCTGGCAATAACGAGTTGAGGACGCGAGCGGCGGAGCGATATGGGCGCCGCGATGGCGGTGCATACACCTACAACGTGAATTCCCGCGGCCTCGAGCGTTGCCGAAAACTTGACGAGCGGTTCATCTGTGATCAGCAGCGCACGCCCCTGACCGCGCGAGCGGCTTTGACTCGATCTGTCCATCTGCGACTTTGCTTTCACTTGGGTCCTCAGGGATAAGAGGGAGCTTTCTGCAAAAACAGTTTTGGGAGACGTCTTAAATGGTGAGAATGCTGCGCGGGACAATTAATAGAATAAGCCAGCGAAAGCAGGACCTCAACGTTTAACGCGACGCCTGTCTTTCTTTGGCCAAAAATTCTCGGGAGAAGCACCGGAGAAAGAGTCTCCGCCATCGGCGTTGGCGGTTGGCATCTAAGCATCCCGCAAGTTGACTTGGCATGAGCACATATCTCCCTCCTCCTCCCCTCATCCTGGTCTAAGTGCATGTCGCTCATTTTCTCCTCAAAATTGCAATGAGCACGTCTCTGGATCTGCCATATCGCGTACACGCAAGGTCCTGGTTTTTTTTGGTCCATACTGGCCATCTGGAAATGAAGGAATCATAGGTACTGGCCTGTAGATTCCGATTGGTTGAGAAGCGGTTGAGTATCGCGGATCCTTCGGAATACAATTAGGGGAAATAGTAATGCACGTAACATCGATTTTCCACATCGCTATAATCTTAGGCTTGGCGCTACAGGCCGTACCTGCCCAGGGCCCAGAAAAAACAGGCCAACGAAAAAGATGATGCGATTCGCCCCTTCGAAGTGAAGATTCCGAAAGAGGCGCTCGTGGACCTTCGCCGCCGAATCGCGGCGACGCGTTGGCCTGACCGGGAAACCGTCAGTGACCAATCCCCGGGGCGTGCAGCTCGCGAAGATCCAGGAGCTCGTGGGCTATTGGCGGACGAGCTACGATTGGCGAAAGGCCGAGGCGAAGCTCAACGCGCTGCCGCAGTTCATGAGCAAGATCGACGGACTCGACATCCACTTCATCCACGTTCGCGTGAGAAGAATGCCTACTAAAAGGAGCACACAATGAATCAACCAGACGACAGATCGCGCCGTCGCTTTCTCAAGGCGGGCACTTCGCGGCGTGGGAACAGCCGGAGTTTTTCGTGACCGAACTACGCGCAGCTTTCAAAACACTGAGATAAAAAACCCCGAACGGGAGTTTTCCGGGCCGGCAGATTTTTGTCGATCCCTTAAGTTACTCAATACACTTTTTGCAAAGGAGAAAAAATCATGGCTCAAATATCAGATGGCGCAACCAAGAATATCGTTCTGGTTCATGGCGGTTTTGTTGACGGCTCGGGCTGGGAAGACGTGTACCAAATACTTAAGCGTGACGGCTACAACGTAAGCGTTGTTCAGAATCCAACGATATCGCTAACCGGTGATGTCGCCGCGACGCGAGCGGTGCTCGATGCCCAGGACGGTCCGGCGGTTCTGGTAGGTCATTCATATGGCGGAGTTGTTATTACCGAAGCCGGAAATCATCCAAATGTTGACACTCTCGTTTACATAACGGCTTTCGCCCCGGACGCAGGGGAATCGGTCGGGACGCTGATCGCGAATCCGGCGCCCGGTGCGGCCGTGCCGCCGATCCTACCGCCCGTTGACGGCTTTCTCATGCTTGATAAAGCGAAATTTGCGGAATCATTCGCCGGGGATGTACCGCCCGAAAAAGCTGAGTTCATGGCGAACTCCCAGGTGCCCTGGGGATTGGACGCTCTCAATGGACCCGTTAGCACACCTGCGTGGAAAACCAAGCCGAGTTGGTACCTGGTCGTTACCGAGGACAAGATGATACCGCCGCCGGCACAACAATTTATGTCGCGTCGCGCCGGTTCGACGGTTAGAGAGGTCGGAGGCAGCCACGCCATCTACGTATCTAAACCTCAGGCCGTTGCGGACATTATCAAAGAAGCCGCAACCGGGAGTTCAAAGGCCGAAGCGCAAACGTCCTAACAATTTTAGCTGGGCGTGTCTTGGCGTAATGCCCACTTCGCCGCGTGGTACCTGATCGTGATGATGAGGCCGTCGCAAGTGGTGACGGTTCTTCATGACCGTGCCAAGGTGCTGGACGAACAAAGCGGCGGGGTTGGCCCAGAATATTGAATCCTGAAATAGGTCCGTGCGCCGGCGAGCACTGAGGTGAAAGGAGATTCAAATGAAAACGCTTCTAATCATAGCGGTGGCAGCGCTGGCCGTCGGAAGTGCTTTGGCGCTACACGTGACGTCGGCTCAGCAACCGGGAACTAAGCGCACCGACCTGCAGCGGCACGATCTCAGCGCGCCCGGACTCGAGGTTGTCCAGGTGCGCGTCAACTTCGACCCGGGATATGTTGCCCCCCGGCACAAGCATCCGGGCGAAGAGATCATTTACGTCCTC
>DATNOG010000154.1:0-12067 GCA_035601415.1 Pyrinomonadaceae bacterium | reverse complement strand
CTCGATCGCGAGTTCATCACCGGCGGGCTCGCGGGCACAGAAAGCGCAACGTTGCGCGAAATACTTGGCATTCTCCAACGCGCCTATTGCGGCAAAGTCGGCATTGAGTATCGGCACATTCAAAGCAAGGAAGAAAAAGTTTGGCTGCGAGAACAAATCCGTCGCGAGCTGGTGCAGCCTGAACCAATCCCTGTCGAAATTAAGAGACAGTTGCTTTGGAAGCTGATCTCAGCCGAGCAGTTTGAACGTTTTCTGGGCACAAAGTATCTCGGTCAAAAACGCTTTTCGCTTGAAGGTAGTGAGACGATTATTCCCCTGCTTGATCAGTTGATCCTGGGCGCGGCTGCGCGTGGCGTTGCGGACATTACGCTCGGCATGGCCCATCGCGGGCGTCTTAATGTACTGGCAAATGTGATCGGAAATTTCTGTGAACGCATCTTCGCTTCGTTTGAAGGCTCAGTTCACCCGTCGTTCCCTGCCGACGAAGGCGACGTGAAATATCACCAGGGCGCAGTAGGCGAGCGTGAGACTGCTGACGGCAGGAAAGTTAAGTTGACACTGTCGCCGAATCCAAGTCATCTCGAAGCAGTCGATCCGGTGGTTGAAGGAATGGTGCGCGCTAAACAGGACGACCTGCGCACTCGACTCGGGACGCCGCGCGAAGAAGCAATCGATCGCGCGTTGCCGGTGCTGCTGCATGGTGACGCGGCGTTTGCCGGCCAGGGCGTGGTGATGGAAACGCTCAATCTCGCCAGTCTCAAGGGCTATCGCACCGGCGGTACAATTCACATCATTATCAATAATCAGATTGGTTTTACGACTTCTCCCGAAGCCGGCCGTTCCACGATCTATTCAACTGACGTCGCGCGCATGACACAGTTACCGATCTTTCACATCAACAGCGACGATCCGGAAGCTGTTTACCGCGCGCTGCGCATCGCGCTCGATTATCGTCAGGAATTTAATAAAGACGTGGTGCTCGATGTGGTTGGTTTCCGCAAACTGGGCCACAACGAAACTGACGAACCGAGTTACACGCAGCCGCTGATGTACCAGCGCGTAAAGGCCCATCCGGGCGTTCGCACAATTTATTCTCGCCGATTGATCAAGGAAGGCGTCATCAGTGAGGTTGAGTTGGATGCGCTGATAAAGGAACGCATCGGCCGCTATGAAGAGGCACTCGCCCGCGCCAAGCAAGTTGTCGCTAAACAGGATCAGACTGCGACCGTCAATATTACCGAAGACCTCGACGGTTCAGAGCTTGTCGAAACGGCCGTCAGCGCCGATGTTATCAAGACCATCGCCGAAAAGATTGCTGTCGTTCCCCAAGACTTTAATGTTAACCCGAAAATGGTGGGCCAGCTCGCGCGGCGCGCCAAAATGGGTTCGGGTGAGTTGCCGATTGATTGGGCATTCGCCGAAGCGATTGCCTTTGGTTCACTCGTGATCGACGGCACGCGCGTGCGTTTGAGTGGGCAGGATTCCGGCCGCGGCACTTTTAGCCAGCGCCACGCCGTTTTATACGACACGCAGACTGGACGGTCCTGGGCGCCACTGTCTGAACTACGATCCCAGTCGGCGCCGGAAGCGCGCTTTGAAGTTTTTGACAGTTCACTTTCGGAAGAAGGCGTGCTCGGTTTTGAGTATGGCTATTCCGTGATCTCGCGCGAATCGTTGGTGCTGTGGGAAGCGCAGTTTGGCGACTTTGGCAATGGCGCGCAGACGATCATCGATCAATACATTGCCGCCTCCGAAGACAAGTGGAAACAGACGTCGCGATTGACGATGCTGTTGCCGCACGGTTACGAAGGGCAGGGGCCCGAACATTCCAGCGCGCGGCTGGAACGTTATCTTCAGCTCTGCGCCGAAAATAATCTGCAGGTTTGTTATCCGACCACGCCCGCGCAGTATTTTCATTTGTTGCGCAGACAAGTGAAGCCGGGAATGGAGCGGCCCCTAATAGTCATCACGCCGAAGAGTTTGTTGCGTCTGCCGGCGGCTGCATCATCGCTTGAAGACTTGACCAGCGGCGGTTTCCAGCCTGTGATCGATGATCGAGGGGTTCCCGATCCGTCAGCGGTCAAGCGCGTGGTCTTCTGTAGCGGCAAGGTCTATTACGATTTGATCGAAGCGCGCAAGAAAACGGAAGCTGCCGGCGTTGCGATTGTTCGATTGGAACAGTTTTATCCGTTTCCGCTCGAGCGATTGCGCGAAGTTTTAGGCGGCTATGCGAATGCGAAACAACTTGTCTGGGCGCAGGAAGAACCGAAGAACATGGGCGGCTGGACATTTGTCGAGCCACGCCTCGAGAACCTTGTCCCCGTATGCGAAAGGCCCGTCTACGTTGGTCGCGCTGCATCGGCAAGCCCGGCAACCGGCTCGTATCACATTCATCAGGCGGAGCAGGCAAAGTTGATATCGGAAGCACTAACCATTGACTAGGCGTCATTCTTTGCGGACCAGCAAAAACAGCTTGCTCCAAAGTCCTGCGTTGGTTGGCTTCGGCTTTGCCGG
Organism: Pyrinomonadaceae bacterium; assembly: GCA_035601415.1. GTDB lineage: Bacteria > Acidobacteriota > Blastocatellia > Pyrinomonadales > Pyrinomonadaceae > PSRF01. The sequence continues at coordinate 9,553 of DATNOG010000154.1, read as the reverse complement.
ACCTGACGTGGCCCATGACATCTCGGCTCTCCGGGACTACGCGACAAACAACGTTCGTTGCACTTCCAACTTCAACCAGTGAAACTAATTCTTAGTTTATTATCTCCTGCACTTCTCTTCTCCCTACTCGGATCGCATGCGGCAATTTCCGTTACGCATCCGACTCTGGATTCACTGCAACTGCCCGCAGAGAAACATCTCAAAAACATGAAGCAGCTAACGTTCGGCGGCGAGAACGCGGAAGCTTATTTTTCGCCGGACGGAAAACAACTCATCTTCCAATCGACGCGCGACGGCCGCGAATGCGATCAGATTTACACGATGAACCTGGACGGCTCGAATATCCGCTTGGTTTCGACGGGCAACGGTCGCACGACGTGTTCCTACTTTTATCCAAATGGACAGAAGGTTCTCTATTCATCGACGCATCTGGGCGCGAAGGAGTGTCCGCCGCGGCCCGATTATTCAAAAGGCTACGTCTGGGCCGTCTATCCCTCGTTTGATATTTTCACCGCGCGACCTGATGGATCGGACTTGAAACAACTAACCAATTCGCCGGGCTATGACGCCGAGACGACGATTTCGAAACAAGGCAAGCTGGTTTTCACGTCGATCCGCGACGGCGATCTGGATATCTATACAATGGACAGAAACGGCAACCACGTGCGTCGTTTGACGACCGAGCTTGGCTATGATGGCGGTCCATTCTGGTCATACGACGGGAAACAGATCGTTTATCGCGCCTATCATCCGCAAACAGAAAAAGAAAAGTCTGACTACCTTGCTCTGCTCAAACAAAATTTGATTCGCCCCACGACTCTGGAAATTTGGGTGATGAATGCGGACGGATCGAACAAGCGGCAGGTGACGCACAACGGCAAGGCAAACTTTGCGCCTTACTTCTTTCCCGACGGCAAGCGCGTTATTTTCGCTTCCAACATGGACGATCCGAAGGGTCGCAACTTTGATCTCTACAAGATCAATGTTGACGGGTCGGGGTTGGAACGGATTACTTACAACGACACGTTCGACGGGTTTCCAATGTTCTCGCCCGATGGAAAGAAACTCGTCTTCGCTTCGAACCGCAACGGGAAGGTGCGCGGCGACACGAACATCTTCATCGCTGATTGGGTCGAGTAAATTCTGGGACCGCGGCTACTGGGACCGCGGGCGTCCCGCCCGCAACGGCGAGGCGCAGCCTCGCCGAAGTACTTAATAATGACCGACGGAAAGGCCAAGCCTTTCCGCGCTGTGCGGCGGCAAAGCCGCAGAAACGAAACTCAATCAAAGAGATCATTATGTATCGCAAGTCTTTCAACCTCGCCCTAATCATTGCATTGGCGCTCGGTGTTGCGTTCGCTCAGCAGCCGGTAGTCACAAATGTTCCCAGCGTCGAGCGCCTACGCGCGCACATCGAATATCTCGCTTCCGACAAATTGGAAGGGCGGCGCACTGGCAGCGACGGCGCTAACCTCGCCGCCGACTACATTGCCAAGGAATTTTCTCGTTACGGTTTGCAGCGGAGCATCGGCTATGACACGCCCGGCATGTCGATCCTGGAAGCCGATTCGCCTAATCGTTATTTGCAAAAGTTTCCTTATGTCGCCGGAGTTGAGCTGGGAGCAGGTAATTCTTTATCGATTCGGTTTGGCAACGACCGTCCCATGGAACTGCGAGTTGGCGAAGACTGGATGCCACTCGGATTTTCTTCGAACTCAGAACTCTTCGGACCAACGGAAGTATTTGTTGGTTACGGAATAACTGCTGCGGAACTCAACTACGACGATTATGCGGGCGGACGAGCGAAAAACAGAGTGGCTGTTGCGCTGTCTGGCACAAGCGATGGGGACAATCCACATGGGCAATTTGCTCGGTACGAGGATGCGCGTTGGAAAGCAATCGCGGCGAGGAGCGCTGGCGCTAAGGCATTGATGATCATCGCGCGCGAGCCGAGTCTCAAGGAAGATCGTCTGGCGCGACTACGGTTTGACAACAGCGCTGGCGAAGCCGGCATTCCCGTGATCGTAATTTCTCAACAACTGGCGGCCCGCCTATCAGGGGTTGACAGCATGTCGAAGCTGAATCTGGCTGCGAACGAGTGGGCGAAATCTCACGGAGTCATCTCAACGAATTCAATTCTCACCTCGCTGGGTGTTTTGAATTCCCTCGAATATTTGTCTATCAACATCCGCCGTCGCGAAGTTCTCGCTTCCAACGTTGTCGGTATCGTCAACGGCGCTGATCCGGTTTTGAAAAATGAATACATCGTCATCGGCGCGCACTACGATCATCTGGGTCGAGGCGGTGAGGGCAGCCTAGCGCCGCGCGAGGGCGACATCCATCACGGCGCTGATGACAATGCTTCTGGCACGGCGGGGTTATTGGAACTGGCGCGCATCTTCGCGTCATCGGATTCGCCGCGTCCGCGTCGCAAAATCGTGTTCATTGCTTTCAGTGGTGAAGAAGAAGGTCTGCTTGGTTCAAGTTATTACGTGAACCATCCGCTCCGGCCGCTCGAGAACACGGTGGCGATGATCAACATGGACATGATCGGGCGCATGAAAAACAACAAGCTAATTGTGGGCGGCGTGGGCACGGCTGAAGGCTGGCGCAAAGTTATTGATTCGTCAGCAAAGTTCTGGGGGATCGGAGTGACGCCGACGCCGGCAACTTATGGTAAGCCGCTTGATGGCGCGCTTACCGCGAAGCCCGAATCTTCAACTGCGCGGGCCAGCCACTCTACTGGCGGAAATTTAACCACTACGCTCGATAGTGTTCGCGCTTTCGATCTCACGCTAAGCGAAGACGGCTATGGACCAAGCGATCATTCTTCGTTCTATGCGAAAAAAGTTCCAGTGCTGTTCCTCTGGACCGGCACGCATGAGGACTATCACAAACCTTCCGACACTGCCGACAAGATTAACTACGAAGACGAGGCCCACATACTCAGTTTTGTTGAGCGCATTATTCGCAGCGTCGACGCCAGCGACGCACGGCCGGTCTACACGGTTGCGAAGAGCGAATCGCAGGGACGGACGATGGGCTTTCGCGTTTATCTCGGCACGATTCCCAACTATGCCGATTCTGGCGACGGGCTGTTACTGGATGGTGTGCGCGATGATTCACCGGCAGCGAAAGCAGGCATAAAAGCCGGCGATAGGATTGTGAAGTTAGCCGGCCGCGACGTGCACAATGTTTATGATTACACGTATGCGCTGGGAGAGATGAAAGCCGGACAGGAATATGAAGTGGAGTTGATGCGCGGCGGGGAGCGAATGAAGTTAAAGATCACGCCGGCGGCGAGGAAATAAAAAAGGAGTGATAAGTAACGAGTGACAGGTGACAAGTCAATCTGCCGACTTGTCACTGTTCACTTGTCACTTGTCACCATTGTCAGTTACCAGCGCGGTTCGCGGTCAAAACCGCCCCGGTCGCCGCCGCGATCTCCGCCGCGTCCACCGCCACCGCCATAACCACCACGACCACCGCCGCCGCCATAACCACGGCCGCCGCCGCCACCACGATCAGCTCTCGGCTTGGCTTCATTGACAGTCAAATTGCGACCGCCAAAATCTTTACCGTTAAACTCTTCGATCGCCTTGGCGGCCTCTTCCGGAGTTGCCATCTCCACGAAAGCAAAGCCACGTGATCGTCCAGTGTCACGATCTTCGATTACGGAAGCTGATTCCACTGTTCCTACGGCCGCGAAAGCGTCGCGCAGTTCATCGCTCGTCGTGCGGAACGAGAGGTTCCCGACATACAGTTTGGTACCCATTTGTCTTTCTATCCTTTTGATCGAGTGAAGCGCGGGTAAAAATCAGATCGCAGACTCAAGTGGTAGTTACTTGACCTCTTGGGCGAACGCGACGCACCCGGTGCTCTAAACTACGAGAGCGGCTTCCAACAAGTTGACAATTATCTCACTCTCTCCTCAGCCGAACGCGGGTCGCATCACGAACACGGACAGGCGCAATCACCACTGACGCGCGAGAGCAGGAACTAGCGGGCCAAGTATGCCTTAGGCGCGGTTTGGAGTTCAAGGCGCGCAGCAGGTCCGTAGTCAGTAGTTGGTTGTTAGTCGCAAACCGCTGGTGCTGGCTAAATGAACTCGCAACGAACTACTGACTACTGACTTCTTACCAATTGCTTGCCCCAAGCACGATGGAATATAGTGCTTCGCACTCAAAGTTTATTTGGCGAAAGGTCTGTTTGGAAAATGTCCAAATCTGTCCCTATCACCGTGGCGCATGGCGACGGCATCGGCCCCGAGATCATGGATGCCACGCTTCACATCCTGAAAGCGGCGGGCGCCAACCTCGATATTGAAACCATCGACATCGGCGAGAAAGTTTATCTGGCCGGCAACTCTTCCGGCATCGAGCCGAGCGCCTGGGATTCGCTACGGCGTACTAAAGTTTTTCTCAAAGCGCCGATTACGACGCCGCAGGGTGGCGGTTATAAAAGCCTGAACGTCACGGTGCGCAAAACGCTCGGCCTCTATGCCAATGTGCGTCCCTGTGTTTCCTATCATCCGTTTGTGGATACAAAGCATCCGAACATGGATGTGGTGATTGTTCGCGAAAACGAAGAGGACCTTTACGCCGGCATCGAGCACCGGCAAACGCAACAGGTTTACCAGTGTCTTAAACTGATTTCGCGTCCGGGTTCAGAAAAGATTGTCCGCTACGCGTTCGAGTATGCGCGCCGAAACAATCGCAAAAAGGTCACTTGCTTCACCAAAGACAACATCATGAAGTTCACCGACGGCTTGTTTCATAAAGTTTTCGATGAAATCGCCGCCGAGTATTCGGACATCGAGAACGAACACTGGATCGTAGATATTGGCGCGGCGAAACTCGCCGACACTCCTGAAGTTTTTGATGTGCTGGTGATGCCGAATCTTTATGGCGACGTGCTGTCGGACGTGGCTGCACAAATCGCGGGTTCAGTTGGGCTCGCTGGTTCAGCAAACATCGGCGAGCACGTCTCGATGTTCGAAGCGATTCATGGATCGGCGCCGCGCCGCGCCGGGCAAAATTTAGCAAACCCGTCAGGGTTACTACTTGGCGCGGTAATGATGCTGGTACACATTGGTGAAACAAATGTGGCTGAGCGCGTGCACAATGCCTGGCTGCGAACGATCGAAGATGGGATTCATACCTACGACATCTACGAAGAGGGACACAGCAAACAGAAAGTTGGAACAAAAGAATTCGCCGACGCGGTAGCACAGCGCGTGGGCCAAAGACCCGAAAAGCTGAAGACAGTGAGTTATAAGGCCGTTGCGGAAACCGGTAAGCAAATGCCCCGCGGAGGCAGGCAAAGGCAGACGGCGAAAAAAGATCTGGTGGGTGTCGACGTGTTTCTCGACTGGATCAAAGGCACGGCAAACGATCTTGGCGACTCGTTGAGTAAACTCAGTGGCGACGGCATCAAGCTGGAGATGATGAGCAATCGCGGCGTAAAGGTTTGGCCCGGCGGTCATGCAGAAACTTTTTGTTCCGACCATTGGCGCTGCCGCTTTCTGGCCGAGACCGACGGCGGCAAGGTTTCGCATCCCCAGATTATCTCTTTGCTCAAACGCGTTGCGGCTGAAGGTTTCGATTTCATCAAAATTGAGAATCTGTATAACTTTGACGACGAGCGCGGTTATTCGCTCGATCAGGGCGCGTGAACAGATTTCGGATTGCGAATTTCGGATTGCGGATTTTGCGACGTTTGGCCATAAGAATTCAATGACAACAAAAACTAAATCCACGTCAGGAAAAACAATTGGTTTGACTAAACCGCCTAAAGAAATCCGAAATCCGAAATCCGAAATCCGAAATCCGACTCCACTTGTTGCCATAATCATGGGCAGCAAGTCTGATTGGGATACGATGAGCCATGCAGACGCAACTCTAACTGACTTTGGCGTCGCCCATGAATGTCATGTGATGTCGGCACATCGCACGCCGCAACTGGCAACGGAGTTTGCCGCCAGCGCCGCCGACCGCGGACTGCAAATCATCATTGCTGCTGCCGGCGGGGCCGCTCATCTGGCGGGCGTGATTGCCGCGCAAACAACTCTGCCGGTGTTGGGCGTGCCGATGAAGAGTGACGCGCTTAACGGTTTGGACTCCCTGCTTTCGACGGTGCAAATGCCGGCCGGCATTCCGGTCGCGACGCTGGCAATCGGAAAACCCGGCGCCATCAATGCGGCATTGTTCGCGATTGCCATCCTGGCGACCACCCGCGCCGACCTCGCCAATAAACTAAGAGATTTTCGCCAGCGTCAGGAGCAGAAAGTTCGCAGCACCACCCTTCCCTAAACTCGTTCATTCCGAGGTTCTTCTTGAAATATCTCAGACGTTAGAGCAGAATGCGAGCACTGAAAAGCCGCGCCGCTGACGAAACACGACCCCGTTGTCTTCGTTTGTTTTTCACGTTCTTGCCTGTCTCGCTGGTGTAAATCCTGAAACATGATCGGCGAAACCATTTCCCACTATCGGATCACCGAGAAACTCGGCGAAGGCGGCATGGGCGTCGTTTATCTCGCTGAAGACACCACCCTCGGCCGGCGCGTGGCGATAAAATTTCTGTCTTCGACCACCAAAGAATATCGCGCCAGGTTTCTCCGTGAAGCGCGAGCTGTTTCTGCCTTGACCCACCCGAACATCGCCGCCGTTTTCGATTACGGCGAAACAGACGACGACCAGCCTTATATTGTGATGGAACTCATCAACGGCGAGCCGTTGAGCGACAAACTACTCGCCGGATCGCTGCCGCTGCCTGAAGCTGTGCGCATTGTTTCGTTGATTGCCGAAGCGCTTGGCGAAGCTCACCACCAGGGTGTGGTGCACCGCGACATTAAGCCATCGAACGTTGTGATCACTGAGCGCGGTCAGGTAAAGGTGTTGGATTTTGGTCTGGTCAAACAACTCTACGAGCAACACAGCCTCGGCGGCGATCCTAACCTGCCTACACTGCCGTTCACGCGAACGCGCAGCGACGTGATCGTGGGCACGCCGATGTACCTGTCGCCGGAACAAGCCACCGGGAAAAAAGTGGACGCGCGCAGCGATCTATTTGCGCTGGGCGTGGTGCTCTATGAGTGCATCACCGGGCAGGCTGCTTTTGGCGGGTCCAGCATCATTGAGATTGGCGCCCAAGTAATTCACGTTACGCCGCCGTTACCTTCCATCGTCAATGATCGCATTCCACCCGAGCTCGATCGCATCACGACCAAAGCGATGGAGAAAAAGATTGAGGCTCGTTATCAATCGGCCGATGAGCTGATCGCGGATCTGAAGGAAGTGTTGCCCACCTTGGCGCCGGATGGTTACCGGCACGTGCGCGTAACCGAGTCGTTGTCTAAACCGCGCACTTACTCAGCCAGTGCACTGACGACGATAGCCGAGACATTGCGCCGGCCTGGGCCACCGCTCGGCATGTTGTTCCTGGCAGTAGTTGCGGTGGCCGTGGTCGGTTGGTTTCTAGTCCGTTGGTTGAGACCGGGACCGTATAAGCCTACAGCCGAAGCGGCGTCGTGGTATGAAAAAGGATCCGACGCGCTTCGGAACGGCGCCTTTTTACAGGCCACAAAGGCCCTTGAACAGGCAATCGCAAATGATCCGAAATTTGCCCTGGCGCACGCTCGCCTTGCTGAAGCCTGGAATGAAATGGACTACGCTGAAACGGCCAAAGACGAGATGCTAAAAGTCCAGTCGCTGGTGCCTAACCGCTCGCAACTGGCGACGACTGACGGCCTTTACCTGGAAGCAATTACTGCGACGCTCACACGAGACTTAGCCGGGGCCTCGAAAGCCTATGCGGAACTGGCGCGCCTTTCGCCGAATGATCCCCAGGTCTATGTGGACCTTGGCCGGGCTTACGAAAAGAATGATCAGATCAAAGACGCGATTAAAAGTTATGTGGAGGCAACGACGCGCGCGCCCCAGTATGCGACACCATTTTTGCGCGTAGGAATTCTCTATGCGCGCCAGCTGGATCAGCCAAGCGCCACCGCTGCGTTCGACAAAGCAGAAACAATCTTTCAGGCAGACGGCAATTTTGAAGGCCAGGCAGAAGTTTCGTTTCAGCGTGGTTTTCTGTTCGATCAACTTAATAAAGAGCCGGAAGCTCGCGAGCACCTGCAACGTGCGCTGGAACTCGCCCGCACAACCGGCAACGATTATCAGTATGTGAAAACGCTACTAAAGCTTGGCTATATCGAGCTATCCGCTAACAACATTGAAGGCGCGCGCAAGGACATGCGTGAGGCAGTTGAGCGAGCACAGGCAAAGGACATCGATAACCTGACCAAACAGGGTATTGTTGATATCGGCAACACCTATTTAGTCGCCGCTGATTACCCTGAAGCAGAGAAATACTACCGGCAATCACTCGACTTGGCCCAGAAACAAAAGGATGAGCGCAATGCAAAGCGCGCGCTGCTTGCCCTCGCTAGTCTCGCCGAGCGACGCGGAAATGCCGATGACGTTATTAACTACGTGAACCAGGCTTTGCCTTTTTACCAGAAGGGCGGTTACCGCAAGGAAACACTCCAGGCTTTCCTACTCTTGGCTCGCGCCAAAGTTCATCAGGGCGAGTACGCCGGGGCGCTCGATGGATATCAGCAAGCGTTGAAACTCTCCCAGGAGTTGGACGATCAGGGGCAGGCATTTTTGGCGCACGACGACATTGGCCGTTTGTTTATCAGGCAGGGGAGATATCCTGAAGCGCTGGAACAACTGGACGAAAGTTATAAGATCGCAAAATCGATAAGAGCGCCAAAGAATGTGGCCTTGAGTTTGACGGACCGCGCGAATGCGCTCTGGCGATTGGGGCGATACGATGATGCGCAGACCGCGTTGCAGGAAGCGCAGGAGTTCGTTGAGAAACCGGATGCGCCCAGCAATATCTCGGCCTCGTATTATCTAGTGCTGGCGCGTATGGCCCTTAGCCGGGAGCACTGGCCGGACGCTCAGGCTAAAGCTCAAAAGGCGGAGAAGCTGGCCGGCGCGGAACTCCACGGCACCGCCGCAGAAGCGTCGCTTACGATTTGCATGGCCCAGGCGTATTCTGGAGCGGCAAAGCAGGGCGCAGTAAAGTGTCAACAAGCGGTCGAGGCAGCCCGCCAGGCAAACGACCCTGCTGTTTTGGCCGAATCGTTGCTAGCGCTTGCGGCGTCGATGGCCCAGGCCGGCGACGCAACCGGCGCAGCCAGGAATGCTTTGGAAGGACAACAGATTTTCGCGCGCGCAGGCCGGCGCGATTGCGAATGGCTCGCCTGGTTAATTGCCGCGCGCGCCAGTAAAGCAAATGGCGATACTGACAAAGCGCGCGAGTATGCTACAAAGGCGCAAGAAACTCTTTCCGGTATTCAACAACAATGGGGGAACGACATTTACAATTCCTACCTAAACAGACCTGACGTCCAGTTGTCTCGCAAGCAACTCAGCGAGATAGTTTCAGGTAAAACCTAATCCCAACCCAGCCCCAAAAAGGAGAAACTCACATGGCAAACGGTGGCGACATTATCATCAAAGGCGGTTCATGCGATCTGATCTTC
>DATNOG010000153.1:0-19159 GCA_035601415.1 Pyrinomonadaceae bacterium | reverse complement strand
AGCCAGTAGCGGCCATCGTTTTCGCGCGTGAGGATTGCATGCACCCGACTCACTTCCGGATCTCCTTTTAAAGGCAAGTCAACTGTGATAGTTCGCGAACCGCGTCCAATAGTGACTTCTGATTTAGTAACGGGAACGACTGATTCGCGCACGCCATCTTTCCAAATTTCCACGGTGTAAAGTTCCTTAACACGCGGCCGCACTACGGTCTGTTCGCTCTGTTCACCAGCACCCGTTTCCGTTGAGCTGCCGTCGGCGCGCTCACGTACGGTGTCGCCCAAGTTTATTCCGGCGGGCGTGGCAGGTTGTGAAGCAGAGACACGTGGAGTTACCTGGGTATGGCCACTCTCGGTTTCATCCCAAACGCCTTGCACGCGGAACTGGCCCTTTTCCAAAGTGCCGTCGACGCGCAACTCGACCACAAATGATTTCGCGGCCAAGTCCGTGTGACCGCTCAACTCCTTCGCGCGTTCCGAGAGCACATGAAAAAGGCCCTGCTCGAGCCCGCGTCGCTTGTCGCCCTGCCAGTCTTTGTCGTCGTCGTTGCTGAGATAGACGATGTACTCGCGCGGGATATAGGTTGGACCGCCCGGTGGCGTAAACATCTCGCGCTGCATGACGGCCTCAACTTCGCGCGCGATCTTTACCAGGAATTCTTCCCAGATGCGGCGCGGTTTGGCGTGTTCGTCGGCAGACTCGAGCAGGTCTTCGCCGGTCTCGCCGTCGATCCATTTTCTGATTGATTCTATTAGGCCCATAAGATCGTGAATCGTAAATCGTGAATCGTAATTAGTAAAAGCGAAGAAGGGACAGACAGGAATGTCTGTCCTACTAGTCAAATTTAACAAACTTCTTGTTTATCCAGCCGCGGTCGGAGGTGAACGGGCTCGCCTTTGGCCGTCCGTGTTGCAGCACCTGCACCTCGTACCAATTGTCAGTGGTCGCCAGGATTTTAACGCGCGATCCGTTTTCTGCCACGCCCACCGGCGGATTCGCCATGCTCGCATCCGACCGCAAATTTACATCCGTTGTTGTAACACCTTCGCGGCCAATTACAAAAAGGTCGCCCATGGCCGGCAATTCGACGAACGGGTTCCAATGCGACGTAACGTACTTGTGCGTCGCCAGGAGCATAATTGAGAACGCGACGATCAAGACTGCAGCAACGATGTAAGCGCGCTTTCGCGGAGGTCCCACCGGCCGGCGCGCGGAAACGGCTTTGCTGGGAACTGCTGCCGGCGCTGCTGGCCCCGGGAAAAGCTGTTCGCGCCAACTCAGTTTCTTGTTTACTTGCGTCTCGGCCACCGGGACAACGATCTTCGGACGCCGCGGAGCTTCTGCAAAAGCCAAGGCTGCCGGTGAAGTCACCGGAACGAAATGAGCTTGCGGTGCAGCCTGGGGAAATTCTTCAGGCTCAACCGCGAGATCAGCGCTTGGTTTGCGTCGCGCCTCTGCGTTGGTTTCACTCAACACTTTCGTTGGAGGCAGTGCCGCCTCGGAAAACTCATCCCAAAACTCCTGAATGGTCTGATAGCGCTCGCCCGGTCTTGTCTGCGTCGCCTTTTCCAACACCCGAAGCACCGGCGTTGACCAAAAGTGATTGTTGATAGCTGCCGGCAACTCGCGAATTGCATGCTGTGCGAACCGGCGCGGCGATTCACCAGCAAGCAGCGTGTAGGTGGTTTTAGCCAGCGAATAGATATCAGCAGCGGGGCTCAAATGTTCTTTGTTGATGAGCAGCGCGCCCGTGTCCAATTGGCCGGTCTGGACCAGTGGGTTGTGTTCCGGCGCGGAGTAGACGTTTGTACCGACGCGCGTAATTGCGCCTTCCATGGCTTCGAGACGGGCCACGCCAAAGTCGGCAATCTTCACCACCTGGCGGTCGGCTGTTAATAACAAATTATGCGGCTTGATGTCACGATGAATAACGCCACACTCATGCGCGTGTGCCAAACCGGAACAAACCTGCTCGAGATAGAACAGCGCCCTGTCGATCGTCAACGGGTGTTGGCGCGAAAGCGCTGACATGTCGCCACCCGACAGATACTCGAGCACGATGTAATGAAAAGTAGTGCCGGCAAGATCGATGGCGGTGCCATGGCCCAGGCGGTTGATGATGTTTGGATGGCGCACGCGATCGAGCGCGACTGCTTCGTTCTGAAAATTTGCAATCAGCGTGTGTTCGAGATCGGCATCAGGCGCGTCCTGAAGAAACATGTTCAGGGCCTTGATGACCACGGTGGTGGGCGCGCCTTCCGGGGCAGCGTTGTCATGCGCTACATAGATCTCGGCATAGCTACCGCGCCCCAGGCATTCAACAATGTCGTAACGGCCATCGAGCCTGCTTTGTTGTAGCTTCAGTTCTGCCATCGTTCGCGCGTTGTCTTTGATGCCGGGCGGCGAATTGAGGGCTATGGGGTAGGCTGCGAAACTGCCGGGGAAACGGTTGCGGAGGGTTTCTGAATTATTTCATCAAGATGTGTTTGCGCCGCTGCCTTGTCCTTGTCTGACTTTAATGCTACTGCGGCGAGTCCGAGCGTCGCCTCTTTCCGCAAAGTTGCATTCTCCGGTGACAAATCTGTCTTTGCAATGACTGCCTCGAACGCTTTCGCTGCTTCATCGATATTTCCAGTTAAGAGGGAAGCGCGCCCGTAGAGATACAGAAATTCAGGCTCAGTAGCATCTAATGGTTTCTGAACGCCTTGTCGTGCTACCTCACCCGGTACCGTCGTCAGCCATGCAGTCGGATTCTGATCAACTTCGCGCCGATTCAGTTCAAAATCTGAAAACGCCTCCGTCAGGCTCGTCGGCAAGGGTGACGGCTGTGCCGCGATTTGATTGTCGGGATCGACGTAGGGTATGGGGCCTTTGTATTTCCTGCCGCCATAAAAAGCCGCGGCGACTGCGCCCAGCACGAGCAAAAATAGAATAAAGCCGCTGGCGAAACCACCACCGCCGCGCGGTTTCTCGGCGGACTTGGTGACGGCAACTTCATCTCTGCGCTCGAAGTTGGTCGGTTCTGCAGTCTGTGCCGCGACGCCTGGAAACACTCTCCGCGAAGCCGGCACGAATTCCGCCTGCGCAGTTTCCTGCGTTTCCATCCTTCGCGCGGCTGGCACAACATTAGCTTCCGGTGTTAGCGTCTCGTCCATCTCGGCGCTGCGCTGCGCGGCTGAGATAGAAGTACCGACGCGGACCACAACGGCAGTCAGGTTATCTTCGGCGCCGCGTTGGTAGCAACGTTCTTTCAGCGCGGCGCAGAGTGCCGGCAGATCATCGTTCAGGATCATCATCTGCCGCAGCTCGTAATCGGGAATGTGTCGCGTGATGCCGTCAGTGCACAGGAGAAACTGCGTGCCGTCTTCCACTTCCAGCACCTTCATATCAACTTCAACACCGTCCTCGGCGCCCAGTGCGCGACTGATAATGTTCTTGCTCGGGTGATTGGCGGCTTGCTCCGCGGTCATGCGGCCCGCGCGTACTTCTTCCTCGACGACAGAATGGTCTTCAGTTTCGCGCAGCAGACGGCCATCGGGTGTCAGGCGATACAAACGCGAGTCGCCAACGTGGCCGATGGTGGCAATGTTGTTTTTGATATGAAGCGCGACGATGGTGGTGGCCATCATCGCAAACTTGGCGTGCTCCTGGGCCATCTTGTGAATGGATGCATTGGCGCGTTGAATCGCAAGCTCCATCAAGTCTTCAACGTCGGCGCCGTCTTCCTTATGGCGAAACGCTTCATCGAGCACTTCAATCGCAGTCTGCGAGGCAACTTCGCCGGCTTCAGCGCCGCCAACGCCGTCGGCTGCCGCGAAGATGCCGCGTTCACTGTCAGCCAAAAACGAGTCTTCATTGAGAGGCCGTTTCTCGCTTAAGCCACGATCGGTGACCGCCGCGGATTTGAGGATCAGCGCGGGCGCGGGATGATTGCTGGGTTGGCTCATTCGACCGCCTCCAATTTTAGTGGCGACACAGGCACGCCCGGCGAGGGCTTGGCGAGCATTTGGTCGCGCGCGTTTCGATGGGAAAAGGCCATCAGCATACCTAACATCGCAAAGCTGGTAACCAGACTAAATCCACCGTGACTAACGAAAGGCAATGTAATTCCAGTCATCGGCAAGGCGCGCAAGATGCCGCCGACATTAACCAGTGCCTGGAAGCCCATGAAAGCTGTTAGGCCGGCTGCGGAAAGCTTGGTAAACATATCACGCGCGTCGAGGGAAGTACGAACTCCGGCCACCACTAGGATGATCACTGCCAGCAGCACGATCGCGCCCCCCGTCAAACCAAGTTCTTCGGCAATTGCCGCATAGACATAATCCGAGTCGGCGATGGGAATGACTTCCGGAAAGCCCAGGCCCAGGCCACGGCCCGTATTCTTGCCTGAAGCAATGCCAAAAACGGCCTGTGCCGGTTGGAAAGCAAGCTTATCAAACCAAACATCGACGTTAACAATCTTCTGCATCGCCGGACTTTGCTCGGCAAGTTGCTTAAGCTGCGGATCGCTGTTTAGTGCTTCCTGATAATCCTTCTTCCACCAGGAAACTTCCGGCGACGGCGGATCGAAACCGTCCAACCACAAATGAAACCGCTGCTGAATTCGCGCCGGCAGCATTGTCTGAATGGGACGCGCGATAGTCGGCAGCAGCGGCACTCTCTCTTGAACGTCGCGGGGCAATGCGCCAACGACGAGAATACTGATGACCAGCAACACCGAACCGACAAACAAGAGCAACTGCGGCCAGCGTCTAACGGCAACAAGATAAAGCGTCGTGTAAGCGCCGCTGAAGATCAGCATCTGGCCAAAATCTTTTAGGGCGAAGAAGGGAACGAACGGCAACATCGCCATCACGAGCAGAGGCACCACATCACGCGCGCGCGGAATGCCCCAATACGTTTCACCAAGATCTTTGTAGCGCGCCGTTAAGATTCCCGCGAAGCCCAGCAGAAAAGGAATCTTCGATGGCTCCCACGGCGTCATATTTCCCAGGGCTTTGCCGGCGCTCGAGGTGACGACCGCCGCCGCCAGTGGCACCAGGGTCAGCAGAACCACGATGAAACTGTTGCGTTGCAGCCATAGCAGAAAGCCATCGCGAACACAGAACATGTAGGCCACGGCGAACGCCAGAAAGGAAAAGATGGGAATCCAGGTATAACTCGAAGTTAGTGCGTCGCCGATTGAATAATTGGCTGCGCGGCGCGGCAATTGATCCAGGTCGATCGACGATGCGGGTGTGACCGGCAAAGCCATCATCTGTTTCTTTGCGGCATCATAGTTCTCAATGATGTAACGCGTGCGCAGCGCCTCCATCTTTTGCTCGCGTGCCGCCGATTTGTTGCGCGCGTTGTATTCAGGATCGCTGTAGAGCCGGTATTGGACCAGCAGGCCGATGGAGAAAAGCAGGACGGCAGTCGTAAACAGAATCCACTGCCCCCTGTAATTCATTACCCGCGAAAGCCAAAGCACCGCGGCCAACAGCGGTACGAACATCAGCAGATCCCGTATGGCGCCGATGGTGGACGTTTCATAACCGCGCAGCAGGCCTCCGCGGTGAATCGCCCAGTAACCCGCAATCTCGAAAAGAAAGATCAGCAGAATGATTAAAAGATGTGATGATGCGCGATTCTTCATAAACCAGAGGTCTGAAGTTAGAAGTCAGAAGTCAGAAGAACCCTATTTCCATTCGAACGTTTTAAGTCATTTCACTGTGTTGGCGTTGCCGCCGCGCGCGGCCGCCGTTGAGCCGGAGCCTGGCCTTGATTTGGCTGCTGATTATTTGGTTGACTCCGGACCGAATTGAAATAGCCAAGATCTCTTGCCTTCAACACTAAAGCCGCCGCTATTGGGGCAGCGGATTTCGATCCGTAGCCGCCGCCTTCGACGATTACGGCAATCGCCAGTTGTGGCCGCTCCAGCGGAGCGATGCACAAAAACCAGGCATCAACGCGCGGATGCTCTTCGTCCATGATGGTCTCTTCATATTCACGAATGATATTGCCCTTGTTGTCCTTTTCTACGCGGTGCCGCGTTTGCGGTTCTCCCGTCTTCGGGTCGTAAACCGGAACGATCTTCTGCGCCGTGCCTGTCTTGCCTCCAGTGTTAATGCCAGCCGCTTGCACTGGAGCAAAAACTTCCCGCGCCGTACCCCTGGCCCCACCAGTAACGCGACCCATGATGCTGCGCAGCGTCGCCGCTACTTGCGGCGACATCACTTGCTTGAACATTTCCGGCGGGCGATTGAATTCAATCCTGGGCTTCATCAATCGTCCATCCATGTTTGCAATTGCAGCCGCAGCCAGCGCCATCTGAAATGGTGTCATCTGGCCCGCGTATCCCTGACCGTAACCCATCAGCGCCAGGTCGTACCTTGTCACGCCCTTACCAGTGACGATGGTGGCTTCGCGCGGGGCAAGTGCGCGCTTGACGGCATCGCTGCTGGCGTTCCAGATCTCCGGTTCCTTTCGACCGCGCAAGGCCTCCGTTGGCGTATCGTAAGTGCCAATGCCCAGCAGTTGCGCGGCGACTTTCAGCCGCTCGGCGCCGAGCTTCACGCCCATTTGTGCGAAGTATTGATTGCAGGAAACTTCAAAGGCGGTGTCGATGCCGATGCGTCCGTGCACTTCGCCGGCGCCGCCGTCGTCAAAAATAGCGTTTGCGCCCGGCGCTGCGACATAGCCGCCGCCGCTACAGGTGAACTGCGTGTTCTGTTCACCCGCGAGAAAAGCGGCCGTCATCGTCACGGTCTTAAAGGTGGAGCCGGGAATGTAATAAGCGCCAAGCGCGCGGCTCACCAGCGGGCGATCGCGTTGGTTGGCTTCGAGCTTAATCCAGGTGGCTTCGTCTTCCACTTCTTTCAAGCTGTATGACGGCTCGCTGTAAAGCGCCAGCACCTCGCCGGTTTGTGGATTGAGCACGACAACGGCGCCGTGCTTTCCTTTCAACTGATCCAGGGCGGTCTGTTGCAGGTCGCGATCGATTGTTAAGCGCACATCGGTGTTGCCTTTGATGTTGATGGTATGGCCCTCGGCAACTTCGAGCGCTTCGGGCAGCGCGCCGCTTTGCGTCCCAAACAGCGCGCGCTCAAGGCCCGGATCGCCGCGATCGGAACCAAAGATCTGGGCCATGGCCTGGTCCATCGGGTAGTCGCGGTAAATGTTGCCGCTGGAATCGCGACGATATAGCGCCAGGGCGTTTTCGAGTTTGCCGCTGCGATCCAAAATCCAGCCGCGCAATGTCGATTCTGACAGACGCCGGTTGCGCAAGTCTTTGTAGCTTAGTTCCTGAAACTTTTCGTTGTTTTCTGCGGCATAGTGGGTCCAGTAAACATGAAAGCCGAAAACACCCACAGCCAGCAACACGAATAGCCAACGCAACGCGCGCAGGCCACGGTTGGTTGAGGTCGAGCCGAGACGCCGCTTGACTGCTTTGGGTAGATCTTCAGCGACCGCGAGTGGAGTGATGACACCGCGCCGGCGGTTTCGAAAAACCGACACCAGCAACAGCAAAGCGATTAGCGTAAGGCCAGCGAGATAAATCAGTGTCAACGTTGCCGGCACTCTTTCCGGCACGGTGACGGATGGCACGGGAGTGGCGGATTGAAAGAACAGGAAGAGTGTCATCGTTATTAGCTACTTTAATAACTCATTCATTTCTGCGAAAACGAACTTCGACGTCGCCAAATCCCACCACGTCGCCATCCACGATCTGCCGCGCTTCGCCATACGAGATGCGACGGCCATTTATAAAAGTTCCATTTGTCGATCCGGTGTCGGCGACCAGCAATGTTCCTTGTTGATTCATCAGCAGCGTGGCATGAATTTTGGAGACGCTTGTATCGTGCAAGGCAAGCTCGTTATCAGTAGCGCGTCCCACATTCAAACGACGGCCGCCGGGCTTGAACACGAGTGGCACTTCACGAGTGCCATTGCTCATCGTGACGCGCGCCGTCACGCCCACGTCGGGAATCGGCGGCACCCCTTTTGGCGGGGCAGGCAAATGCTTTGCGCGCTTTTCTTCATCTTCGCGCCGCAGCTTTTCTTCAAACTCGCCGAAGGTCGGGTCAACGGTAATGCCGCTGGTAAAGATATCCACTTCCGTTTCGACTTTTACCGGCCCCAGCGTGCGATAACGATGATCATTTATGTGGTCGATGGCGGCGGCCAGGACTTCAGTCTCCAGGTCTTTGATTATTTCTGTGGGCGCTTCCGAGTGCGTGCCCCATTCGACCTTCAGTTTTAGGTGATGAGGCGCGATGCGGCCACTGCGTCCTTCTTCGCGCACGCGGTCGTCAATAGTTTTCTTCATGCGCTCGATGAGTTGCGAAGTTGTCAGGCCACCTTTAGGCGCGATGGTGCGCCCGAATTTGCGATCGACGACTTCGCCCATGCTTTCCAGCACGCGCCGCAGCAAGCGTTCAGGCAGGGCCTCTTCGCGTTTCTTTTTCTTTGGCTGATTGATTTCGTCTGCCATCGTGTGCAGAAAACGCAGCTTGATCACGCTGCGCAAGAAACGAAAACTAAACTGCTCGGAAACGACGCTATTCTACTTTAAACGGAAGCTTCGACAATAGCGCGCTCGAAAATTATGAAACAAATATGGCGGTCGGGAGTGGAAAACTCATGAAAGGAATTAAGCTGCTTCTGGCGGTTATTGCCTCCTTGTTGTGCGGGGTAGTGCTCGGCGCTTATTTGTTTTCAGACACGCGGCCGCGTCCATTTCTATTGACGCGAAATTGTGAAGGGAACTGTTTCCGGCCGAATGAACTAGTTGGCCTGCTGACGAGCGTCGCAATACAAAGACTTCCCGAGTTTGTTCCGGGAGTGATAAAGGAAACTGACAAGACTATCGTAATCGAGCAACCAGGTGCGCACACGGGAATTCACTATCTCGTTATTCCAAAAAAAGACATCAGGAATGCCGGCGATCTGTCAGATTCTGACCGCGAGTCCCTGATTGATCTTTTTGCTGTGATGGGCGAAATAATTCGGGAGAAGAATCTTACTGATTATCAAATCATGACGAATGGGCCAGGGTACCAGACCGTGAGCTATCTGCATTTTCATTTAGTGGCAAGGTAGTCTCGCTGCCGCGCCGCCTCGTAAAGCAACACGCCTGCCGCCACCGATACATTCAAACTTTCAACCGGCGCTTGCATCGGGATTCTTGTAGCTTCAGCCGCCGCTTCGATTTCAGCGCGCGTCAAGCCACTTGTTTCCGGCCCCAGAATTAAGGCGCGCGGTATGGTCCAATCGATGTCGGTGTAGAGCGTCGTAGCATCGAGGTCAGCACAAACTGTCTTTATGGCCTGCTGCGAGCACCATTCAATTACCTTCGCATAACTTGGCCGAAACCAGATCGGCAGCCGGAAAGCTGCTCCCATCGCTCCGCGCAATGCTTTGGGCGAAAACGGGTCGGTCGCATTTTCAGTTGCAATGGCACCCGTTACACCTGTGGCTTCAGCAGTACGCAGTATCGCTCCGACGTTCACTGGATTGGTGATGCGATGCATTACCACAATCAAAGGTGTTCCGCTTTGTTGCCGCGTGAGCTGTACTTCCGTCATCTCCGGCCGCGTCGCAAGCATGACGATGCCCTGTGGTGTTTTGCTGTAGGAGATTGAAGCGAGCAACTTCTCACTGACAGCTGCGACGCGCTCGCTGGACGCAGCAAACTTTTCAATCGACTCGGCCGGTTTTGTTTTTTGTGCCAGCTCATCGGAAAAGATCAACGCGCGAATAGGCAGTTTGGAGTTCACCGCTTCTTCGCAAAGACGCAATCCTTCGACGAAGATCATTTCCTCAACTTTGCCGTCGCGAACGGTGCGTGCCTCGCGCAGCAGGGAATTGTCTTTGCTGGTAATTCTTTCCGTCATTTGTCTGGATAGCTACGGCTCGTCACTCAAGCAAGCAACCATGAGATTACTTGGATTGAACGTCTGATCGCTTGTCCAAGCCTCTGTTCCTTTCATTCGACAACGATCTCTGCCCAAATGGGCCAGTGATCGGAAACGTTCAATGGCCGGGCGACACCCCAGTTTGCAATCTTCAGATTCCGATAAAAAATCCAATCGGCGTGCAAACGAATTCCCGCGCCACGCCACGTGGGCGTGCCTGTCGGAATTGGTGTTTGAAAGCCTCGGGACTCCATGAAAGCCTTTGTCTCCGCGCATTTTTGTTGCGACAGGGTGTTGAAGTCGCCAACTACCAACGTAGGTCCTGAATGTCTCGCAGCTTCTTCAGTCAACACTTCAAGTTGTTCTAACTGCCCGTCAACTGCCGCGTGCGGATCAACATGAGCGTTAAGCATTCGCAGTTTCTTATTGCCCAGCGAAATGGTTGCAGCCATCGCGAGCCGCGGCCTCCAGGGACACTCGTGCCACGGCAAATCAATACGCGTCACGTCTTCCAGCGGGAAGCGGCTCAGCAAAGCAACGCCGGTGTCTCCGGTATCATGCAGCCCGATCTGTTCTTCAAAATCAAGCCACCATTGCCGCGCCACCGGTGTTTGTCCCCGCGGGATGCCGGCGGGCGCATGTACCCACGACACTTTCATCGCTTCCGCCAATTCGCGTGCGACATGATGTCCGCCTGCCCGCGTGGTTTGTTTATCTGCTTCCTGTAAAGCCACCAGGTCCGGGATAGGCATTAGTTTGGCCGAGCTGAAAACTTCCGCGGTGTGGCGAATATTTTCACCAACTTGATTCGCACGTCTGCGGTTTCCATTAATACCAAGCTTGCGCAGCAGTCCACTCGATATCAAAAAGCGGCCAACCGCGTAGCGAATGTTGTATGATGCAAGCACGAGTTTTGAGCGCTCGCCGTCGCCCGTTGGCGGCGGTTGCGGATCACCAAACTCAAGCTTTTCCGAATCTCTCAGCGGGGGAATCGCAGTTAACATCGCAACGTATCTTTACGCGAAATGATTCCGAACGACAAATTCAAATGCTGAACGCATCGTTGGTATAAAGTGCCGTCCACATTTCAGCCCAATCTGGCTAGCAATTACAACAACGACCCTCAACCAGTTTTTATTCCGACAACTATATGATTCGAACCGTAATCGCTGTGATTGACGACATGTTTTTGGCCTCGAAAGTACGAGCCACGGCTAAAGCTCTAGGCATGATGGCTGTTTTTCCGCGCGGCCTCGACGCGCTGCGACACCTCATTGTCGATAGCACGCCCGACATTATCGTAGTCGATCTACAACACGCAAAGCTCGATGCTATTTCGGTGGGTAGGGAATTGAAAACTGACGAAAGCTTGGCGGGGATTCCGGTGATCGGGTTCTTTTCCCACGTTGAAGTCGAGCTGCAGCGGAAAGCAGTCCAGGCGGGCTATGATCAGGTGATGCCGCGTTCCGTATTCTTTGGTGAGCTGGCAAATATTCTGTCTGGCGAAATCAAGAAAGCCTAAGACATTCTTAACCTACCGGCGCCGGCGCGATGACTTCGTGAATTGCGCGGACTTCACTGACAAGCCGCTCATATTGATCCAACGTCAAAGCTTGTGCTCCATCGGACAGAGCGTTATTCGGCGAATCGTGCACCTCGACAATTAGCCCATCGGCGCCCACTGCAACCGCGGCGCGGGCCAGCGGAGTCACCATAAAGTTTTTGCCGGTCCCATGCGAAGGATCAACGATAACGGGCAAATGTGAAATTCGCCTGACAGCTGGAATGGCGGCGAGATCGAGAGTGTTCCTGGTGTGCTGCGAGAATGTGCGAATGCCGCGCTCGCAAAGAACCACGCGATAGTTTCCTTCAGCCATGATGTATTCGGCCGCGAGCAGCCATTCGTCGAGAGTCGCCGACAAGCCGCGTTTTAATAGCACTGGCAAACTCGACTTTCCCACGTGTCGCAACAGCGTAAAGTTTTGCATGCTGCGCGCGCCGATCTGAATCATGTCTGCGTAGCGCTCAACCAGATCAACTCCGGGTTCATCCAACGCCTCGGAAACAATCTTTAGTCCGTACGTTTCGCGAATCTCTGCGAGAATCTTTAAGCCTTCTTCACCCAAACCCTGAAACGCATAAGGCGACGTGCGCGGTTTGAAAGCGCCGCCGCGGAAAAAGCGCGCACCGCTGTGCCGCACAACTTCGGCAACCGCAAAAGCCTGGCTGCGACTTTCGACAGCACATGGACCAGCAATTATGGCCAACTCGTCGCCGCCAATGGCGGCATCGCCAACGCGCACTACTGTCTTTTCCATGTGCAAATCAAGTGTGACCAGCTTGTATGGCTTGCTGACGCGAATGGCTTCTGCCACGCCCGCGAGATTTTCGAAGTGCGAAGGGTCAATCGCGCCCGCGTTTCCGGTGATGCCAATGGCGGTTCGGGCGGCGCCAGGCATGGGATGCGCTTTGTAGCCGAGCCCTTCAATGACGCGCACAACAGCCTCGACCTGGCCGTCCGTGGCATCAGCTTTCATTACGATCAGCATGGTTTAGTTAGGAATCGCGAGAATGATTTCCAAAGCTCTATTACTTGCGATAAACCTCTCGACGATGGCGCACATTAATGAACGAGCACTTGTCTGGCCTGCTGATTGACTCCATACACGATACGATAGTCTCCCACTCTTACGCGGTATAGTTGCCCTCCGCCTTCTAACTTCAGCGCCTGTCGTGGAAAAGGATTTTCCGCCAACAAATCCAGACTGTTAATAACGCGGGTAATCACGGATTTCGGTATTGAACGCAAATCCTTTTCAAACGACGGTTTGAGGATGACTTTATATGAGGCCATCCTTCTTCAGACGCCGTTTCAATTCTTCCAGGGCTATGGGCTTTTCGGCTTTGCGCTCGGCAACGACTGCGAGGTCATGCAGATCTTCCAATAATTTCTCGTAATCTTTCAGAGACAGCAGCACCCCAGTCTTTTTTCCCGTTCCATCGATCACATACTGTGCTTGCGACATAAGTCTACTTTAACTGAAAGACGGCTAACCTAAAAGCGCGATTAACTACATTCTTTCCGGCACCCTAATCCCCAATGTGGACAGCGCCGCAGTCAACTGCTGCCGCGTAATGTTCGCGACTGCAATCAATACCGCTTTTTTCACTTCATCTTCCTCGGTGATGATGCGATGGCGGTGATAGAAGAGGTTAAAGGCGCGTGCGAGAGTGAATGCATACTTTGCCAGGTTCGCCGGCTCGGCTGACCCGGCGCATTGCGCGATGGCCTCTTCCAAACGCTCGGCCAGCATCAGCAACGACCAGACTTCCGTTCCTGCTTCTCCAGCCAGGACCTCGGAAACTCGCGATGCGATTTGCGAATCACTCCTGGCCTTCTGGATCAATTCTGCCGCGGCGCTGCTCGCTGTCTCATCGAGTTTGCGAAAGATCGAATTTGCGCGCACCGCCGCATACTGGCAATAAGGCCCGGTCTCGCCTTCGAAAGAAAGCGCTTCGTTGAAATCGAAAGCAATAACGGAATTGCGCGTGAACTTTAAGAGAAAATAGCGCAAGGCCCCGACTGCTATTTCATGCGCAGTGGTGCGTCGTTCATCCGCAGATAACTCAGGATGCCGCGTTTCAACTTCTTTCAGCGCGTCTTTTTCTAAACGATCGATCAGATCGTCTGCTTTCACGCCGAGACCCTTGCGCCCACTCATCTCGATGTAAGGGCGCGCGCGGTCCTCGGCGCTCAACTGGATCCCCAACTCTTCGCAAGCTGCCGGCGAGAGCGCCACCATCTCGTAACCAAAGTGAACACTGGCCTCTGCGCCGATTTCGGGAACAAGCGCGACGACGCCGCGCGCAACAATTTCCTGCGGATACGCCTGACGGGAATCGATCACGTTGTAGACCTTCACACCGCCACCGAAATTAGGGCGCGGCAGTTCCGGAAGGATTTCCGCGTTAGGTTCCGTAGTGGTAACCCAGGCGACGCGCCCATCAGGATAGGACCGAAAAGGTTTGTAGTTGAAATCCAAACCAAGCCGGCCCAGCTTCCACAATTGATAGGCGATGTCTTTGCCTGTGTAGGTGACGGTGCCGTTTGAGCGAACGATTATTTTGTCGGACTCGTGTTCATCGGTGCCGGTGTGCGATTCAAAAGGCATCACCCAACAACCCGCATGCTTGCCTTGCGATTCGAACCTGATAACGCCCGCGCTCTTCATCAGTTCAAACGCGCGATCCCAAAAATGCAGATGAAGAATATCCGACTCGCGCGCCAGCAGGTCGTAACGAATGTCGATCCGCTCCATCGTGTCGAGAATGCGTTCGACATTTCGTGTGGCGACGTAATCTGCCAATTCGGCCGTCGGATTATTTCCTGCCTCAATCGCGTGCAACACATCGCTGCGCAACTTGAGTCTTTCTGAATTAGTCTCGCCAGCGGCGGCTTCGCGATAAAACACGCCGACGCGCGTGTAGAGGTCCCAGCAGTAGTAATCAAACGGAGTATCCGCAGGCAGGGAACTGTCGAGCGCCTTTATTTGTTCGAGCGTCATTTTCTCGAGTTCAGTAAAACCGACAACTACATCCGCAACCTGAACGCCGGTGTTGTCGATGTAGTTTTGCACCTCGACGCGTTCGCCTGCTGCTTGTAGAACCCGGACAAAGGTGTCGCCGAGAACGGCGTTGCGAACGTGGCCAATGTGTGCCGCCTTGTTCGGATTGATGCTGGTGTGCTCCACCATCTTTTTTGGACGATCGGGCAGTGATGCGGTTTCAGCGACGCGAGCGCCCTGCTTGCCTGCAAACAGTGAAAGTAGTTTGGCGCGATCGAAAAACACATTGACGTAGCCGGCGCCGGCAACTTCGACACGCGCAACTTCGGCGGCTACTTCTAACTTTGTCTTTAGCTGTTCGGCGATTGTGCGCGGCGGGACCTTCGTGCCAGTGCCATGCTTGATTAGTTTCGCAAGTTCAAATGAAACTGGAAACGCAAGATCGCCAAGTTCAGGGCGCGGTGGCGTTTCAGCGCCTACTTGTTCGAGCTCGATGCCGAAAAGCTCCAGCGCCGCGCTGCGAACCACCGCCTTTAGTTGATCCTGGAGTTGGAGAAGAGTCACTTGATTCCTAAGCTGATAATTTACTTGTCCGGAAAAGCGCTGAGTATAGCTTAGCGGGTTTGCAATTCGCTATTAGGCAGCTTTGTGCAGAATGATTAGGTAACCACAGCTTTGCGCGGTGGCATGAGGTCAGTACCACCTCGCGGTAGCCGGTGGGTTGTTGAGAACGAGGCGAGTCACAGCCTTTGATGCTCGATTGTCCGCAGTTGCAAGCTTAAGAATCAATTACCCACCCGCTACTGCGTGGTGGTACTGACCTCATGCCACCCGGTTGACGTCAAACGGCAAAGCCTTGTTGTAGTCATCGCGTTTGGCATTTTCTGACCGCGCTCTGTTACCATCCTTCGTAAATCGTAAATCGTGAATCGTAAATAGAGGACTCCCCATTGCGCTCGCTCTACTATTCACGATTTACGATTCACGATTCACGTTCTTATGAAGACTCTCTATTTCGATTGTTTTGCCGGCGCCAGCGGAGACATGATTCTCGGCGCGCTGGTTGCCGCGGGAGTTAACCCGCAAGAGCTGAAAGATCAGCTTGCACTCCTGGGCGTTCCGGGGTATGCAATCGAATTCGAGACAGTGAAGCGCTCAGGAATTAGCGCCACTTACGCGCGCGTGCAGACCGCGCCCGAACATGCGCATCGTCATCTGTCACACATTCTCAAGATTATTTACGACTCGCGTTTAGCCGGGAGCGTAAAGGATCGTGCCGGTAAAATATTTTCACGTCTCGCGGAAGCAGAAGCACGAGTACACAACGAACCCATTGAAAAAGTTCACTTCCACGAAGTCGGCGCGCTCGATGCGATCATCGACGTCGTAGGGGCCGTCATCTGTTTTGATCTGCTTGGGATTGAGCATTTCGCATCATCGGCATTACATGTCGGCAGCGGCATGGTCGAGATGGACCATGGCCGTTTTCCAGTGCCACCACCCGCGGTCACAGAGTTGTTGAAAGGTGCGCCTTTTTATGCAAGCGACATCGAGGGCGAGCTGCTGACACCAACCGGCGCCGCCATTATCACTACGGTGTGCTCGGAATACGGCGCGCTGCCGCAGTTGAAGCTTGAACAGACTGGCTATGGCGCCGGCACGCGTGAATATGAAAAGTTTCCGAACGTGCTGCGGGTGCTGATTGGGAAAACGCAGGACGCACAGCGTACCGACGCTCGGCTTTGGATGCTGGAGACAAATGTGGACGACATGTCACCGCAAGTTTTCGGGCATGTGATGGAGCGAGCGTTTGAACTGGGCGCACTGGATTGTTATTTCACGCCCATCCAGATGAAGAAAAATCGTCCCGGCGTCTTGTTGTCAGTCCTCTGTCGTGAAGACGAACGGGAGAAGTTGCTGGACCTTCTTTTCAGTGAGACGACGACACTCGGCATTCGCAGCTATCAGGTTGAGCGCCGCGCACTTGAGCGTCGCACCGTGCGCGTGGAAACGCAGTATGGCCCAATTGATGTTAAAGTAGCGGCACTCAACGGCCATATAGTTAAGCAGATGCCGGAGTACGAGCAATGCCGGCAAGCTGCGCGCAACGCGAACGTGCCGCTGCGGATCGTAGAAGAGGCGGCGAGAAATGCTTTCGCCGAAACCGCAAAACAATGGCCCCCGCTTCTTACGTAGGAAAAGATGGCGACGAAGCTTACCAGGCAGTCGGACAACCACACCTCTCAGCAGAATGAACATCCTGCTGTTGATCTCGATCTGATAGCGCAAGGGGTGCGCATGATTCTCGAGGGTCTTGGCGAAGATCCGGAACGCCCGGGCTTGCAGGAAACACCCAGGCGTGTGGCCGAGATGTATGCCGAGTTAACGTCGGGCATGCGCGAGGATGCCGCGCAGCACGTCGTGCCGTTACCCGGCGACAAACACGATGAGATGGTGATCGTCAAAGACATCAGCATTGCATCGATGTGCGAACATCATCTGGCGCCGTTCGTCGGCAAGTGTCACATTGCGTACATCCCGCGCGACGGACGCATTCTGGGAATATCGAAACTGGCGCGCCTGGCTGAAACATTTTCACGGCGGCTGCAGCTCCAGGAGCGTTTGACTACCGATATCGCAAACACACTATTCGAAGGATTGAAACCAATCGGGGTGATGGTGGTGATTGAAGCTGCGCACACGTGCATGACGTTGCGTGGCGTTAGAAAAGCGGATGCCAAGACAGTTACCTCGGCGGTGCTCGGCGGCTTTCGCACCGACCCACGCACGCGCGCCGAAGCAATGGCACTAATTACCGGTAAGGAGTGAGAAGAGGATGCGAGGACTATCGATCAAGTTTCGCAACGTAATTGGTGCCACGCTGATCGGCTCGCTCGCGGTCAGCGGCTACGCGCAATCGCGCGGACAAACAAAGATCGCTCTCAACGAGGATGCGATGCGCGCCCACGTTCGTTACTTATCCAGTGACTTGTTGGAAGGCCGCGGCACCGGCGCGCGCGGTGGCGAACTCGCCGCCAGCTATATCGCAGCACAAATGGAAGCGCTGGGATTAAAGGGCGCAGGCGCGAATGGCAGTTTCTTTCAACCGGTTTCGTTGGTCGGCGTGAAGGCTGATCCGAATATGAAACTCGTTGTCTCCGGACGCAACGGCAAGGAAACTTTCAAATTTGCCGATGACTATGTCGCGTTTACCGGAGCCCAGACGGAAGACGTTGAAGTCGATACGGATTTGGTTTTTGTCGGCTACGGCATCAACGCGCCGGAACAGAAGTGGAACGACTACAAAGGCGATGCGTCAGATTATCGCGGCAAGATTTTGGTAATGATGGTAAACGATCCGCCGGCGACCCCAGCGGAACCAAATCTTTTTGGCGGTAAGACACTGACGTATTACGGCCGCTGGACCTACAAGTTTGAAGAAGCTGCGCGCCGCGGCGCGGAGGGTGTGATTCTGTTGCACACCGACGAGTCTGCTGGTTATCCCTGGAGCGTAGTGCGGACTTCCAACGGTTCGTGGCGTTTCGACATTGCCCGCACGCCCGGCGAAGCCACTCCGTTTTTGAAGATGCGCTCGTGGGTAACAAACGACACCGCGCAAAAGATCATGAAGCTGGCCGGTTACGATCTCGCCGATATGCAGACGAGGGCGGCCTCGCGCGATTTCCAACCAGTCAAACTGAATCTCAAGGGAAAGATCAATCTGAAGAGTGAACTGAAGCGCGTCGAAGCGCCTAACGTTGTCGGCATCCTGCCCGGCCGCGACCCGAAATTGCGCGACGAGTACGTAGTCTATTCGGCGCACTGGGACCATTTCGGCATCGGCGCTCCTGACAAGAAAGGCGACACGATCTATAACGGTGCGGTGGACAATGCGACTGGTTGCGCGGCGATACTGGCAATAGCGGAAGCGCTTTCCAGACTGCCGCCGGCGCAACGACCGCGGCGTTCAAGTCTATTTCTGTTTCCGACCGCGGAAGAGCAGGGTCTGCTTGGTGCTGAATGGTACTCAAGACATCCGCTGGTGCCGGTAAACAAAACCGCAGCCGACGTCAATCTCGATTCCATGAACATGCTCGGCATAACTCGCGATTTCAACCCGCTGGGTGCAGAGCGTTCCAGCCTTGAGGCGATTGTCCAGGCGGTGGCGCGTGAACGAGGCATGCGCGTCTCGCCCGACTCGCGTCCGGAACAAGGATCATTTTACCGGTCCGATCACTTTCCCTTTGCGAAAGTTGGCGTGCCGTCTATCAGTCTGAAAGAGGGTGACGATTTTGTGGGCCGGCCAAGAGGTTGGGGTAAACAACAGTTCGATGCTTATAACACGCAGCACTATCATCAGCCTTCGGATGAATTCGATCCCAACTGGAACTATCAGGGAATGATTCAGGAGACGGAGATTGCGATGGCGATTGGGCGGAAGATATCCGACATGGACCAGATGCCGCGTTTCAAGCCGACTGATGAGTTTGCCAAGAAGAAGTAAATCGTGAATCGTAAATCGTAAATAGCTACTACTTTCACCCGCCGCTGAGGAGAAACCTATGAGACCTCATGAGAAATTGGACGTGTGGAAGAAGGCGATTGATTTTGTGGTGGCGGTGTACAAAGCTACCGAAGGCTTTCCCAAAGAGGAAAAGTTTGGACTGACATCACAGTTGCGAAGAGCGGCAGTTTCTATTC
>DATNOG010000152.1:0-9811 GCA_035601415.1 Pyrinomonadaceae bacterium | reverse complement strand
GTCTCCCTGAGCAATGGCATTCCAATCCGCGACAGTTAGATTGACGCTGGTGCCCAGCAGATCTCCCAGCAAGGCATTCAAGAGAACGCTGCGGCTCGAATTAACGCTGGCTAGTCGTGGTCCGGCTCCGACGCAAGGTCCACCGGAACAAGCAGCTCGCGCGGTATCAGGCGCTGCGACGATTGAACCCAGCACCAGAAGCATCGATAAGACAAAGGCACGTAATCTGATCGCTGTCATTTCCTTGTTCCCTCTTCGTCCGGTGAATCTGGCTGACTGTTCTTTCGTGAGGCGTTGTTGGAACTTCCGAACAGATCAAAGAATCGCGAGAGCTTCGACGAGACGGTGAAGTAAAAACCGCGTTGATTTCCCGAAACCGAATCGTTACCCGTTTCGCGTGAACCAGTGATGTTATAACCGGCGGCCAGGCGAAGTTCCGGCAAGACCCAGAAGCCAAGCTCCGCGCCCGTCGAACTGCGGCGAGTTCCGCTCGCAGGTTGGGCCAGCCAGCGTTGCTCGATCGCCGCGTCGAGGTACCTGCCCAGCTTTTGCTGTGCTCGTCCCTGGAAGAGATAAGTCAACGTCGAGGTGCGCGCGAGATCAGGACGGGAGTTGTCGCCGAACTTCAGCGCAAAGCGGCCGTAGAGTTCCAGGCTATTCGTCGCCTGGTAGAGTCCATCCGTCGAAAGTGTATCCGTGCGATCCTTATTCGCACTTAATTGCTTGTCGCCCGCTTGAACAATTGAGCGCCGCGTGTAGCTGAAGAGCAAAGCATAACGATCGGTCTGCTTTGGACGGACCGCGAGCGCCAGAGTGCCGTCAAGCGACGAGTTTTTGGCCTGACCAAAAACGGATTGGGCGCGCTGGAAGCGAGCAAGCGCGGTGATGTTCTCGTTTAGCCGCCCAGCGGCCCCGAGTGTGAACACACTGCCAAATCTGCCGTTCTGATTACGCAACTCGAAACGACCCGATGATCGGAAGTCTTCGGTTGGCTGCCACGAGAAGCCGACGCCGCCACTTGTAAAGCCATTGCCTGCACCCGCGAGATGCATGCCGTGTTCAAAACCAAAGTCGAGCGATATCTGCTTCGACAGAGGTAAACGATTTTGCAGGCCGATTACCGCAAAGCTGTCCGTGCCATTGATGCCGTTCTCTAACTGGTAACGACCGATCAGGCTCGTGTTGCGGCCGAGGCGTGTCTCGACTCCGATTTGGGTTTCGCGGCGTGAAGAGGAAACAGCAAACCCAGTAGTGCTCGTATCGCTAATTGCGACGATTGGCGCTGAGGCGAATCTTTGGGCAAAGAACAGCTTCGCCATTTTGTTGATCTGGTAAGTAGCGCCCAGCGTCGTTTGATTAGGATAAGTGGGATCGGCTGCGCCGAGGTTCTGCTCGCGCTTGACTGAGAACTGTAGCTTGTCTGTCGCTTGCCAGTCAGCGCCGAGCGTGAAAAGCTTTGATTGAATCTCGCGATCGTTCTTCGCGTCAGAGAACCGGCGGAAGTCAAAACCAAAACTCGCGCGCAGACGCTCCCTAATGGTTTGGGTCCAGAGCGCTGAAACTGTAAGACGACGATTGTCGACGTTGTCCGTTTCGTTTCGCTCGTGCGTCACTCCAAATTTCAACAGCGAATTCTTGAGGGGCTTGAGATCGATTCCTGCGGTGATGCGCTGCGCACCCGGCGTGACTGTCGAGCCGAAGGGATTTAGGAACCGTGCGTCGGACCGAACGAAACTTGCATGGACCACTGCTTCGCAAAGTTTCAGTGGCTGTTCCAATTCAACGCGAGTGGCATTGCCGTTGTGTTCTGCATCAGGGCTTGAACTAGTGAGGTTGCCGCCGAAAGCCACGCGACCGTGACTTGTGGCCCATTCAAAAGTCAGACGCCCATTACGAGGCAAGCGGTTCTCGACATCAACGCCTCCCAGAAAGAAAGATCCAAACTCAGCTTGGCGCTGATCGATGAACGACATTCCGACTCGAAGTCCCAAGCCAGTGAATCGCTTGCTGGCGCGTGCAGTGTAGACCGCTGAAGACATATCGTTGGCGTGATACTCGTAAGTGGCAACGATCTGAACGAGATTGAAATTATGATCGAAGGTCGAGATCGATCGCAGGAAAAAGACGTAGCCGGTATTTGGGTCAAGATTGTAGTCAACCGAACGAATCAGCGTCTCGCGCGAGATCAGAACATCAGGATTGCGACGGTCGCGGACTTCGATAGCGATTGATTCGGAACCCGGCATGATGTCGAAGCGAGATAGCCGAATCAGGCCGAGCTGATCGCCGGGAAATACGTCTCGGGCGAAGGCTGTGTCTGGACGCGCTCCCGTCATCGTCACTTGGTCGCCGCGCGAATTCTCGAGATGCAGCTTTACGCCGGTGAGCTTGCGGCTGTAACCAAGCAAGGTAGATTCACCGAGATCGGCTTCCATGTCGCCGAACATGGCGAACGAACGCTTGTGATCGACGCGAACGTAAAGCTTCGAGTTGGACTGGGCGTCCTCGTAACGAACCGAGGAATCGCCGAACAATGGATAAGTTCGGCTGAGGGGATCAACTTGGAAGAGGCGATCCCGGCCCGCGGTGCGATTGAGCGGTCGCTGTGAATCGTACGCGATCGTCAGCAGACTGTTCGCAAACGTTTTGCCTTTATAGAAGAATTCGACATGAGCGCGCGCTTTCCTGTTATCGCCACGCAATTCCATTTCCGGTGCTGAGCGGCCGAAGGACATTTCCGCCAGGCCGACGAGGATCGCCGGCCGAATGTCAGCCGTAACGCGAACCTCCGCATTGGCTTCAACGGAGCCGGTACTGGCGCGCAGGTTAATGAGTCCCGGAGTGTTGTTCGAAATGAGTTTGACGATAGCCTCGCCGTTTTCGAGCGAGACTATCTGCTGCGGCGAGTTTGTTTCGCCCTTCTGCAAGGAGCCGGCTGAGGTATCGATAGCTACCTGGCCGTCATTTGCTGGATGACCCCATGCGTCAAGAGCTCGAATATGGAGGATGGTCGTGTCGCGACCACCCGCTGTTATTTCACTCTTCTCCGAAACGATTTCTAAACGCCTGGCTGGCCCGCGTCCAATCGCGGTCAATTCAACCGAACGACCTGCAGATCCATCAGGGCGCACTGCCATGACCTTGACAGTGTTTGAGCCAGGCCGAACATTGATCCCAACAAAACGAAACGCTTCAGTCCTGGTCTGATGATTGTGTCGCCGCGTGCCTATGTTGTCGTCGCTTATTCGGAGGCCGTTGACTTCGAGAGCGACCTGCCAGCCTTCGGCAACCTGGGCTTCGATTTCCAAAGCAGGAGTCATGCTTACTTGATCGGGCGTCGGGGAGATGATGCGAACATCGCCGGGGAGAACGGCAGCGTTGGATGCATCGTCGGACGTGGGTTGTGAAACCAGCCGCGTAGCGGCGGAATCTTTATAGATCACCGGCTCTGTTTTGTTGTTTTCCGAATTGAGCGAAACGCTTTGCTTTTCGCTCAATTGGGAAGAGCTGGAAACCAACAAGTTCTTATCATCTATAAACATTTCGTGCCTACGGCACGGCTTGGCGCAGACAGCTTTAGATTCCGAAAGTTCTTTGCGCTTCAGCGCGAAATCCTGTCGCAGCAAGCCGCCACCACCGAGAGGCGTGCGCAATAACCGGGCCCAACCCTTATCTGATCGCCTTTCGTCAAAGCTGAGAACATAACCTGACGGCAGGGTAATCGGATCGAGTGCGATTACGACTGCACCATCTTCGACGGACGGGAAGTTGTACATACCCGCGCTGTCGGTGATGACCGACTGGCCTTTGTCGAGATAGAGTCGAACCCCGGAGGTGGGTTTGTCGCCTTTGTCGAAGCGGCCATTGCCGTTTACGTCTTCGAATACTCGGCCGATGATCAGTTGCCGGGTGGAAAAGACGCCGTGGCTGACGATTACACCTACGCGTGCGGGCGCAGTAGCGACGCGTTCACCTGATGGAAACGCGCCTTCCGCGATCGCAGAATTTATTTGCTCGCCGTCACGGGCATTCGCGCCCACACGCACTCGGTAGACGATTGACAGGCGTTCGCCGGGCGCGACCTCACCCACGCGAAATACCAAATCGTTTGCTGACACTTCGGGTTCAATGGTTCGCTTGCTAGACGATTCGACTAAGCCGGTGCCGGCTGCGTAGCGGAAGGATTCAGGTAAGCGGTCTCCGACGAATACATTACTGATCGTCTCGCTCGTCGCGTTGTGAACCTCAACGTGATAAGAGACCACGTCGCCAACATCGGCGTTGCGGCGGTCGGCGGACTTTTGTATTTCCAGCGTTGTGTTCTCAAACATCGGCACGTTGAGCGCCAGCGCCGCAATGTCATCAATCGAAACGTTGTCGCTAGTCAGCGCGAAGCTGTTGCTCCGGGCAATTGACTGCCCGTCGAGGGCGCGAATGCTCGTGGTGTAAACTCCTGATGTTGACGGAGACAGAGTTACTTCAATGAGACGCGCGCGATAACCGGGAGCGGTGACGATCAAAAAATAGCGAGCCGGCGAAGTCGTTGTGCCGAATTGTTCGGGTGTTAACGCAAAGCTGAAGCGTCCATCGGCTGTTGCCGCATAAGGATCGTCGTTGGCAGTATTCGGCGCATAGCCCAATCCCGCAGGCAGTGTTAATGGATTCGCGCCGCCCTGATCGGTAGCCAGCATGACGCGCGCGCCGCCAATCAGAACCGTCCCGCCGCTTCGTCCCGCGTACACTCTGCCAAAAGGATCGACAACGGCGACCGCTGAAGTTGTGCTTGTGGTTTCGGAGTTGTCGCCGCTAATGCTGGCGGTATTGACAATCCCAGAGCCTGCTGGAACAGCGCCCACAACGCGCGCCCGAAATGAAATCTGTATCAACTCGTTTGGTCCAACTTCATCGAGCTTCACTTTGATGGTTTGCCCGTTGACCTCACCGGTATCGACATCTGATTGATCGGTTAACGCCCGATCGCCCAGATGAAGTGAGTTGGGCTCATAGACAAGTGAGGCCGGCAAGTTATCTGTGACGATGACATGACGCGCCGGTACTATTCCGCTATTGCGAAACTCGATCGTATATGAAAGCGATTGTCCTGAGCCAGCGACTTCGCTTTGTCGCCCGTCAACCAACTTGCGTGGTTGCAGCGCTGGATTATCCGGCGAAGTAAATCGTGCTCGGTTACCGACGGCGAGAATGATTGTTCCTTCATCCTGTGCTACGCCGCTGGCGGAATTGTCTATTTGAGAGCGGGCCGTTAGGCGAATTGTCAGATTGGTTTCCGGCGTGCTGTTGGCAGTGTCGACTTCGGCGATGACCGGAACGCATGCGCCTATTGCCAGATTCGGACTAGCGGTTGAACCGATCGTAATTGGTGTGTCGCCCTCAGTCAGAGTGCCACTGGCGTCGGCATCGAAGTGAAGACTGATTAACGTCGCAGGCGCGGTAATGTCAGTTCGCTGAATCGTGAAGCTGTCGGGACCGTTGCCGGCGTTACAGATACGAAAGAGCTTTGAGACGCGTTCGTTGGGCGCGGTATTCGTTGAAGGACCGGTTTCATCCGGAGTGACATTCACCCCGGAGACTGATTTTACGGTTGCCGTAGTCGTGACCGTTGTCCCCGAGACTTTGTTACCTTCGCTTTCATAACTTCCGTCTGCGCGGTTTGTTACGGCAGCGCCAGCTTCAGAAGGAGTGTCGGAGGTTTGTGCCAGCGTCCCCGCTGCTAACAGAACTATTGATAGCATCAGCAGCAGCACGTTGGCGGGTCGTCTATTTGAAGGCATCTTGGGCATCGCGAAGAAGGGAATCGATTTGAGTTTCGGTTGAGCTGAAGCTGGAACGCGTCACGGCACAGCCTCGGTTGAAAGCTGCACCGTGACGAGACATGAGACGTTTACTTAATTCGGCGACGGAACTTGAAGACGCCGGACTGACCGGGACCAAGAGTCGCTACCGTATCGGTGAGCAGAGTTGAGCCCGCCAGATCGCCGACGATTACGCCGCTGTGCGTGTCGGAAGCGCCGACGACATGGTCTGTAGTCGTGCCCCAGGTGCTCGGCGCCAGGCTGCCGCTCTCTGTGATGACGATGTTGTTGGCCGTCAACACATGATTGCCGGAACCGCCGGCGCTCGATACGTTCGTATAGGTAATCGCGTATTCAATTTCGGCTCCCGGCACCGCATCAGTCGCGCCGCCGATTCCCGTCGAGTTGATCACCGTGGCCGCTTTGTCGAATCGAACGAACCCGGTGTAGACGCGATTAATCGTGTCGTTAACAGCACTCGGTGTATTGGTAGAAGTGGCGCGGACCACGACATCAAAGCCCGTGAACACACTGAGTCCGGCCGGCGCAGTGATTCGCGTCAGGAAGTTCGCGGAGGCGCCAAACGCGACCGGCAAACTGACGCTGCCATTGCCTGGCTGCACCGTGGTGTAAGTGAGACCGCCATCGATGCTGATCTCGACGGTGAAACCAGCAGGGACTGTGGGAGCGGTAAGAGCAAACGTGTCGTTCGCGTTGCCACTATTCTGTACCGTGTTCGTGAAAACAAGCGTTCCTGCCGCCGTGGTAATTCCGCCGGGCGGTACGTTTCCAATGCCCGTGGTCACACTGCGATTGGTAAAGTCATCGTTGTTGCTGTTCGGTCCGGTAGCGCCGGGTTGTCCCAATGGCCCGAGCAGGACCGCGCCCTGCGGTTGCAATCCGGTTTGCTTGGGAATTCCGTTACCATCAGAGTTGCCGGGTTGATCTCCTTCGTCAAAGTTCGCATTTCCGTCACCCGCGTTCGGCACGTTGTCGCCAGACTGATCAGTGATCGGGACACCCACGTTGTTATTTGCAAAGGCATCGCCGATCTCGACGATGGGCAGAGTCGCATCGTTGGTCGTCACCGTGACTTCCATATTGATGGAAGGGCCGCACGCGCCCGCGGCCAGCGAACTGCTAACGTTGAAGGCAACACGCTTTACGTCGGCGAGATTGGCTGGCGGCGTGCTGGTCCAGACTGCCAAAAGCGGCGTGATGGCCAGCGGAGAAGTTGTGTAGAGTGTGCCCGCCGGAAATGTCTGCCCGCCCTTCAGCGCAGTGCCCACCGGGACCGGCGCCATGATGAAGATGCCAATGTTGGCTCCTAATGGGGCGTTGATCAGTGTAATCGGTTGCGCCGCACGCGAGCCGGTGTTGCAGACTTGCCACGCATAGTTAATGTCTGAGCCTAACGAAATCGGACCGGTTGGAGCGGTCAAATCAAGCCGCAGCTCCGCATCATTTTCCACTGTGGTGCTGATGTCTCCACGAGCCTCGCGCAAACCATTTGCCGAGGAGGTGGAAACGGTGCGAACTTCATTAGCCGAGCTGTCTGCCGCCTGATTGTCGAATGTTGGACTGCCGCCAGCCGCATCACCAAGGCGAACATTAATCGCGTCATTCGAGTTGGCATTTGCATTTGCCGTCACCGTCACAATTACATCGACGTGTCCGTTTTGAGCGATGCTCGCCGAAAGCAAATCCGCTCCATTGCTCTTAATGTCGATGTCGCCCGCGTCAACCGCGCCGTTGCCGTTCACATCAATCGCTGCCGCCGTAACTACGCCCGGCCCGGTGATCGTGACACTGGCCCCGCCAGCCAGGAAACGCACCTGATCGGCGAAGTTTCCACTGTTCGTGACGCGGAAAGTGAAATTAACGCCGGTCTGTCCCGCCACGATGGTCGGACGTGTTCCGGCATCGGGCGTGATGGTGAGCCCTGAGACGTTCGCTACAGTCGTAGTCACCGTATTCGAAACTGCCGTGAATGGGTTGCCATCACTGTCAGTGAAAACTACCGAGGCGCGATTTTCGATCGCCGTGCCTCCAGGTGTCTGGGCGAGCGTTGTCTTTGTTATGAAAGTGCAGGAGAGCGCGACAATTGCCGCCACCTGGCAGAGTAATTTCGTAATCGGAGTCTTAGTTCGCATGTTCGTTCCTCTAATTTTGAGTATGGAATTTGAGTGGAGAGCCGTTGCTTCCGCGTTAGGCTCCCGGCAGGATTTGCGAGGTCGTGCTCACTTCACCAGCACCTGGTACGAAGCGGAAAGCTTCTGGCCGGCCTCAAGCGGAGTGGACCATTCGTAGCGAAGCTGTGTGTAGGACGACACCGGCGCGGCGACGCGCTTGATCGATCCATCTATCTGCTTTTCTTCGACGGTAGGCCGCGCGGAGAAAGTTTTGCCGCCGTCTATGCTGTAAGTGATCGACGCGCCCTGGGCCGTCCCGCTACCGGCGACGAAAGATGTTCCCGCAGGAATCTGGCCCACGACTTTATAGTCGCGCGCGGCGCCGTTACCGTCATTGGCCGAGTCGATAGTCCAATTAATAATCTCTCCCGGCTTGACCATTCCCGCTTTGTCGAGCGCCACGCGCTCGCCTTTGCGTTCGGTGTCTCCCGCGAGCATCACCTTTATTGCCGGTTGGCCTTTGCTTGCCAACTTTTTTTCCGCGAACGCCGCGCCGCCTCCTGCCAACGCCAGGCACAGGACGAACAGCGATAGCGCGCGAATCCTTCGATTGAAATTCTTCATGATTCTCTCCAAAAGTTTTGTTGCTTGAATTGAAAATCACCCGGCGAATGAATTGAGTTACCGGCTGATTCTGAGACTGTGACGAACGGTCGAGTTGCAACGCGGCCGCCACAACCTGCGAGCGCGAAGAAACGCGCCTTGAAGTTACTGTTTGATAAGTCATCGCCACAGTGCGTAGGTACTTCTTCTTTCGACGAAACTACAGTCGAAGACGAAAGCACCCTGGGCAACGAGCATGCCATGTACGAATTTTGCTTTTCGCAGATGATTATGGTGAGGTAGTCATTAAGTTAATCGGCTCTGAGGCGAGTTGACTAAGTCAGTTCAGGGAACGATTCTAACAACGCCGAACGAATATTTGGCCCGGCGTTCTGCCCCACGTCTACCCATGATCAGGGAGGCTTGACTCAGTAGCGCCTGAGTTGGCGCGCACCACTCTTGCCTTTCGGTCAAATGGCGATTCACAACGGCGACACCACCTCCGCTTCGACGGCCACTTCGCGAAACGCAAGAACGATAGATTAACTTGGGAATGACTAGAACCTATTTCGTGGATCAAGCGGCGCTGACGGAGTTCGAGAAGTTCGCTGACACGCGGAAATGTTTTTGGGGACCTGGGCACCAAGAATGCACCAAAACTCCAACGCCGGCTGCTGGAACCTCAAATGCTTAGCGCGACGATCCCCCGCTTTTCGAACCGACATTTCTTAGCCCTGTTGTTTAGTGGCGCGATGTTCGGCTACGACGGAGCTGTTGGAGAGAATGCAGAAGAACAAGCGGCACAGGCTGGATACGCACGCCGAAACAACAAAGCGGCGATTGAGAGTGTCACCATCTTAGCCCCATCTGCGGCTTTTCGACTGACTGTCGTGAAGGGCTAAATTGATAGAAGTTATGTTAACAGTGAAATTAGCAACGATTCAGCCCGTGTGATCTGAGCTAACGCAGAGTCACTCCAAAAAACTCCGTTGCGCGAATTCACATTTAGATCATTAAGATTTGTGGGGTGTTGAAAGGATTGGTGCCGGGGGCGGGAGTCGAACCCGCACGACCTTACGGTCAACGGATATTAAGCACGTTGCGCGGCTGCTCACATCATTGTACTACGCGTTACCAAGCAGTATTTACCAACGTTTCAGTCGTCAAAGCAAGCTACGTCTCGCTTGGTATCGGCACGTAACCCCCTCATCTTCCCCTCATCTGAATCAATATGAGGGACGAAGTTGAAGACGTTCCTTTTTG
>DATNOG010000151.1:0-8062 GCA_035601415.1 Pyrinomonadaceae bacterium | reverse complement strand
AACTGCTCGCCGGCGGCACAGATGGATAAATCTGCGTAGCCGGCGGATTCGTATCGCGGATTGTGTATTTGACGGTTGCGTTGGGATCCGCGCCGGGCGCTGATTCATTTATGAGAGGTGTGCCGTCTTCCAGACAGAAGTTAAGCGACGCATCCGTGTAAGTGCGATTGCAACTTGGGCAACGTTTCATTTCTTCAATTTGCGGGCCGGCGAAAAACGTGACAAAGATTTACGGAGCGTGATTAGAACGCGCGAGCATTATAGAGAAAGCCCCGAGAGGCTCAAAGGCGGGGAGGCTCAAAGGTTCAATGCCTTGCCGCAGCGTCCGCAAAATTTTGTGCCGGGCGCATACGAGGTGCCACAAGATTTGCAGACGACTTCAACCGAACGCGGCGGCCGCCAATCAAGTGCCGCCGAACCAATGGGAATGCCACACTTACCGCAGAACCGGATGCCGGCAGGATACTGGGTGTGACAACGCGGGCAAGGCACTTTAGTGGGCGGCGCGCCGGATTGACTGGCAACAACGGCCTTGAGTTCAGAAGTGCCCACTCGCTCAAACGAACTATTCCCACAGCGGCCGCAAAACTTTATGCCTTCCGCGAAGCGCGAACCGCATTGCGTGCAGGCGACGACGTGCGGCGCGCTGACCGCGCTACCGGTGCGGCTATCCAGACTGCCGCCGCGCGATGGCGAAAGGTGTTCGCTTCCCGCCGCGCTCTTAAACTGCGCCTGAATAATTTGCTCGATGCCGTCGGCACGGACTTCGATAATACGTTCGTCGTCAACTTCGCCGGCGCGGGCCACGCGCAGCACGTGTTGGCCCGGAATTATTGAGCGCAGCACAACGCGTCCTGAGCGACCAACGCTGCCATGACGTTCGTCGTCAACATAAACTTCCGAACCCGGCGGCGCCATAACGATTAAAGGAGAGTCGCTGCTTTGTGGCGTTTCCGGCCGCTTTCTGCCGGCTGCGTTGAGTTCGTCAAACCATTCGGCGGCATTTTGTGGACGCGCCTGCGGTTCGCGTGCGAGCGCATGCATGATCGCCTTTTCAACCTCGACAGGAATGTCCGAACGCAAACTCGATAACGGCGGCGGCGCCTGCATCAACTTTTGTGCGACCAGCTGTGTCAGGTCGCCAATAAATGGTGGCCGTCCGCCCAGCATGTGATAGGCGATCGCGCCCAATGCATAGATGTCGGCGCGCGTATCGAGTGTTACGCCGGTCTGCATCTGCTCTGGAGCCATGTATTCAGGTGTGCCGATTATGCCGCGCGACTGTGGGCCACTTTCGGAAATTGCTTCCGAGCGGTCAGCGGTGACGATCTTTGCAAGCCCGAAATCGCCCACCTTAACGAAGCCGTCGGACATGCTGCTGCCAGCCGGTTTTCGCTTTTGCATCAGGAAAATGTTTGCAGGCTTCAGATCGCGGTGCAGTATTCCTTCATCGTGTGCCGCTTCCACGCCCGCCACGGCCTGACCGAGGATGGTGATGGTTCTTTGCAGGTCGAGGGTGCCTTCGCGCCGCAGCAGTTGATAAAGGCTTTCGCCTTCAACGTATTCCATCACCAGGAAGAAAACACCGTCGGCGCTTTTGCCAAAGTCGGTGACATCAACAACGTTGGGATGCCGGATGGAAGCAGCGGCGCGCGCCTCGCGTTCAAAGCGTGCGATGGCTTCGCCTTCCTGCAGATCTTCGTCGTTGAGTATGTCAGGCCGGACGGTCTTGACTGCGACGCGGCGGGTGACGAGGTTCTGATCGCGCGCCAGGTAAACCTGGCCCATCGCGCCTCGTCCTAACCGCTTCTCAAGGAGATAACGCGACGAGAGTAATCGCGATCCCGGCAATGTTTGCTTCGTCTTCGCATCGTCCGACGGGCAAACCTCCACGTCGTCTTCATAGCAACCTTCACATCGTGGACATTCGCGCATTTGAAGGAAAAATCGATGAAACCGAAATCCGCATCGGAGGATAAGCCGTCGCCGCATTGGCGGTCAATGAGCTGGTTTTGATTTGCTTGGGCGAGTTGCATCGTGCAGCAGGTCACGAAAGTAGTCGCCCGAGTCAATCGCTTTCCATGGCAAGGCAAATACGGAACCGGGAGCGGTAGCGACCGGGTTCCAAGATTCGATATAGACTTCCTGAACACAAGCAAATAATTGACTAGATTCCACCACGATGCCCGGTGGTGACAATCACCCGGTCGCTACCACCATCCCAGCGCGGCTGCCGCGCCGGGGACCCCGGTCCGCTCCCGGTTCTGTATTTGCCCTGGCCGCCGCGAAATATTTCGCTATCAGTTGTTCGCTGCCCGGTAGTCGACGCTCAAGCAGCTTGTAGTTGAGAAGTGCACGCCGAGCATCTTGTCGCTTCGATGTTAATTGAAGAGAAGCAGTAGGGACATTCTTTCGTTAGTTCTACAACCTCTTCGTGCTTGCGCTTGTTGATTGCTTTGACAATCAGGAAAATCACGAAGGCGATGATTAGGAAACTGACGACATCGTTAAGGAATACGCCATAAGCAATTACCGGCAGACCCCTGACTTGCGCGTCGGCCAGCGACGCCGGGTGTCTTCCCGAAATGTCGATAAACAGATTTGCGAAATCAACGCCACCAAGGAGTAGACCAATGGGCGGCATGATGATTCCTTCCACCAGTGAAGTGACGATCTTGCCGAAGGCTGCGCCAATAATTACCGCCACAGCCAAATCAATAACGTTGCCACGGGCAATGAAGTCACGAAATTCTTTTATCATTTTTGCGCTCCTTATAGAGTTAAGAATCGTAAAGCAAACTGTTAGTTTGCGTCGATTGCCGATCCTTCAAGTCGAGCGTCCCAAGCGGCCGCAAGACTAACAGTTTGCTTTACGATCCGCGCATTTATTTGTAAACCTATTGGCAATTCTTTGCTGCTTTGTATCCTGCTTTTTCGGCTTCCTCCTTTGTTTTGAAGAGAACGCGATTCGTTTCTTTCACTTCGGTTGTGGGACGGCAGGCCTCCGAATAATAAACTCTGCTTTGCTTGTCCGCTAATATTTCGTTTTCCTCTTCTTCAGCGGCGGCTGTCGCTTCTTGATATTTTGCCTCGCGCCGCGTCGCTATTGTTTGCTCAGCAGTCTCATCAATCAAGTGAAAGCTCACACCTGCTGCCACTATCGAAAGAGTGATTTGAAAGTCAGCACAGCGAATTAGACTGCCGCGCGATTTCCATGGCTCCCAGGCATCGGGTAAGTGCAACGACTGGGAAATCCCGGCGACAAAGTCGGGCACAGTTTGCCATTTGTAAGAGCTTTCAAAGCCGAGCCAAAGCGAACTGAGATGGTTATCAAGAAAGTCGAGCGAGATGGTCCTGACGCCTCCAAAAGCACTCTTGTCGAGATCGGGATTGAAGTCCGGGTTGGCCGTCGTTTTGGATACACAAAAGTCGTCAATTGGGCCGAAGGTGATGTGTGGTAAACGAGCCTTCACTTGTTCGGCTGTCATTCGGAGGTGAAAGCCAAACAACTCGGCACTCGGCGGAAGTTCTGCCAGCTTCAACGAACACGGCGTAGTTTGCGCGCGAATCTGCGTTGCGCAAACCAGCAATGAAAGCAGCGGCACCACAGTCAGCAGTAAAGTTTTGGAGCCGGCAGGTGTTGAGAAAGGGAAGCGCATAGCACCGTTAGCCCAGTTGGATTTCGTTATCGATTCTCATGCGCCATCATTTGAGCAGCGACTGAATGAGTTTCTCAAGTTCGTCGGGCTCGAATGGCGTAGACATATAGTCATTGCACCCGGCCGCAAGTGCCTGCTCACGAAACAGGTCGGCGCCGTACGCGGACACCGCAACGATGGGCAACTCCGCGGAATTTTTCAGCGTGCGAATTTCGCGCGTAGCTGACAAACCATCCAGCTCGGGCATCTCCACGTCCATGATTATCAAATCCGGTTTTAAGTCCCGTGCTTTCGCGATAGCCTCGTTGCCGTTTTCTGCCTCCACCACCCGATAGCCTTTTTTGCGTAGCCATGTTCGTAAGAGAAGGCGCGTATCGTCGAAGTCATCGACAACTAGAATAGTGCGTCCGTCGTCGTTGGGATTTTCAGTATGTTCCAGCATTGGTGTTGGTTCGATTTTCGAATGAAATCTTTTCGCAAAGAAATTGCTTAACGATGCAAGCCTAACATGTTTGGCGAAAGCGAACCAAAATGCGCCAGTTCATAGTAATAGGGGCACGAGAGCCATGCCCCAAAAGTTCATTAGTAAGCCGCGCGAAATCGTCGGCTAAGGTTGTTGCTGCTCGGGTTCCGGCGAGAATTCACCCAGCCTGGCGCTGATTTGTTGTTCGCGGCCGTCACACAAAATCGTTAGTGTTACCACCAACATTCAAACTGCGACGCCCGCTAAGCGACTGTAGACCTCCCCGATACTTGAAACTCTTCGCGGGGTTACCGATTACACATCAGACCGGATGCGGAGTCATGTGCCCGACCGAATGT
The DNA here is from genome assembly GCA_035601415.1 of Pyrinomonadaceae bacterium. Classification (GTDB taxonomy): domain Bacteria; phylum Acidobacteriota; class Blastocatellia; order Pyrinomonadales; family Pyrinomonadaceae; genus PSRF01. The sequence continues at coordinate 3,581 of DATNOG010000151.1, read as the reverse complement.
TCCAGACTGCGGAGTTTGAAACCAAGCGCAATTAGCAAAATGCCAAAAACGATCGCGTAAGCTCCAATTATCCAGAGAACGGCCAATGCTCCGGTGACAGGATTGAAAAGCAAAACTCCGCCAAAGAGAATTGAAAAGACGCCACTAAGCGCCAGCAACCACTCGCCCTTGATTTCTTTACGCAATTGAATCGCTGCCGCAATCTCAAACACCCCAGTCACGATTGCCCACGAAGCAATCAAGATCAGCAGTATGTAGGCCGTCATGGCCGGCACGATGAAAGCGAACACGCCTGCGGCGACGCTCAAAATTCCTTCGATAAGCAGGAGCCACCAACGCTTGAATCCTTTCGGTGCCTTGATGCCGGCCACGATCGAGAAGGCGCCGTCAACCAGCGCATACGCCCCGAACAGAAAGACCAGGGCCGTCAGTGTGATGCGTGGCCAAACGAAAGCCAGTATTCCAAAGATGATCGCCGCAAGACCGCGCAGCGCAATGGCCCACCAACTTCCTGTGTAAACAATCAACATGTTTCCCCCTTTATGAGTAGTTTGTTCCTATTGATTGCTAGTATCTATCGCGGCCCCTCGCCGTGCACGCGCAATTCATTCTTCACATCGAACAGCCCGGGAACGCCGCGTGCTCTCACGTAAGCCAGGACGGCATCACCCTTATTGATTACAATGCCTTTAAGCGTAGCTCGCCCGTGTGAAACGATGATGTGAACCGGCGGAACGCTTTCGGTAGCGTAGTGAAATAGTGGCGAGTCCCAACCATAAATTGCCCGGTACAAAGCAACGCGTAGCTGGTCATCGTTTGGCGACAGGGGCAAGACCTCAATCTGATTAACCACACGCTTCACGCCATCAATTTCCTTCACTCTCGCTTCTGCGTCTGATTTTGTTGTGGGCCGAACTACTTGTCCGCGCAACACAACAGTGTTATCGGGTTGCACTTCATATTCGAGCCAATCAAACACTCCGTAATAGGGCAACGTAACCAACTCGTGTCGCACCTCTTTGACGATATGAGCGTTGCCTTGCGGGCTCTCATTCGCGATCACGAGGCGAGTTAATGCTGATACACATAACGGAGTCATTGCAACCATGATGGCGAGTTTTATCAACATGCATTTATGCATTCTCCAGTACCTCCTTTGTTCTGGATGTAGTGTCATACTGAAAACACAAACGAGGCGAAGCCGGTCGTAGCTTCACCCCGTCATGTCTGTTGGCAAACTTTCGTGTACTTAGGCAGGTAGGCTTGCCGTTCGGCTTCGGTTCTTGAGAAGTCTGCGAATCGTCAAACCCGTCAGACCTCGCGATAGTGGAGCGGTTCCACACTTGGTCCCGGATATATTTAGAGTGGGCCTCTGGTCTAGAATCGCTGATTCCTACCAGACGCACGTTTGTTTTCGTGTTGAACTGATCGGAGTAGGTTCGGATCGCTTCGAGGCTGCTGGGACCAGCTATTGCACGCGATTACTTGGAATGCTTCCGTCGCGCATGCTAAGAGCGAGAAGTGTCGGCGCTGTCGTTATTTAGTCAGGATTGTATGGCGGATACAGTAACCAAAGACAGCGCGGCCGGCATGGACCAGAAGGTAAAGTTGGTACCCGCGGCAGGGGTCGAACCTGCGACCTTTCGCTCCGGAGGCGAACGCTCTAATCCACTGAGCTACGCGGGCAAAATCAGGAGCAGAAAAGATAGCATAGCCGCGCACCGCCTGCCATTGGTTCTCGAAAACGTTAACGGGAGTAGTGCAGAAGGGCTTCGGTCAGCAGGAAAGCGAGTGCCGCTATCGAGCCCGCGGCTGGAATAGTGAGAATCCAGGCCCAAACAATTCGCCCGGCGACGCCCCATTTGACAGCCGACAGGCGACGCGTTGCACCGACGCCGACGATCGCGCCAGTGATCGTGTGGGTAGTTGAAACAGGTGTGCCAGTTAAGGTTACGTAGGCAAGCGTAAGTGCCGCGCCCGTTTCCGCGCAGAAGCCACCGATGGGCCGCAGCTTGGTTATTTTCGACCCCATGGTATGAACGATCCGCCAACCCCCAGACAGCGTGCCCAGCGCGATCGCAGCATGTGCGATTAGCACGACCCACAAGGGAATTGGCGGTATTTGCCCGTTTGGTCCATAAGCCAGAATCCCGCCCGCTGCCAGCACTGCCGTAATGATGCCCATAGTTTTCTGCGCGTCGTTGCCGCCATGGCCTAATGAAAAAGCAGCAGCAGAAAAAAGTTGACCACGGCGGAAAAATCTATCGACATTCTTTGGAGTTGTTCTTCTGAAAATCCAGTGAACTAAAACCATCAAAGTAAATCCGAGCACCATGCCAATCAATGGCGAAAGAATAATGAACTTAATCGTGCGAAGCCAGACGTCCGTTTTCAACAATCCGTGATAACCGCGAAATGCCGCGATGCCGGCGCCGGCGTAACCCCCGAGTAACGAGTGTGAACTCGACGTAGGCAAACCCAAATACCAGGTGATGAGGTTCCAGATGATTGCCCCCAACAAAGCGCACAGCAGGACGTAGAGACGCAAGTTGGCGCTGATCAGATCCATGCGCACGCCGTCGCCGATTGCTTTCGCGACGCGGGTGCCGAATACCGCAAAGGCAACAAAATTAAAAAAGGCGGCCCAAACCACAGCCACGGCGGGAGAAAGCACGCGCGTAGAAACTACTGTGGCAATGGAATTCGCCGCGTCATGAAAGCCGTTGATGTAATCGAAGACCAGGGCGAGGGCTACGAGGACCAGTACGAAGGCGAAGGTGGTGGTCATTGCAACGAGACGTCAGATGTCAGAAGTCAGATGTCGGAAGTCAGAAAGCAGAGAGTCAGAGGAGGAGTCAGCATTCCGCGTTGATTCATCAAAAATATTTAATAAGGCGACAAGCTTTTGGCCTTCCGACTTCTGACCGCTGACTTCTGACCCCCGACCTCTGGCTTTAGGTGTGTTTGATGATGATGCTTTCAATAATATTAGCTACGTTCTCGCAACGGTCTACGGCCGCCTCGAGCTTTTCATAGACTTCTTTCCATTTCAGCACGGTCAATGGATCGTGTGCATCGTGAAAGAGTTCGGCGATGGCCGCGTGGTAAATATCGTCCCCTTCATTTTCCAGCCGGTGAATTTCAACCAGCCGCTGCGTCACGTTCTTCGGTCGTTTTAGCGTCGAGACGATCTCTTTCAGTTGGTCGGCCATGCGTTCGATCACGTCGGCGAAGTCGCGGGCATAGTCGGTAATCTCATGGACATCGAAAATGATTATTGCCCGGGCAGCATCGTCAATCAGATCCACAATGTCGTCGAGCGCGGTCGACATCGTGTAAATGTCTTCGCGATCAAATGGCGTAATAAAGGATTTATTGAGGCGCGTCGAAATGTTGTGCGTCAGTTCATCGCAGGCGTGCTCGAGCCCTTTGATTCGCTGCGCATACTCGGCAAAGTCATGGTTTTTGTCCGCCAGCATTTCCTTGAGCTCGCGGGCGGCTGATGAAATGTATAGCGTCATTTGCGCGAAGAGATCGAAATACTGTTCCTCGCGCGGCAGCAGATTTAGTAAACCCATATC
>DATNOG010000150.1:0-31632 GCA_035601415.1 Pyrinomonadaceae bacterium | reverse complement strand
AATCCGAAATTTGCTGGCGGAGAGGGTGGGATTCGAACCCACGGAACGGTTTCCCGCTCACAGCATTTCCAGTGCTGCCAATTCAACCACTCTTGCACCTCTCCAAAACTAGATGTCAGAGATCAGAAGTCAGAGGTCAGTATCAAAATCTAATTTTTGCTGACCTCTGATCTCAGATCTCTGACCTCTGTTGCGATGGCGGAGAGGGTGGGATTCGAACCCACGGTGGGCGTTAACCCACTCCGGTTTTCGAGACCGGTGCACTAATCCACTATGCGACCTCTCCGAAAGCAGATGTCAGATATCAGAGGTCAGAGGTCAGAAGTCAGCAGTCAGCAACTGCAACAGCTCGCCTTTCCTGCGTCTGCCAGAGTTGCACCCCTAAGGAATCGTGAACGGCTTGACCGTTATTCTGATATCTGATCTCTGACTTCTGACTTCTGATCTCCGACCTCTAGTCCTGCCGTCGCGCGCGAAAAAACTCCTGCATGATTTCTCTGCACTCCGCTTCCAGCACACCCCCGCTGACTTCAACGCGATGGTTCAAAAAGTCTGTATCGCAAACTCGAAAGCGCGATTCCACCGCGCCTGCTCGCTCATCTTGTGCGCCATAGACCAGCCGGCGCACTCTTGCTTGTATCAATGCCCCCGCGCACATCACGCATGGCTCAATCGTCGAATAAACAACTGCGTCTGCCAGACGATAGTTGCCAACTTCTTTGGCTGCCGCTCGCAGCGCGACCATTTCAGCGTGCGCCGTTGGATCGTTATCAGTGCGTGTCCTGTTTCCAGCGACGGCAAGAACTTTATCCCCCACGACTATGCACGTGCCGACGGGCACCTCGTCACGATGCTGCGCGTCGCGTGCCGCCGAAAGAGCCTGGCGCATCCAATGCGCGTCCATTTCGCTTTGCGCTGCGGCAGTCATAACAGAAATAAATCGCGTCAAACAGCAGAAAATTTAACTATAGGTGTCGCTGTCAAACACTGTCAAGCGAGTCACTATTTTCGCAAAGCGCGTCTTAGCTTGCGCGCAAACTGACGCGTTTGCTTCACAAAAATCGCGTCGCGCGATCGCTCAATGGCTACGAACGATTGTTCGCTGCGTGTTATATTACCGCCGGAGTCGGAACTCTCCGCGCTAGCATTCTCCGATCCTGTCATCGAGCTTTCTAATGACCACCGAAGCCCAGCAAAAAGAAAGTGGATCGCTGCCGGCTGACCGCTTGCAGCCACGCCTGCGACCCGCGCCGGCGCCGGAAACCGCGCCACCGGAAACGCGCATGGGCCATACCCCGGCAGCATACATGCGTCGCATGGCCCCGGCAGAATTCAACACTGCGATGATCCATTTCTATCGCGGTGAAGTGCAACGCTCAAATACCTGGCGAAATCGTCTTGACACTACAACGAACTGGGCAGTGCTGACCGCCGGCGCGACCTTGTCGTTTGTTTTTAGTTCGCCTACTAATCCGCACTTTGTTATTCCCATCAATTCAATTCTTGTCGCCATATTTCTGCTAATGGAAGCGCGGCGCTATCGTTATTATGAAATCTGGTCCAGCCGCGTGCGCATAATTGAGACCGGATATTTTGCCCAGATGCTCGCCCCTGAAGGGGTGCCGCCTGATGAAGCCTGGGCAGAGCATCTGGCGTCTGATCTGATCACGCCGCACTTCACAATCACCGAATGGGAAGCTGTTGGCAGACGACTGCGACGAAATTATCTTTGGATCTTCGCGTTGCTGGCGCTGAGCTGGAATCTAAAAGTTTACCTGCACCCGCTGCCCGCTCATGATTTCAATACCTTCATCGATCGCGCTACCGTTGGCGTTGTGCCCGGCTGGTTCGTATTCGCTGTAGGTGTATTTTTCAATGCAGCCATCGCGATATTTGCGATTGGGACCCTGCGCTTGCGCGAAGCAACCGGCGAAGTTTTGCCGCAGCATCAATTCGCTTTGCGCCCGCTCAGAACAATGAGCCGGTGGACACGCGGCGCGACTGGTGCTGCTCGCACCACTGTTCGCGCCAAGCGGGCGCGGCAACGCGTGCGCAGCGGCGCGGCCACCGGCGAGTTTAGAAAAATCGACATTAGCGAAACGGCCGACAGAGATTCCCGTCGAAGAGATGTTTCCGAAACCCCCGATGAAGGTGCCGCCGGTCCTATTTCAACTTTTGGCAATTAGGTTCCCCAATCCCATCACCTGAATCGAGACTTAACACTCTGATGCTTAAACTCAGCGGACAGGCCTTAACTCTCGAGCAAATCGCCGCAGTTGCAAACGGCCGCGAGCAAGTTGCGCTGGCTGCAGAGGCGCGCAGCCGCATGGAACAATCGCGGCGCGTGGTGGAGAAAATTGTTTCCGAAAATCGCACCGTTTATGGTGTGAATACCGGCTTCGGCAAGTTATCTGATGTGCGAATTGAGCCCGGGCAGTTGCGTGCATTGCAACTGAATCTGGTTCGTAGTCACTCCTGCGGCATAGGCAACCCGCTGTCGATCGCCGAAGCGCGTGCAATGCTGTTGTTACGCGCAAACGTGCTGGCCTGCGGCCTCAGTGGCGCGCGCGCAGTTGTTGCCGACACGCTGCTGGCCATGCTGGAACGCGGTGTCACGCCGGTCATTCCGGAAAAAGGATCGGTCGGCGCGAGCGGCGATCTGGCGCCGCTGGCCCATCTGGCGTTGTGCGCTATCGGCGAAGGCGAAGCGTTTCACAAAGATGCACGTATGCCCAGCGCGGACGCTTTGAAACAAGCAGGAATCGAACCGTTGCAACTTGAAGTGAAAGAAGGTCTGGCGCTGTTGAATGGCACCCAGGCGATGGGCGCGGTGGGTGGTTTGGCATTGCAGCGCGCCGATCAACTGGCACGACTCGCGGATGTCGCCGGCGCAATGTCGCTTGAGGCTTTAAGAGGTACTCCCGTTGCATTTGATGAACGCATCCACGCCGCGCGTCCGCATGCGGGACAGCGCGAGGTTGCAAATCACCTTCGTCAGTTGCTTCAAGGCAGCGAGATCCGCGCCTCGCATCTGCAAAACGATCCACGCGTTCAGGACGCTTACAGTTTGCGCTGTATGCCTCAGGTTCACGGCGCGGTGCGCGATACGCTCCAGTACGCGCGCGCTGTGGTGGAAACTGAATCCGGAAGTGCAACGGACAACCCGCTGGTTTTTGCCGAGACTGAAGAAGTCTTGTCCGGCGGAAATTTCCATGGCGCGCCGCTCGGCTTAGCGTTCGATTATGCGGCCATCGCCTTGACGGATTTGATTAGCATCACTGAACGACGCATCGATCGTCTGGTAAATCCCGACGCCAACGAAGACCTGCCTGCCTTTTTAACTAAACATGCGGGCATTGCTTCCGGCTTCATGATGCTCCAGGTGACGGCGGTGGCATTATTGAGCGAGGCAAAAATTCTGGCCCATCCGGCGAGTGCCGATAATGTACCAACCGATGGCGGCAAGGAAGATCACGTCTCGATGGGCATGACGGCGGCGACGAAGCTGCGTTCCATCGTGAATCTTGCGGAGCAGGCTATTGCTATTGAATTGATCACAGCCGCGGAAGGTTTGGAACATCGCAAGCCGCTCGCGCCCGGTCGCGGCGTCAAACAGGCGTATGACATTGTTCGCTCCCAGGTCGACGCGTTGAATGACGATCGTTCGATGTCAGGTGATATTCAAAAGATTGTTGAGAAAATAAGTACCGACGAATTTGATTCGCTGCTGTAAAGCAAGCTCTTAGTTTGCGGCGGTTCATCGCCACTCAACTTGAAGGCTCGGCGACTGCCGCAAACTAACAGTTTGCTTTACAACAACTGAGCATATGTCTGCAAGAACCATCCGCGCGCCGCGCGGCAACAAACTCAACTGCAAGAGCTGGCATCAGGAAGCGGCCCTGCGCTGCCTGATGAATAATCTCGACCCGGACGTCGCGGAGAAACCTGAAGAGTTGATCGTCTATGGCGGCGCGGGAAAAGCTGCGCGCAACTGGCCTTCGTTCGAGGCGATCGTGCGCGAATTGCAGCAACTGGAAAATGACGAGACATTGCTGATCCAGTCAGGTAAACCAGTCGGCGTTTTTCGCACGCACGAATACGCGCCGCGAGTATTGATTGCCAATTCTAATCTGGTCGGCGCCTGGGCCAACTGGGATCATTTCCACGAACTCGAACGCAAAGGCTTGATGATGTATGGCCAGATGACGGCGGGCAGTTGGATCTACATTGGCACGCAGGGCATTGTGCAGGGAACGTTCGAAACGTTTGCGGCGATGGCCGACAAACATTTCGCTGGCGATCTCAGCGGCAAGCTGGTTTTGTCGGGCGGCATGGGCGGCATGGGTGGCGCCCAGCCGCTCGCGGCAACGCTGAACGGTGCGGTGTTTCTGGGCGTGGAAGTTGATCCGGCGCGCATCGAGCGGCGCGTGCTGAATGGCTACTGCGATCGTATGGCGCTAACGCTGGATGAGGCACTCGATATTATTGAAGACGCGCGCGAACAGAAGCACGCTGTTTCAGTTGGCCTGGTGGGAAACTGCGCGGAGGTTCTTCCTGAGATTGTTCGCCGCGGAATCAAGGTGGATGCGGTAACGGATCAAACCAGTGCGCACGATCCTTTGAACGGTTATGTGCCGGGGGGGTTGACGCTCGAACAAGCCGCCGATTTGCGCCGCACAGATCCACGTTCCTACATCAATCGTTCAATGCTTTCAATGGTAGACCATGTTGAAGCGATGCTGGCGTTGAAGCGTGCGGGCGCGATCACGTTCGATTACGGTAACAACATTCGCAAGATGGCGTTCGATGCAGGCTGCAAAGAGGCATTCGAGATTCCCGGCTTTGTGCCGGAATACATCCGGCCGCTTTTTTGTGAAGGCAAAGGTCCGTTTCGTTGGGTCGCATTGTCCGGCGACGCGTCTGACATTCAGAAAACTGACGACCTAGCGCTTGAACTTTTTCCTGAAGACCGCACCTTGAATCGCTGGCTGCGATTGGCGCGCGACCGCGTTCAGTTTCAGGGACTGCCCGCGCGCATCTGCTGGCTTGGCTATGGCGAGCGCGCCGAGATGGGCGAAGCAATCAATGAACTCGTAAGGCGCGGTGATTTGAAAGCGCCCGTCGCGATCGGCCGCGATCATTTGGATACCGGCTCGGTCGCCTCGCCGTTTCGCGAAACGGAAGCAATGAAGGACGGTTCTGATGCCGTCGCCGATTGGCCCATACTAAATGCGCTGCTGAATACAGCGAGTGGCGCGAGCTGGGTATCATTTCATCATGGCGGCGGCGTAGGCATTGGTTATTCATTGCACGCGGGGCAAGTGTCAGTTGCTGACGGCACCGATGAAGCAGCCAAACGTCTCAATCGCGTGTTGACAAACGATCCCGGTCTGGGCGTTGCGCGTCACGCCGATGCCGGGTATGAAGAGGCTAAACAGACAGCCGTTGTAAAGGATATCGCCATTCCGATGCTGCGCGCTGGTGTAGAATCTTCTTCTGACTAATTACGACCGAGGATCTGTTATGACTACGCCTGTAACTTCCAAATCCAATCGCGTTTCAAAGAAGGCAAGTCTCTTCACTGAATCCGTCATTCGCGAGATGACGCGCGAAGCGTTGAAGCATGGCGCAGTAAATCTGTCGCAGGGCTTTCCTGATTTCGCGGCGCCGGAAGACATCAAACGCGTCGCGATGCAGGCCATCGCCGATGACATCAACCAGTATGCAATCACCTGGGGCGCGCGCGACTTTCGCGAAGCGATTGCGCGCAAGACGAAATGGTACTTGGGCCTGGACGTCGATCCGGAAACGGAGCTGACCGTCACCTGCGGCTCAACCGAAGGAATGATTGCGGCAATGATGGCCACAGTCGATCCGGGCGAAGAAGTTGTCGTGTTCGAACCGTTTTACGAAAACTATGCGCCCGACGCGATTCTTTCCGACGCTACGCCTCGCTATGTTCCGTTACGCGCGCCGGACTGGAGTTTCGACAGGGAAGAGCTGCGATCTGTTTTCAACTCAAAAACCCGCGCGATCATTCTTTGCAATCCCAACAATCCGACGGGTAAGGTTTTCACTCAGGCGGAAATGGAATTTATTGCCGGGCTCTGTCAGGAGTTTGACGCGCTTTGTTTTACCGACGAGATTTACGAACACATCGTTTATCCGTGTGAAGGCGCCGAGATCGCGCACATTTCCATGGCGCAGTTGCCCGGTATGCGCGAGCGCACCGTCATCGTCAACTCGATGTCGAAAACATATTCGGTAACCGGCTGGCGCGTAGGTTACTGCATTGCAGCGCCTGAGATCACCAGCGCGATTCGCAAGGTCCACGATTTCCTGACTGTCGGGGCAGCCGCGCCACTGCAAAGCGCGGGCGCTTACGCGCTGTCATTGCCGGCCGGATATTACGATCGACTCCAGGCGGACTACCGCGCGCGCCGCGATCTGCTTTTGCCGGTGCTTGAGCGGGCCGGGTTCGGTGTTTTCCGCCCCGACGGCGCCTACTACATCATGACCGACATCAGTGCGTTTGGGTTTGCGGACGACGTCGAGTTTACGAAACATCTGATACGCGAAGTTGGCGTTGCCTGTGTGCCGGGGTCGAGTTTCTACAGCGTTCCCGAGCGTGGCGCACAGCAGGTAAGATTTTGTTTCTGCAAGAAAGATGAGACGCTGCAACTGGCGGCGGAAAGATTAGAGAAATTGCACGTCAGAGTTTAGCGCTGCGGCTCAAATCAACGTCCAATCATTCATCGGACAATATGATTCTTAAATTGGCCATGCTCATATTCAAATGCGCATTAGTCATCGCGTTTTGTGTGCCTGCGCTAGCCCAACAGATGGCCGACCCTAATTTCAATCCGCATGTCGAACACCCTGCCTACACGAAAAACTTTCCGCGCGTATTGTTCGATGAAGGTCATAACAACTTTCATACGACCACTGGTCGTTATAAGCCATTCGTCGATCTAATCTTCAGCGACGGTTATCACGTTGCGGCTAATCGCAAGTCTTTCAGTAAAGAGTCGCTCCAGACGTTTAAGCTGCTGGTGATTGCAAATGCGCTTGGGACCGAGGATATGGATGACGAGGGCGCCGACAAGCCGGCTTTCACCGAACAGGAATGCGACGCTGTTAGCGAGTGGGTGCGTAATGGCGGCGCGTTGCTGTTGATTGCCGACCATGCGCCGTTCGGCGCGGCTGCTCAAATTCTGGCTAAGCGTTTCGAGGTTGAGATGAGCAAAGGGTTCGTGTTCGATCCCGAACATTCGGCGCCGAACAATCCAACGCTGCTGATTTTTTCGCGAGAAAACAAACTGTTGCTGGACCATCCGATTACGCAGGGTCGCAACGATAGTGAGCGAGTTAGTCGAGTGCAGACGTTTACCGGCCAGGCGTTGAAAGGTCCGCCGGGAGCTACGCAATTACTTCGCTTGGCTGCCACCGCCAACGATCAAGCCGACCCGATGGGCGGCGAAAAGAAATCCGTGGCCGGTCAGACGCAAGGACTTGCGTTCAAGTTTGGTAAAGGCCGGGTTGTGATGCTCGGCGAGGCCGCAATGCTTTCGGCGCAGATTTTTGGTCCCAAAAACCTTCCCATGGGTATGAATGTCCCGGGCAATGACAACCGGCAGTTTGCACTAAACATCATGCATTGGTTGTCGGGGTTGCTAAGGTAGTGAACAGTAAACAGCGAACAGTAAACAGCCGGCAAATGGTTTTACTGTTTGCTGTTTGCTGTTTACTGTTTGCTGTTTACTGTCTACTGTTTGCTGTTTACTGTCTACTGTTTACTTAATGTGGGATCGCAGACGACAGATCGTTTGGCTGGTCGCGGGATTGATCGTTGGAACGTTTGTCGCGTTTTCAGATGCTCATGACGAAGATGGGATTTTCGTTCCGCGCTTCTTCGTCTTTATGGAAACGCTGGTGCTGTTGATCATTGCCACCCTTCTCTTCATTTATTCACGAAGGAAACAATAATCTTTAGATCGCGACAAGAAGTTTTGAGTACAACCTTTAGGTTGACGATTGCGCGGCGAATGCAAGCTAAAGCTTGGACTCTGAACTACTTGAGTTCCCCTAATTCGGCGGCTGCTTTGTCTTTGACCGCACAGTAATTCCTTCATCGCCGACGATCAGCAGATTCCGTGCTTCACCAAACGGCGCGTTCGAAGGAAGATACGACAGCACGTAACGATTCTTCTTCAACTCGTCGCAAATTGTCTTCGCCGCCACGGCCGGCTCGTCGATTGAGAAGATGACGCCGCCGGTTCCTTCCACCAGCTTGTCGATCACCTGCTTCGGTTTGGGCACGTCGCGTCGGATCGCGCCACGCGTGCGGTCCTGCGCCTGGACCGCATAGACGGTAATGTCCAGTGACTGTAATTCAGAAAGGATCTTTTCGAATGAAGTCTTGCTGCCGCGATCCAGCCCGTCACTGATGACGACGATGACGCGCTTTTGCCCGGGCGTGGCTCTTAGCGCCTCATCGATTACCGCTGTCACCGCGTCAAACAAATGTGGCTGCCCCTTTTTGCGAAACAGCTTCAGTGCGGTGTCAATGCCTTTTGCATCGTCGGTCCAGTCGGCAACGATTTCAGCTTGCTCGTCATAACCAACTATCAGCAGTTTGTCGCCTTCGTAAATCTCGTAGGCAAACTCGCGCGCCGCCTGTTCGAGTTTTTCCACGTCCGCGCGGATCGTTAGTGAGTTATCAACCAGTAACACGATTCGTGCCGGCGCAGGATCGGGAGTGAAGTTGCGAATGGCTTGTTCGACTCCGTTGTCGTAAACCGAAAGTTGTTTTGAAGTGATTTGCCGGGAGGAGTTGTCGGCGCGTTTGGCAACAACATTTACCAGCACTCCGCCAGTGCTGTTAGTCTCCGGGCGGCGGCCTGCCTGGGCCAGCAACGCCACGCAGGTGCCTAACAATGCAATCAGGCAAATGAAAGTTGAGAAAGCGTACGGACGCCTTCCCTCTTTCTGGCTGCTGTTTGCTGCTGCCGTCGTTAATCGGTCAGACATGAACTTGAAAAGCGCGGGCTTCAATCACCAGTTGAGACTTTGGTTGAGGAAGCTTTTTCGGAAGTTTTCTTACTCGGGGAGTTGTCTTTAGTTTTCTTATCAGCCTTATCCGTTTTATCCGTCTTATCAGATTTTTTATCGTCGCCGGTGGTTGCTTCGCTATCCTTTTTTTCCAGAGCTTTTTGACCACTGCGGCCATAGTCGGTCAGGTAAAAACCGGGGCCTTTGAATTGAATCGCCGACGCTGAAACCTTTCGTTCCAAACGGCCGCCACACTTCCGGCACTTCGTCGGCTGCTTGTCGTTCATCTTCTGAAAGACTTCGGTGTGTGCCTTGCACTTTGTGCATTCAAATTCGTAAATCGGCATGCGTTACAAACTCCAAACTGATAAGAACTTTCAAAAGTATACGGATGACGTCACAGCCATGCAACGACGCTTCGCTTGAGAGCGCGAGTAAAGGTTAACTATCCGCCAACTTCTCATTAGCACCGTGGCTTTAGCCCGACCTGGTTTGGTAGACGAATAAGAAACCGTTTAAACGGTTTCTGAATCTGGGGATGCAGTCCGGTGTCTAATGAAATATTGAACTGTCAATTCGCGGCTTTGCAACTTGATCACTGGTTCGTTATGATCCTGAGTGAACTAATTCCCTATGTCAGACACTGCCCAATCTCTCTCGCTCGAGCGCAAAATCAAGATGCACGAGGCGCGCGAAGGAATCATCAATCGCCTCGCCTTGACGCTGCCGTCGGCTATCAACCTCGATCGCTTTCTGACCGTCATCGTTTCTGAGCTGGGCCGCATGATGAATGTCGATCGCTGCGACGTTATTCAGTTGACCTCGCCCAGCGAGCTGCGCATCAGTCATGAATGGCGCGCCTCAGAAGACGTTCCTTCAAGTCTGGGCACTGCCATTCCTTTTGATTTAACGCAACTGTCGGAACACGTTGACATCACCCGGCCAATCCGGCTTGACGATACTTCGGCGCCGGATTTGAACCAGAAGGTCCGCATGCTGGCCAAAGGTTTGGGTACACGGTCGCTGTTGGTGGTGCCGGTTCTGCTTGGCGATGACGTGCTTGGTTTGGTTGGCATGCACACGACGCGCACGCTACGGGTTTGGCTCGATGATGAAGTTGCGTTTCTCGAGTCGATTGCGCGACAGATTGGCGTGGGCTACCAGTACACCCGGCTCTACACCGACAAGGAACGAGAGGCGGAAACAAAACGCGCGCTGCTGGAAATAGCGAACGCGATCAATGCGCGCTCCGATTTCCGCGAAGTTTCTTCGCTGGTCCTCGAGCGCGCGATCACACTCGTGGGCGCGGATTATTCCGCGCTGGGCGTGCTCGATCCCAAAGGTGGACGCATCAGTCTGGTGGCATTTAAAGCGGCGCCGCACGCAACCATCGAATCAGTGCAGGGCTTGATTGAGGAACATGCACAGTCGCTCGATCTCACCGAGTTCCCGAAGGCGATCGAAGTGCTGACCGAAGGAAAAACTTTGCGGCTGCTGGATTCCGATCTGCCGTTTCCCTTTCGTCTGATGTTTAATTCGATTCTCGGCGGACGCGCGGCGCTGGTTGCGCCCGTGCGCGTTGCTGGTCACACGTTTGGACTGCTGGGCCTGGTTTGGAGCGAAGCGCGCCAGGGTTTTCAGGATCACGAAGTCGCGCTGGTTGAGGGCATTGCGGATCAGATTGGCACCGCCCTGGAACGCGATCAACTGTCGGCTGAAGTCATGCACTTGCGTGACGCGCTGCACGAACGCTATGGCGAAGACCGGCTGATTGGCCAAACGCAAGCGATTCGCCGTGCAATAGAGTTGGCACTCAGCGTCGCTGACACGCAGACGACGGTGCTCATTCAGGGAGAGTCAGGCACAGGCAAAGAACTGCTCGCCAATCTGATCCACTACAACTCCGGTCGCGAAGATCAGCCGTACGTGAAACTTAATTGCGGCGCTATTCCCGAAACACTGCTCGAGTCGGAATTGTTTGGTCACGAGAAAGGCGCCTTTACCGATGCGCGCGCGCGCCGCCAGGGAAGATTTGAAGAAGCCAATGGCGGCACATTGTTTCTCGACGAAGTTGGGGAGATGAGCTTGTCGGCGCAGGTGCGCCTGCTGCGCGTTTTGCAGGATGGGGAGTTTACCCGTGTCGGTGGCAGTGAACTGCTGAAGGCGGACGTGCGCATCATAGCCGCGTCAAATGTGGATCTCGAACGCGCCACCGAACTCGGAACTTTTCGCCGCGACCTTTTTTACCGGCTGTCCGTTTTCCCCATTGGGTTGCCGCCATTGCGCGAGCGCTCGGAAGACATTCATCCGCTGGTCATTCACTTTCTCGAACACTATAAACAAAAGACCGGGCGTTTCATCTCGGGAATTTCGAAAGATGCTTTGCAGGCTTTGATCACGTACGAGTGGCCCGGTAATGTGCGCGAACTGGAAAACGCAATCGAACGCGCTGTGATTATTGCTTCCGGACGACAGATAGAGTTGGAAGATTTGCCGGAAGCTATCAGCAGGATCGCTTTGCAGGAACGGGACCGCATCAAGGTCGAACGCGCGCACGCAGCAAGCGAAGGACGGACCACGACGTTTGCAGTGACGGTACCATCATCGATGGATGAGATAGAAAAGCAGGCTATTGAAGCGACCCTCGATTACACGCATGGTGACAAAACTCACGCCGCTCGAGCGCTCGGCATCGGCCGCAAGACCCTCTACCGCAAACTCGATCAGTACAACGGTAAAGGTTCAGGCGGCGAAAGCGGTAACGAGTAAATCACCCTTGTAAACGGTAAGTCAGAGCCGGCGTTGGCGGTCGCAAAGCAGCGCTGATTGGAATATTGAGGCTACCGGCATGACGGGGAGGTAATGGGTCAGTTTGGTGTCCGATAAGCTTTAGCTTGTCGTAACCCCGCGACAAACCAAAGTTTATCGGACATTTGCAGCGAAACTGACCCACTACCGACGGGGAGCGTTTGTTGCGTGGCCTTGGACCAATTTGTTATAGTCAATCTCTGAAAATTCTCCAATAAACCATAGCCCGCGAAGCAAATGACTTTGCTTCATATGAAAGGAATTTCTTTATGGCAAACGATAATTATCGACGTGACTCTGGCGACAGCATCTCAACGCGCCTGACCTACCTTTTGATAGGTGGCGGCATTGGTGCCGTTATTGCTTTGCTCTTCGCTCCCAAGTCCGGACAGGAGCTGCGCGGCGACATTGCTGACGCGACCCGCAAGGGCATCGACAAGTCGCGTGAGGCGGCGCAACAAGTGGGGGAGCGCGCCGGCGAGTATTACGACGCCACGCGTGAGCGTGCCACTGAGCTTTACTCGCAAGCGAGCGAGCGAGCTTCAGATCTTTATACGCAAGCGGCGAGCAAGGTTGGCGAGGTGGCACAGACCGCGCGCGAAACGGCAACACGCCAAACCAGCACCGTAGCAGCGGCGATTGACGCCGGCAAGAAGGCCTACCAGGAAGAGAAGCGCAAGACAGAAATGTCCGGCCGGATTGAAGCTGCGCCTAAGTACACCGAGAAGGCGAACTAATGCATTGCCGATTTGCGATTGCCGATTGCCGATTGGTCTCTGGCCTAAACAGGCAACTTTGAAGCGCAGGTTTTCATTTGCTTTGAAAATCGGCAATCGGCATTCGGAAATTGAAAATGTCTATGCTTGCCCTACAAATAAACCCCAGCGATCCCATGTTCTGGGTGATGGTGGTGATCGCTTTGTCGTTCATCATCATCGCCGTGGCGATGATCGCGATTGCAGTCTTTGTTAATCGCGCCGTGAAGTCGGTGACTCGGCTGGAGCAAAAGCTCGAGCCGTTGATCGAGCGCGTCACCATGATCAGCGAGCAGGGCAAACAGATCGCCGTTCAGGGTAAGCAAATTGCCGAACAGTTCAATGCCGTGTCTGGCCATCTCTCGACCGCTACCATGAACCTTTCTGAATCGTTGGCCATAATCAAGGATGAGGTTGGCGAGTTAAAGGACCTGTTTAGCGACACGGCGGGCGAGGCGCGCGACAAGGTCGAGCTCGTCAGCCGCACCATCGATCGCACTCATGATCAGATAGTGACTACCACCGATTTTATTCAGCGCCGGGTGGTTGAGCCGGCTCGCGAGATCGCCGCGATTATGGCGGGCTTTCGGCGTGGCCTCGAGGTACTCGTGGCCCCACTACCGAAGCCCATCAATCAAACCTATGGAGAGGATGAGATGTTTATTGGCTGACCCGGCTGAAGCCATTAAGGCTGAATGAACCCGAACCACTCATCCCGGAGGCGATTGGTTCGGGTTTTTCGTTTCTCAGCGCTCCATAGGTGCGCAATGTTTATAGCACCCGTGTTCCGCCCGCCGCCATTCGTTCATCAGGAGCGCAGCGCTTCGCAGCTTCGCGATAATTACTAATTCAAAGCTCCTGATGAACGAAGAGTCTTAAAATGGTCAGAATACTATAAACATCGCGTCCCTATGGGACTCAGGACCGCGCTTCTCTTTTTTGATCATGCATAGTTCAACTGTTAGTATTCTTGTCTTCTGAATCGACGCTTATGTCTACTGAAACTCCATTCGATCTGAAAAAGACCATCAACCTGCCGAAGACCGGATTTTCTCAGAAGGCGAGTCTGGCGCAGACGGAACCGGCGCGGTTGAAAAAATGGTTGGAAGTTAATCTGTATGAATTGATCCGCAAAGCGCGCAGCGGCGCCGAAAAGTTCATCCTGCACGATGGACCACCCTACGCGAACGCCGACATTCATCTCGGCACGGCAATGAATAAGATCCTGAAAGACTTTGTCGTTAAGTCGCGCAGCATGATGGGCTACGACGCGCCTTACGTTCCAGGTTACGACTGTCATGGATTGCCGATTGAGTTGTATGTCGATCGCAAACTCGGCGCCAAAAAAGCAAACATGCCGCCCGTCGCTATTCGCCGCGCCTGTCGCGAACATGCGGCGCAGGCATTGAAGCGACAGACGCGTGACTTTCAACGATTGGGCATTCTGGGCGAGTGGAACAATCCGTACCTGACGATGTCCAACCATTACGAAGCCGAAACTGCGCGACTGTTTGGGCGCTTCGTTGAGCGTGGCTACGTTTACAAAGGCGCGCGTCCGGTTTACTGGTGCATTCACGATCAAACCGCGCTCGCCGAGGCCGAGGTTGAATATCATCAGCACACCAGCCCGTCGGTCTATGTGAAATTTCCGCTGGCCAGCGATCCTGCGTTGATCGATCCGGCGCTTGCCGGTCGCAAAGTGTTTGTTCTGATTTGGACGACGACGCCCTGGACCTTGCCTGCAAATCTCGGCATTACCGTTCATCCGGATTTTCAATATGCTGCGTTTGAAAACGGCGACGAAGTTTACATTGTGGCCAGTGAATTACTGGACGCAGTCGTCGACAAATGTGAGCTCGCGCAAAGCGATGATGGCGGTAAACCCGGTCCGGTGAAAGTTTTGGCCCGCTTTCCTGGCGCGAAACTCGACCGCCTGGAATGTCGCCATGCATGGATTGATCGCCCTTCGCTGTTGATGGTCGGTGAACACGTGACACTCGGCGGCGAAGCCGACGCGGAAACTGAACTCGATGTGAAAGACGCTCACGAGAAACAGGCATCAAACAAAGCGGGCACCGGGTGCGTGCACACCGCGCCCGGTCATGGCCACGACGATTTTGTGATCGGCAGGCGCTATGGTTTGGAGATTTATTGCCCGGTTGATAACGCCGGACACTTCACGCCCGAGGTCGAACATTTCGCCGGCCAAAGCGTGTTTGATGCTAACCCGAAAATCGTGGAGTTCATGCGCGAGCGCGGCGTGCTTTTGTTTACCGAGCAATATAGTCATCGTTATCCACACTGTTGGCGCTGCAAGAATCCCGTGATCTTTCGCGCCACGCCCCAGTGGTTCATCTCCATGGATCGGGCCGTTGGCGCTGTGGTTGAAGCGATTGAGAAAGACGAAGACGGCCGCGACCGGAGCAACTTCACTGAAAACTTTGCTGAAGGCGAAACGTCTTTGCGCGCCGCAGCCTTGCGCGAGATTGAACGCGTGAAGTGGTTCCCCTCGTGGGGCGAAGTGCGCATGCGCAATATGCTGAAGGGGAGACCGGACTGGTGCGTCTCGCGACAACGCATCTGGGGAGTTTCGATTCCCGTTTTCTATTGCGCCAAGTGCCCTGAAGCAGTCGCAGAGCCTGAGGTCATCAATCACGTCGCCGACATTTTCGAACGTGAGTCGTCTGATGCCTGGTACACAAAAGAAGCGCGCGAATTGTTGCCCGAGGCTTACACCTGTAAACAATGCGGCGCAACCGAGTGGACCAAGGAGACTGACATTCTCGACGTCTGGTTCGACAGTGGCTCTTCGTCGGTTGCGGTGCTTGAGAATCGCGAAGAGTTGCGCTGGCCGGCAGATGTCTATCTGGAAGGTGGCGATCAGTTTCGTGGTTGGTTCAATTCGTCGCTGATGGTCGGGCTCGCGGCCCACGATCGCGCTCCTTACAAAGCCGTAATCACACACGGCTGGACCGTCGACGCACAGGGAAAGGAAATGCACAAATCGGGCGGAAATGCGGTGCCCCCGGATGAAGTGATAAAGGAATCAGGCGCCGACATACTGCGCCTGTGGTGTGCCTCTTCAAATTATTTCGATGACATGCGCTCGTCGAAAGAGATTCTTCAGCGCGTCACGGATGGCTACCGCAAACTTCGGAACACCGCGCGCTTTGCGCTCGGTAATCTTTATGGGTTCGATCCGGCGCGCGACAGCGTGCCGGACGCAGAGATGCAGGAAATCGATCGCTGGGCGCTGGCCGAGCTTGATGCGGTTATTAAAACGGTGCGCGACGCGTATGACGTTTATGAATTCCACACGGCCTATCATGCGCTCTATCGCTTCTGCACCGTCACGCTGTCGGCGCGTTATTTCGATATTCTGAAAGATCGGCTCTACACTTTCGCGCCGCGTAACCAGGCACGTCGTGCGGCGCAAACGGCGCTCCATCGCATCGCGGACGCGCTGGCGCGCATGCTCGCGCCGCTGCTGGTTTTTACTGCCGATGAGATTTGGGAAAACTTGCCTGCCGATAACGAGCGGCCTGAATTTGTTCACCTGGCTCTGTTTCCTGACGCCGAGGGTGCAGTTAACAAGGTCTTAATTTCAAACTGGAAACGATTGTTTGAGATCCGCGAGGACGTGCTGCAAGCGCTGGAAGAAGCCCGGGTGGCCAAAGTGATCGGCAGCTCGCTCGACGCGCGCGTGGACATTGCTGCAACCGGCGCCAGCTATGATTTGTTACTTCGCTATCGCGATCAACTGCGCTACATTTTTATCGTTTCCCAGATTGAATTAACGCGGACGGATGAAGGCGCAGACGGTTTTGTCGTAAAGGTCTTGCCGGCTGAAGGTGAGAAATGCGAACGCTGCTGGAACTACTCGACGCGCGTCGGCGAATCAAGCCGCTACCCAAATGTTTGCGAGCGTTGCGTTGCCGCGCTTGAAGAGATTGAGGGCGAAGCTCGATAAGATGAATGCAACAGTGGAAAAAGCTGAATTGAATACCAGCGCGCGAACGAGTTTTGGCTGGCGCGCCGGTTATCTGCTCGCCAGTTTCGGCATTTTCATGGTCGATCAAACGACCAAGGCGTGGGCCGTTCGCACTCTTCGCTTTCAAGTCGATCACACTATCATTCAGGGCTTTTTCGACCTCGTCTATACTGAAAATCGCGGCATCGCTTTCGGCCAGTTGCAGGAAGGTGGTTCGTTTGGACGCTGGTTCTTCGTGGGACTGGCAATCGTGGCGGCCGCGGCGGTGTTTTATTATTTCGTGCGCACGCCGCGCAACGATGACCGTGTTCTGGGAGCCTGCGCGCTACTGCTGGCAGGAATCGCCGGTAATCTGACTGACCGCGCAAGGTTTGGTTATGTAATCGATTTCATTGTGCTGCATGCCCATTCATATCACTGGCCAACGTTCAACGTGGCCGACGCCAGCATCACCATTGGCGCGCTGCTGCTGGCGTATGACTTGGTTTTTGATAAGAAGAAGTCGGTCGTCATTAGTTAGTAGTCAATTGCTTGCAGCAACTTTCTACTGACTTCTGACTTCTGACTTCTGACTTCTGACAAATGTTTCCTGAACTTTTCCGCATCCATGGTTTCCCCATCAATACCTACGGCGTATTTCTCGCGCTGGCGTTTCTTTGCGCGATCCTGATTGCAGTTAAGCTGGCTGCGCGCGATGGCCTGCCAAAAGAAAAGATTTACGATCTCAGTTTGTGGATGCTGCTGGCGTCTCTGATTGGCTCCAAAGTTTTGATGTTCTTCACCGAACCGGAGTATCGCGATCATCCTTTGCAACTTATCTCGCTGGATTTTCTGCGCTCGGGCGGAGTCTTTTACGGTGGCCTCATCGGCGCCGTGCTTACCGGCTATTTCTTAATGCGTCGTTACAATTTGCCCTGGTGGAAAACTGCAGACGCCTGCGCACCGGCAATTGCGGTGGGCAATTTCTTTGGACGATTAGGGTGTTTTTCAGCGGGCTGCTGTTGGGGAAAACCGACCACGCTGCCCTGGGGCGTAAAGTTTACCGAGCTGGGTCACGAAATCACCGGCGTGCCCATTGACGTGCCCTTGCATCCAACGCAGCTTTACGAATCGTTTTCCATGCTCATCGTTTTTTTCTTTCTGCTATGGCTGCACAAGCACAAGCGTTTTAACGGCCAGGTGATTCTGCTCTACGCGCTACTTTATTCCATCATCCGATTCTTGATTGAATTCCTGCGCGACGATCCGCGCGGTGATGTGTTTGGGCTGACAACCAGGACCGGCCTTTCGACTTCACAACTAATTAGCATCATAGTCGGCACCGGCGCGCTGGTTTTGTTAATCATTCGCTGGCGCCGGGCTTCAGTCACCACCAAACCCGCTCTCAGCAAACCCAGCCCAGCCCAAATTTAGTTGCGCCACTGGTAATTCCTTCGACTTTCTCTGGGAGTTTCTTGTTCTTTGTCGCATAAAGTACTTGACGGCGCTAGCGCGCCGCGCTTATTATTCGCTTATGGGCTCAATCCAACTGGTAACGCCGCAACAAGAAGAGCCGCCCGCGCTGCATACGCGCGCGATGGACAATCTTCAATACATTCGCGAAACCATGGAACGCGCTACCGCGTTCACGGCCATATCCGGCTGGGGTCTGGTGGCGATTGGCTGCACAGCTTTGGCGGCGGCCTTGGCTACAGGTTTTCTTGCCGGCCAGCAGAAGAGCTTCAAGAACTGGCTGATGATCTGGTTTGCCGAAGCCGTGGTTGCGCTGCTCATTGCCGGGTGGTCCATGGATCGCAAGGCGCGGGCGACAAAAACTCCTTTGCTGTCCGGGCCCGGTCGTAAGGTGGCGTTTAGTTTGTCGCCGCCACTACTCGCCGGCGCCATCTTGAGTCTGGTGCTATATCGCTCGGGATCGACGAACGCGATTCCCGGACTATGGTTATTGCTCTATGGAACCGGAGTAATCACCGGCGGAATGTTTTCTGTAAGCGTCGTGCCGATTATGGGTTTAGCATTTATGGTCCTGGGCGCCGCGACCTTGTTTGCGCCAGCGGTTTTCGCCGATTGGTTTATGGCTGCCGGTTTCGGCGGCTTGCATATTATTTTCGGGGTAATCATTGCAAGGAGATACGGTGGTTAGACACGCAGCACTAAAACATTCGACGCACAAGAAACGTGAAACCAGCGGCGCGCCTGCCGCCGCCGATGCGCACCCATCCAGGGCGAAACATCCGGCGCATTCGCTCGACCGCCTGATTCACGAACGGATGCGGCTGGGCATCATCAGCGCGCTGGCAGCAAATGAGTCATTGACCTTCAACGATCTAAAGCAGCTGATGCACACCACCGACGGCAACCTTAGCGTGCATGCCCGCAAGCTCGAAGACGGTGGTTATATTGCCTGCACCAAGTCGTTTGAGGGGCGACTCCCAAAAACGGAATACAAGTTGACGGCTGCCGGCAAGCGCGCGCTGGAAAACTACGTCAGTCATATGGAGACCCTGATCAAGCAGGTGCGCAATCGCTGAGCGCTTTTTTTTTGCCTTTGCACTTTGCTTTGCAAAGCGCTTTGAAGAACTTTTGGTGAAGGAATCTCAATGTACACCAACGTAAATCTGGCAGCGCCAATAGGCGCGCTGCTCTGCCTGGGCACGGCATTGCTGATTTTCGGTCTGGTGCTCGTGCTTATTTTCTCTCTAGTCACGAAAAGGCTCTCATTAACGAAATTCAGCGCCCTGGGTGTTGTGGTTGTAGTCGCGCTCTACCTCTCCTTGCTGTTGATTTTTTCCTGGGCCAGCAGCGAGCAGGTGCTGGCGCGCGGCCAGGAAAAGCATTTTTGCGAAATCGATTGCCATCTCGCTTACTCAATTCTGGATTCGCAAGCTACAAAGACGCTGGGCGCTGTGCCTAATCAACTGACCGCGGCGGGACTGTTTCGCGTGATTACTGTTAAGACCCGCTTCGACGAAACGACCATCAGCCCTACGCGCGGCAGTGCGGTGCTTTATCCCAACTCCCGTGTGGCCGTCGTGGTTGATGCTAATGGAAAGCAATACCTCCCTGCGGCAGAAGCCGAACACTTGCTGCAAGGATTGAATCAGGCGGGCATGCCTTTCAGCACGCCGCTCCGGCCAGGCGAGAGTTATCAAACCACTGTTGTCTTTGATTTGCCTGCAGACATCCAAAGCCCGACCTTGTTGATTCATGAAGGCGGACCCGAGACGCATTTCATAGTTGGGCACGAGAACAGTCTGCTGCACAAGAAAACAAAATTTCAGATCTAACGCACGCGCAGGTGATCCACTTCCCCAGTGTTGTGGATGGCCACATTGTTCAGGTTACGAGCAGCGACACAGAATGCTTGAAGAAATCTACCGGCTGGACGAAACCATTTCGAGGAGTATTAAAGTGACTAAACGAATTATTGCCATTGCTTTCATTTTCATATGCGCTTCCGTTGCCTGGGCGATTCTCGGCGGCACGATCTTTTCGCGTACCTATGATTCCGCGGCTGCTTCGGATAACAGCGTGACCTCCACCTGGGGCGCGCCGCAGGACCAATCACCGCCCACTGCTTCGTTTACCCACATCGTTCAGCGCAAGGAAGAAAGCACTGAGAACGGCAAAAAGATCGTCAAGACAATTGACGATGCCGTGACTACGCCGTTGCCGTTGGAGAGTAGCGCGATAAACGTGGTGCTCGATCTGGAGCATCGGCAAAAAGGGTTGTTGTGGTATAGCACCTACAAAGTTGATTTCGCCGGCAACTACGGCTTTCGCAATCCGAGCGACAAAGAGGAATCCGTCTTCTTCAAGTTAAATTTTCCCACCGCAAAAGCAATTTACGACGACCTCATTTTCACCGTTGACGGCACGCCCGTGCCCCTCAGGAACGAGGCAAACGCAGCGAGTGGTTCGTTCAAGGTTCCGGCCGGTGCGGTCGCGCGCCTCGCAGTAGGCTATCGCTCACAAGGTCTCAATGAATGGCGATACAGCTTTGGCAGCAAAGACGTGACGCAAGTGCGCGACTTTGACTTGAAGATGAAGACCAACTTCAAAGATATCGATTTTCCCGATAACACGCTGTCGCCTTCTGAAAAACATGAAAGTGGTAGCGGTTGGGATCTCGTATGGTCGTACAAGAATTTGGTTTCAGGTTACCAAATCGCGATGGTGATGCCGGAAAAACTTCAACCGGGACCATTGGCCGGCAGGATCAGTTTCTTTGCGCCAGTTTCCCTCTTCTTTTTCTTTTTCATCATGCTGATCATTACAACCATGCGCGGCATCGAGCTTCACCCGATGAACTACTTTTTTCTCGCGGCAGCTTTCTTCTCTTTCCACCTATTGTTGGCTTACCTCGTCGATCATGTTTCCATCCATGCGGCTTTTGCGATATCCGCCGCAGTTTCCATCTTTTTGGTTGTTAGTTACTTACGATTGGTGGTGGGCCTCCACTTTGCCAGTCGCGAAGCCGCGCTCGCCCAGTTTGTTTACCTGATCATGTTTTCCTATGCGTTTTTCCTGAAGGGATTCACCGGTCTCGCCATTACTATCGGCTCCGTTGCCACCCTCTTCGTGGCCATGCAAGTTACCGGACGTATCCGTTGGGCAAACAAGTTTTCGCTTGCACCGTCGGAAGAAGCCACGGCTGAACTAACCTAACTGTTAACAAAACTGCGCGGCCGGCGTTGACTCTGATAAGGGATCGAGCGCCGGTTTTGCGCGTCCGAAAATCCGGATCAAACTTTGTTCCGTAAACTGTCGTACAGCTTGATTGCCTGCTAGTTGTTGCGGTCAACACTTCAATGAAAGCCTTCTTTTCCTTTTATTCCGATGCCCTGAAGATCGCGCTCCAGTCGATCTTCGCGCACAAGCTGCGCGCATTCCTGACGCTGATCGGCATCATCATTGGTGTAGCTTCGGTGGTAACAGTGGGCGCGTCGATAAGCGGACTAAACACTTATGTGGTCGACAAAGTGGCGAAGGTGCTTGGCAGTAACCACTTCATGATTGCACGCATCGCGTTTTCCGGACAGATGTCGGATGACGCGTTCGAACGCGCTAACCGGCGCAACAAGCGGCTCAATTGGGACGACTACGAATGGGTGCGCGACCACTGCAAGGACTGCGCAGAGGTTGGCGCTGAAGTTCAGGGACAAGCGGATCTGAAACAGGATGCGATTGAGTTTCCCGGCGCGCTCGTCTTTGGCGCGTCGGCGAATATGGTAGACATTGAAGACAAAACTATCGCCGAGGGACGCTTTATATCGAATGACGAAGTCCAGCGCTCGGCCTTTGTCTGCGTACTGGGCAACGACATCAAGGAAAAGTTCTTCCCGAACACGGATCCGATTGGAAAGTATTTGAAGGTTCGTGGTTTGCCGATGCGTATTGTTGGCGTTGAGGAAGCTCGCGGTTCTTTCTTTGGCTCTTCATTCGATCGACATCTCTACATTCCCGTCACCACGCACTTGCAAATTTTTGGGCGCAATGGCTTGCAAATTCACGGCAAGGCGCCCAATCGCGAAATCTTTCAAACTGCCATCGAAGATGCACGCGTTGCCATGCGCAACAAACATCGCCTGAACGGCAACGACGAAGATGATTTCGGCCTGGTTAACGTTGAAGAACTCAATAACCAGATCGATCAATTCACCGGCAGCATCGCTGCTGTAGTTGTTCCCATTACGCTGATCACGCTGATTGTCGGCGGCATCGTGGTGATGAACATCATGCTCGTTAGTGTGACTGAACGCACTTTCGAAGTCGGACTGCGCAAAGCTGTGGGCGCAACGCGCAAGCAGATACTGCTCCAATTTCTAATTGAGTCGGCAATTCTTTGCGGGCTGGGCGGCGTGCTGGGACTGCTGCTTTCGTGGGGCGTGACTGCGTTAATTACCGCCCTGGCTTCGATCACGATGACGATCACGATCGGTTACATCCTGCTGGCGCTGATCGTCTCGACGGCGATTGGCATGATTGCCGGCATCTATCCGGCTTTCAAAGCAGCGCGGCTGGATCCGATTCTGGCACTGACGCAAGCGACCTAGAGTGCAATGAAGCTGAAGTTTCCCAGAAGTGCTGTAACCGAAACGCTGCGGATGGCGCTCGACAGTGTACGTTCGCACAAGTTTCGCAGCTTCCTTACCGTCCTCGGTATCGTGATCGGCGTCATGACAGCGATCACAATTGCCTCAATTCTTACCGGCCTGCGCCAGAACATCGTGTCCATCATCGAAGAGTACGGCACTAACAACATCTATGCTTTTCATCTTTCCACTGGCCCGCGCGTGACTGAAGATCGTTCCGAGCGGAGCCGCAAGCCGCTGACAGTCGCTGACGCTGAGGCGATTCAGATGCAGGCAAGTGCGGTTGAAGAAGTGGCCCAGGTGGCGCCCAACGTCGGTTATGGCGGTGGTCCATTTGACGACAACGTCACCTACAACGGCCACAACTATCGCTGGGGCAACACCCAGGGCGTCTCAGCAAACTACGCCGGCATCACCAACATCGTGGTTAGAGAAGGCCGCTTTCTAACCGAAAACGATGATCAGCAGCGTGCGAACGTGATGGTGATTGGAGTTAATGCTGCCGATGCTTTGTTCCCGGGTCAGAATCAAATCGCGGGAACGCAGGTGCGGATGGGGGGTTATAACTTTGAAGTGATCGGCGTGCTGGAGAAAAGAAAGGCCGGCTTCTTTGGCGAGAACGACGAAGACAATGCCGTGTTCATTCCGTTTCGCACCGCGCAAAAGATCGCGCCCGCGAAAGGTTACTTGTTGCTCGTAATTAAAGCGCGTTCAGGTCAGACGGCCGAAGCATTGCAACAAGCCGAAGACGTTCTGCGCCGCCGCCGCAACGTCAAGTTCAGCGACCCCGACAACTTCGACATCAAAACAGCCGACAAGTTTATCGAGCAGTTCGATAGCATCACCGCCATGGTGGGACTGATTGCCATTGCCATTTCCAGCCTGGGACTTTTGGTTGGCGGCATTGGCGTGATGAACATCATGCTGGTGAGCGTCACGGAACGAACGAAAGAGATTGGCGTGCGTAAAGCCCTCGGCGCGCGCCGCAGAGATATTGTGCGCCAGTTCTTGTTTGAAGCGATGACGTTGACTTTTCTTGGCGGCATACTTGGCGTGCTGTTGGCCGTCGGCATCAGCCGCATAGTCATGTTGCTCGTTCCCTCTCTGCCAGCTTCGATACCCAGTTGGGCCGTTATCTCCGGACTCACCGTCTCGATTGGCGTCGGGTTGATCTTCGGCGTCTGGCCGGCGCGCAAGGCCTCTCGTCTCGATCCCATCGAATGCCTGCGCTACGAATAGCTAGCCCGCCTCTTTGAATCCTCGTCTATACTGTGCTCGGAATCGTTTCGAGCCATGACCAAAACTACCCAGCGCGACTTAGTAAAAGAATTTCTCACCTACATTCAGGTGGAGAAGGGCCTCGCGCGCAATACGCTCGAAAGCTATCGTCGGGATCTCAACCGGCTTGAGCTATGGGCCAGCAAGACGAAGCGGCCTGTTTCCGATTTGTCTCGCGCGGACCTGCGCAAGTGGATCGCCCAGCTCTCCCGCGAAGGGTTGGCGCCTTCATCCGTAGCTCGCGCCGTCAGCGCCGCGCGCGGTTTCTTCCGCTTCCTAATGCTCGACGGCCACATCAAACAGCATCCGGCGGAAGATCTCGACACGCCGCAAAAGTTTTCTTACCTACCGAAGTTTTTGACTGAAGAAGAAATTGATCGCTTGTTTGCCACGCCGGATATTTCAACGCCTGACGGCATACGTGACCGCGCGATGCTCGAGTTGATGTACGCGGCGGGTTTGCGCGTTTCCGAAATGGTTTCTCTGAAACAAACGGACGTTGATCTTCATACCGGCATCGTCAGTTGTCATGGCAAGGGCAGCAAAGAGCGGCGCGTGCCGTTGGGGAAAAGCGCCATTCACTGGCTGCAACAATATGCCTGGATCAAAGCCTCGTATGGCAAGTCGCCTTATGCAAATCTTTTTCTAAGCCGCGGCAAGCCACTCACGCGTCATTTTGCCTGGGCCACAATCAAGCATTACGCAGAAAGCATTGGCATCAGCAACGTTTCGCCACACACGCTGCGCCATAGTTTTGCTACTCACTTGCTGCAACACGGCGCCGACTCGCGTTCAGTACAGGCGCTGCTGGGCCACAGCGACATTTCCACGACGCAAATCTACACGCACATTACTGACCAACACCTGCGTGCCGCTTATGACAATCATCATCCACGCGCGCGCGCTGCAACCGGCAGCAACAAAGCGAAGAACGATTAAAACAAATGTTTCTGTTGCGCCAGCCTGACGAGAAAGTAATTCGGCAATTCATTTCTTCTCAGCGCCACCTTCCTTTTTCCTACAGCGAAGTTGGCGCTACGCAAACAGCCCCACCGTCCGGCTACACCATCGATCACAACCGCATCCGGCTTGGTGAAGGTAGCGAAACTTTTATGCGCGCCAGCGATGCGCTAAGCAGGTGGCGACATTTTGAACTTGGTTGGGCCAGCGTGGTCCCGCACGGCAGCCCGTTGCGAACGGGAACGACCGTCGCAGTTCGGGCCCAGACATTCGGCTTCTGGTCGCTGAATGCCTGCCGCATTGTCTATACGATTAACGACGATGGACCAGTGAAAAGATTTGGCTTTGCTTATGGCACGTTGCCGGATCACGCCGAGCGCGGCGAGGAACGTTTCACTATCGAGCAGCTCGACGATAATTCCGTTTGGTATGACATCTATGCTTTTTCACGCCCACAAAAAGCAATAGTGAAATTCGGAGCGCCGCTCGCGCGCAAGTTGCAACGGCGATTTGGAAGAGAATCACTCAGCGTTATGCTAGGGGCATCACGCTAAACTTAAACACCCTACTTTCTCCACTCAAGTGGGAACAGCGCGCCTGCTTCTTCGGGAGTAATCTTGTTCCCAAGTAATGAGAGCGCGTAGGCCAACACCGGATCTCGTTTCGCCGCCAAATCAGCCGGCAAAGGGAGCCTGATCTCGTCAGGCATAACGCCGCTGCGCTCAAGGCTCTTTCCGTCAGTCATAATGATATCAGCATCGGTAATGCTGGCACCGTAAGGAACAACAACATCCATGCCTGTCTGATGAGGGTATTGTTTGGCCCGCATCACCGCGCCTGCTGAGCGGTCTCCAATGATTATTCCTCGCTTCTCGAGTTGCACAACGCGGGCAAAAAGTTCCGCGGCCGAGCCCGATTCACTATCAATCAGGACGACTAGTTTGCCGCTAAAAACATCCTTACCGCGCGTCCTCGCCAGTAGCGGCTTCTGCTCTTTGCGCCGCTTTACGTCCCCCAGTTTGACATCATGATCGAAGACGTTTCCCAGCAACCGTAACAAAGTATCTTCATAGCCACCATGGTTGCCACGAAGATCCAACAACAACCCTTTTCGTTTGCGAAACTTGCCTACAAAGTCATCTATTTTTTCTCTCGACATGTCAAAGGCGGGCATCTTCCAAACGAAGGTGTCTTCCATTTCCAGGTATCGATGACGGTGCAGGCGGTTCTCTTCTTCCTCTTGCCTCACAAAATTCCAAATATCGGCTCCTTCATCAGAGCCCGTTAGGTCGACGACACGTTTCCCGGTCGTAATTTTGGCAAGCACATCGACCTCTCGCGGCTTCGCGTCGGATTTCATGACGACGAATTTCACCTCAGGCTGAGGCCGCAAAGCGCGAATCAGATATTGGAGTTTCCAGATGTTGTCCCTAAGCGGTTGATAGCCGAAGATCGAATAGATTTCGTCTCCTTCTTTCAAGCCCTTTGCTTCGGCATCGCTGCCCGGCTTCACCGCAACGATGTAACACTTGTCGCCAATCATCTGCATCTGCCAGCCATACTCCAATTTATACGCGCGTTCCGGCGGCAGGAAGAATGTATGCGAGTCGTCCAAGTCGCTTAAGGCCTGGGCCACGATCCCAAAAATTTGACCTATGGAGGTGGCAGTTTTTATTTTGTCATCGGCTAGGTGAAAACGAGTTTCCACATCCATGCCATGGAGTGCCGGATCGTAATAGTTTTTCTTCAGATCATCTTTTATGTTTTGGAGCATGACGTGGCCGCGATCGCGATCGATATCACTGATTGGCCGCTGTGCCACAACCACGGAAACATTCACAACAAACAATAGCAAGATCAAGAAGACGCAAGCACTAAGTTGGGAAGTCACAGTAAGGGGTGATGCCTTCATATTAAATCCTCGAAAGAAATGTTTGAGGGTGATGTTGGTTCTATATAAAATCGATGACTACTGGTTCTGAACGAAACGCGCTGGGGCGGCAAATCATGGAACAGCCGTCACGTTACGATGGTGATCATAGTTGTCAATCTGCTGCGTGAAACGATAGTAACTTGAATTTGATCCGGCAGGACTTTCGACATTCGACTTGCGCGAGGGCGCGCATCAAGTGGCGGCGGAACTACCTGAGGCTACTGCAGGCGGGATTTTGACTTAAAAGCGGAAGTCCCGCAAGCGCAAAACGAACCACCTTTGACGAATACCTTACAAAATTCGTTGCATAGCCAAATAGATATTTTCACCCGAAATCACCTTGCCCGTGGCGGCTCCGGGCGGCCACAACCGGGCCGCTATGTTATAATCAGGGCCGATTTCGCTAAGGAAAACCACGCTTTTGCACCTGCTCTGTCTTGTTCAGGAGGAAGATAATGGCTACAGAATTGAAACGAGGGACGACCTCTCTCGACCGGATTGAAGAGTTACTCGGCGACAACGCGCGCACACTGCTGGACCATCAGGCGACCGCGATAACCAAAGACACCCTGAATTTGCCAGGGCCGGATTTCATCGATCGCGTTTGGTCCAACTCTGACCGCTCGCCCGCGGTTTTGCGTTCGCTGCAAACTCTCTTCGACAACGGTCGTCTCGCCAAGACCGGTTATCTTTCAATTCTGCCGGTGGACCAGGGCATCGAACACTCGGCCGGCGCATCGTTTGCTCCCAACCCACAATACTTCGATCCGGAAAACATAGTGAAGCTGGCGATCGAGGGCGGCTGCAACGCGGTTGCTTCAACTTTTGGCGTGCTGGGCACGGTCGCGCGCAAGTATGCGCACAAAATTCCCTTCATCGTGAAGATCAATCACAACGAGTTGTTGACGCTTCCGAACAAATTCGATCAGGTGCTGTTCGGCACGGTCAAGGAAGCGCACAACATGGGCGCTGTTGCTGTGGGCGCAACAATTTATTTTGGTTCGGACGAGTCAACGCGGCAGATAACTGAAATCAGCGCGGCTTTCGCGCAGGCCCATGAGCTCGGCATGGGCTGCATTCTCTGGTGTTACCTGCGTAACTCAAAATTCAAAACCCCGGAAGGCGACATGCACGCCGCAGCCGATCTCACCGGGCAGGCTAATCACCTGGGCGTAACTATTCAGGCCGATATCATCAAGCAGAAACTTCCGGAGCGAAACGGCGGCTACCCGGCGGTTGAAAAAGAGCTGGGCAAGTCGTATGGCAAGACAAGCAAACTCGTCTACGAGAAGCTAACCACCGACAATCCCATCGATCTGGTCCGTTATCAGGTTGCCAACTGCTACATGGGACGTTGTGGTCTGATCAATTCGGGCGGCGAATCAAAAGGCGCCAGCGATCTGGCAGAAGCGGTGCGCACCGCTGTAATCAACAAGCGCGGCGGCGGCACTGGCCTAATCTCGGGACGTAAAGCTTTTCAACGTCCGATGACGGAAGGCATCGAGTTGCTAAACGCGATTCAAGATGTGTACTTGTCGAAAGAGATCACCGTGGCGTAGCTGCAAAATTGAACCCAGCGGCGCTTGCATCCAAGGCTGAGAATTGAACCAGCCGACCAGCGTGATAAAAGACGGGCACTCAAGTCCGTCTTTTATTTTAGTAGTGGTAACTTGTTTGAATTAATCTCTGTGCGTCCTCTGTGTTTGTCTGTGTCTTTGTGGTGAGCAACCGTTAATAGATCCACCACAGAGGCACAGAGAGCACAAAGTTTGCACAGAGTTATTTTGCTGCAATTGGTTCGCGGCGCCCACTCCTGCTAAACTCTAAGAAATTCAATCGCTCGAGCTGAAACATGAACAAGGGAAAAACCACGAAACAACCGCCCCCTGTAGATAACATCATTTCCGAAGAAACCGGACAATTCGATTTGCGCTTTGTCCTGTGGCGACATTTCTGCGCGCAAAATAATATTCCGGTGCAGTCATTGCCGAGCCAGCTTAAGGACGAACAGAAAGACCAGTGGGAAGAGCTGAAAGCCAGCAGGTTGCGGGGGCCCACCAAGAAATAAAGCTTAAAACATCCGCAGATTGCACCGATTACGCAGAACAAAAAAGAAAAACCAGTTAAGCGGGTAGCTTTAACTGGTTGCGGATTCTTATTCTGCGGAATCTGTGTAATCTGCGGATTGTTTTTCTTCAAAGCCTGCCAGCGCCCAGTTTGTAGACTCCGGTGAGGAACGGATTTGTTGCGCGCTCCTTGCCGATCGTCGTCACTGGTCCATGCCCGGAATAAACCTCCACGTCATCGCCAATCGGCAAAAGCTTGTTCATGATTGAATTCATCAGTTGTTCCGTTGATCCTCCCGGCAAATCAGTCCTGCCCACTGAGCCCGCAAACAGCACATCACCGACAAAAACTTTCCGTTCGTTTGCTTCGAACAATACGACGTGGCCGGGCGTATGGCCCGGACAGTGAATGATTTGAAACTCGAGCTCACCAACCTTGTACCGCTGCCCATCTTCCCAATAGCCGTCAGCTTTCGGCGGATCTTCGTAGTCAAACCCAAGAGATGTCCACTGTGCCCGAGGGATACCAATCCACTCAGGCTGACCCGGCAGCGCTTCGTAGATAAACTCATCAGCCTTATGAATCATGATTGCGGCAGACGGTTTCAGTTTCTTTAACGCCGCAACGCCGCCGATGTGGTCCATATGCGCGTGGGTCACTGCGATGGCTTGCAACTCAAACCGATGCTTGTCGATCGCCTCCAGGATGCTGCTTGAATCATCGCCCGGATCGATACAGATCGCACGTTTCGTTTCTTCGCAACCCACGATTCGCGTGTGCTGTTGAAATGCTGTGACAGTTATTTCTTCGATGATCATTGGTTGTTTTTCAGCGTCAATCATCACTCGTTAGCCTCGCTTACTTGCACCTAACTGACTATTGACGTCGAAGGAGTATAATTGTCCAAAGACAAATCCGCTATTGAACAGAGTTTGAAGTTGTTATGCCTATTAGTACGAAATCGGCGCCACTCGCTGAAGTTCTCGACTCGCTCACCACTGAGGGCGCGCCAGAATTAACCGAATATCTTGGCGGTAACGCATTGAAGTGTTACGCGTGCGGGCATCGCTGTCTCATCAAGGAAGGCAAGCGCGGCATCTGCAAGGTGCGTTTCAATGAAGGCGGCCATTTGCGCGTGCCGACAAATTATGTCGCTGCGCTCGCCTGCGATCCGACCGAGAAGAAGCCTTTCTTCCACGCGCTCCCCGGTTCCGACACTTTAACTTTCGGCATGCTCGGCTGCGATCTGCACTGCGCTTATTGTCAGAACTGGCTGACATCGCAGGCGTTGCGAGACGATACGGCCGGCACTTCGCCGCAAGTCGTCACGCCTGAGCATTTGGTCGCCATGGCCAAGGCCTATGGCGCTTCAATGGTTGGCAGCAGTTACAACGAACCGCTGATCACTGCCGAGTGGGCTGTCGATGTTTTCAAGAAAGCGCGGCCGGAAGGTTTCCGCACCGCCTTCATTTCAAATGGCAACGCGACGCCGCAGGTGCTCGATTATCTGCGAACTTGGACCGACTGCTACAAGATCGATTTGAAGTCCATGAACGACAAGAACTATCGCCAGCTAGGCGGTGTCGTCGATAACATTCTCGAGACTGTGCAGATGGTCCACGATCGTGGTTTCTGGGAAGAGATCGTCACGCTGGTTATCCCCGGCTTCAACGATTCCGAAGACGAGCTGAAGCGCGCAGCTGATTTTATTGCTTCCGTCTCGCCTGACATCCCCTGGCACGTGACTGCGTTTCATCAGGATTACCACATGACTGAGAACGCCAACACGACTGCGGAACAATTGATTCGCGCTTGTGAGATCGGGCGCGAGGCAGGCTTGCGTTACATCTATGCGGGGAATCTACCAGGTAAGGTTGGCCGCTGGGAAAACACTTACTGTCCAAAGTGTAACGAGCTGCTGGTTGAACGTTATGGTTATGTGATTCGGCAGATGAGGGTAACCCCCGAAGGAAAATGCCCGTCGTGTGCAACGAGCATTCCGGGAATCTGGAAATAATTTAGCCGCAGATGAACGCGGATGGACGCGGATAAGACAATTAGAGGTCAGAGAGCGGGGGTCAGAGGTCAAAAAACATGAGTTACTTTTGATTCTGACCTCTGACCTCTGACCTCTGATTGTATTGCCTTACAAAAGTCCTCTCTCTTTTACTTGCAAATATTTTTCCAACAGCGCCGGCGCCAGCGCCGCCGCCGTGACATCCAAAGCCAAACCACCCTGCGATTCCACTCGCCGCAGCGCCGCTTCACGCAAGTACATAATCTCTTCAGCCACTGATTGCGTAAACAGATCCTTCACTGTTGCCGGCGCTTCGCTAACCACGGCCCTTAGATCGCGATCGGCAATGGTGACGACCAGCGGCAGATGGCGCGGCCGTAACAATTTCAGCGAAGTCAATAATTCCTTTGAACCTTCCTCATCGACCAGGTCCGTCAAAAGTACAACCAGCGAGCGACGTTTGCTGTTGGCGGCAATGAACTCAAACGCGTGCGAATACGAAGGCTCAATCATTTCCGGCTCAACCGCATAAAGCGATTCGAGCACTGCGTCCATGTGTTCGCGGCCGCGGCTGGGAGGAAGAAAACATCTGATTTTGCGCCCGAAAACGAGCAAGCCCGCGTTGTCGCCGGCGCGCGCCGCTGCCGACATCAAGGCCAATGCGGCATGGACCGCCGAAT
>DATNOG010000149.1:0-3596 GCA_035601415.1 Pyrinomonadaceae bacterium | reverse complement strand
GCCAAACGACTGACGCAAGCCGAGCGCGTAGCGCAAGTGACAGCCGCCGCTCACAAGAAGGTTGAGAAGAAACGCAGGAAAGAGGGAGCGAAGTCGGGCTCCCCGAAGCGAGCAGCGAAGGGCAAGAAGAAGTGATTACGGGACCGCGGCGGTCTCAGCAATGGCGAGGTGCAACCTCGCCAAGCATTTGAGAGGCCTTCAAGGGAAAGCCATAGGTTTTCCGCACATCGGCAAAGCCGAGCAGAATGAAAAAAGTAAACGTGATCGGCGGTGGTCTGGCGGGTGTCGAAGCCGCCTGGCAGGCGGCGCGCGCCGGCGCTCAAGTGCGCTTATTTGAAATGCGGCCAGTCAAACAAACACCCGCGCATCGCACTGACAAACTCGCGGAAATTGTTTGTTCCAATTCGCTGAAGTCAGACGAACAGGGTTCGGCTCCTTATTTATTAAAGGAAGAGTTGCGCCGCGCAGGTTCGCTGGTGATGGAGGTTGCGACCGCCACTCGGGTTCCGGCAGGCGCCGCGCTGGCTGTCGATCGTCACAAGTTCGCTGAACTGATAACCCACGAAATTGAAAGCAACCCGAACATCGAGTTGGTTCGTGAAGAAGCTAAAGAGATTCCCGAGGATGAGATAACGATCATTGCCACGGGACCACTGTCGTCTGACGCGCTGACCGCAGAGATCATGAAGCTTACCGGCAGCGATCAGCTTTATTTCTACGATGCGATTGCGCCTATCGTTTCAGCCGATTCAGTCGATCGCTCAGTGGCCTTTCTTGCTGCGCGCTATGGCAAGGGCGGCGACGATTATCTGAACTGTCCGTTTAACGAGGAGCAGTACGCGACCTTTTATGACGGGTTGATCAATGCGCAGAGTGTGCCGCTGCAACGCTTTGAAGACACCCGTTGGTTTGAAGCCTGTCTGCCGATTGAAGAATTGGCGCGGCGGGGAGTGGATACGCTGCGCTTCGGCCCGATGAAGCCCGTCGGTTTGGTGGATCCGCGCAGCGGCCGCGAGCCCTATGCGGTGGTGCAGTTGCGGCAGGAAAATTTAATGGCCGATGCATACAGCCTGGTTGGCTTTCAGAATCATCTACGTTACGGCGAACAGGCGCGCGTGCTGCGATTGATACCGGGAATGGAGCAGGCAGAGTTTCTCCAGTTCGGACAAATTCATCGCAACACTTACATTTGTTCACCGCGCGTGCTGGCCGCCACCATGCAAATGCGCGAGCGACCCAACATCTTCTTTGCCGGGCAAATCACGGGCGTCGAGGGTTATGTTGAATCGGTAGCGATGGGCTGGCTGGCGGGAGTTAATGCGGCCCGGCTGTCTTCGGGCCGGGCTTTAATTCAAGCGCCGCGATTGAGTGCCGTTGGCGCGCTGGCGCGTTATGTTTCTCGAACCGAAACTAAAAACTTCCAGCCGGTAAACATTACCTTCGCTTTGCTCGAGCCGCTGGCCAACGACGAGCGGCGGCGTGCTCGGCGTAAACGCGATCGCCACGAATTGCAGGTAAATCTGGCATTGAAAGAATGGGACGCTTGGCTTCAGGAAAATCAGCAGCAACGACCAGCGTTACAAGCCTCCGCATGAGTAAGTTTGCGTCACGAAGCGCAAGCGTTCTTGTGAGTGCGTGTCTGCTGTTTAGCTTCAGCGGATTAACCGCAGTTTCTCAATCGGGACGGCTCAAGGAACCAACGCCAAAGTCCTCTCAAAAAAAACCGCAATCGTCGCCTGGCCCGGTTGCCGAACCTTCGCAAACACCAAACGCGAATCCGAGTAAGCCGCCACCGACATCCGCGGACAATGCAAACGGTGAAATCGATGCCAACGATATCGTGCGCGTTAGTTCGAATCTTGTGCCCATCCCGGTTTCAGTTTTTGACACGCGCGGCATCGCGCTCACCGGACTGCGGTTGGAGGATTTCGAACTGCGAGTGGATGGGCAGTTAAGGAACATCAGCGATATGACGCGCAGCGAAACAAACGTGCGCATGGCGATGTTGTTTGATAACAGCGGCAGCATCGATTTCGCGCGCGAGTTTGAAAAGCAGGCTGCGAAGCATTTCTTTCGCAAGGTCATGAGGCCGGTGGATGAAGCCGCAATTTTTTCGATCGGCTCGGACAATTACCTGGCCCAGCCGTTGACGAAAGATGCTTCGGTGCTTGAGCGGACTATCGAAGGCTTCGGCAGACCCGAAGGATCGACCTCGCTTTTCGATTGCATCATTGAGGCCGCCGCTTATCTTCGTCCCTACGCCGGCCGGCGCGTGCTGGTGATTGTTTCTGATGGAGTTGAGACAACCAGCCGCAATGATTTTGAGACTACCATCCGCCAGGTGCTGGCGGACGATTGCCAAATCTTCATTGTGCAAACCGGACTCTACGAAGGTGCGAATCTGAGGGCATTGGCTGCTGAGCGACGCATGGAACAACTCTCCGCACAGACCGGCGGCGCGGTCTATATTCCCAAGACGACTGATGAGTTGGACGCAGCCTTCCAACAAATCGCCGCGGACCTGGCACAGCAGTATGTGCTCAGTTATTACTCGGGAGAGGAACGGCGTGATGGCCGTTTTCATCTGATCGATCTTCGAATCAAGGCAAGAAAAGACGTGCGGGTTCGCGCGCGCAGGGGCTATTATGCGCCCAAGCCGTCGAATGTTGCGGTGAATGCCTGGTGACAGGAAGAATTGGCCGCGGATTAACGCAGCTGAACGCGGATATTAGTTAGCCCAATTTAAAATCTGTATTGATCTGATCCGCGCCATCCGCGTTAATCCGCTGCCTATTAAATATGCAAGAACTGCTGACACAGTTCCTCGAGCACCTGCGTTATGAACGCAACGTCAGCGAGCATACCTCACGCAATTACCAGAGTGACCTCGAACAATTCCTGGACTATCTGGCGCCGGCCCATCCGAAGACGGGGAAGAGAAGCGCCCCCGCTCTAACGGCAATCGATCACATTACCATCCGCGAATGGCTATCCACGTTACACACCGCGCAAAAAAAGAAGGCCTCGATCGCGCGCAAGCTGGCTGCGCTGCGGACTTTTTTTCAGTTTCTAGTGCGCGAAGGTGTGCTGGAAGTAAATCCGGCAAAACTAGTCTC
Source organism: Pyrinomonadaceae bacterium (assembly GCA_035601415.1). Taxonomy (GTDB): domain Bacteria; phylum Acidobacteriota; class Blastocatellia; order Pyrinomonadales; family Pyrinomonadaceae; genus PSRF01. The sequence goes on along the minus strand of DATNOG010000149.1, from coordinate 480 downwards.
CACACCACGCCTGGAAAAGAAACTGCCGGTACACCTTTCAATCGAAGAAGCAATCAAGTTTATTGAAACGCCTGACGTCGCTACGGATCTCGGGAAAAGAGATCGTGCCATGCTGGAATTAATGTATGCGACCGGCGTGCGTGTGGCCGAGTTGACCAAAATGAATCTGGGCCACGTTGATTTCAAGAATCGGTTGATTCGCGTGAGTGGAAAGCGGCGCAAAGAACGAATCGTGCCGTTTGGAGAGCCGGCGCTCGAGGCGTTGCGCACCTATCTGGACATGCGCGACAAGTTTTTAGATGCAGCTCCGGTTTCGTTGCGCGAGCCGGAAGCGCTCTTTCTAAACTATCAGGGAACGAGAATCACAACGCGTTCGGTGGGACGAATGGTGGAAAAATACATTGCCATCTGCGCGGGCCGTCACGATATCAGTCCGCATGCGCTGCGCCACTCGTTTGCAACCCACCTGCTGGACAGCGG
>DATNOG010000148.1:0-54635 GCA_035601415.1 Pyrinomonadaceae bacterium | reverse complement strand
AAGTGATGTTGCAGTGGACCGATGGCGGCTGGGGGCATCGGGCTTATTGGGGAGCAAATAACATTTCGCTGGGGAGTGACGGCACCGACAGCCAGCGATTCATTGGACCACTGCCGGCAACCGGGCAGTGGGTGAGGTTGGAAGTGCCTGCCAGTCTCGTTGGGCTGGAAGGACACGTGTTGAATGGCATGGCTTTCAGTCTTTGGAATGGACGCGCCACCTGGGACCACGCTGGAAAATCAATTCCGTAATGGAGCCCGTACGATCAAGCACCGTGGCCCTCTTCTGACTTTTGATCTCTAATTACTTAGCTCTGAATTCTGACCTCTGACTCCTGATCTCTGACCTCTGATCTCTGATATGTCCGACATCGCCATTCGCTGCGAAGGCCTGAGCAAGCAGTACCGCATAGGCGAGCACGACTCGTACAAAACGCTGCGCGATGTGATCGCCGATAGCGTCGCGTCACCCTTCCGCCGCCTGCGCTCTGCTCTTGCGCGAAACGGAGCTTCTTCAAATGGTTCGCACTCATCACTCAGCACTCAGCACTCAGTACTGGGCTCCGCTGACTCAGCACTTGCTTCTGGAACTCGAAATTCCTTCTGGGCATTAGATGACGTTTCCTTTGAAGTAAAGCGCGGCGAAGCTCTCGGCATCATTGGCCGGAATGGCGCCGGCAAATCTACTTTGCTCAAGATTCTATCGCGCATCACGCAGCCAACAAGAGGTCATGCGCAAATTAACGGGCGCGTTGCCAGCCTGCTCGAAGTTGGCACGGGCTTTCACCCGGAATTAACCGGGCGCGAAAACATTTTCTTGAACGGCGCAATACTCGGCATGAAGAGAGACGAGATCTCACGCAAATTTGACCAGATCGTTGCTTTTGCCGAACTCGATCAGTTTATTGACACGGCGGTCAAGCGCTATTCGAGTGGCATGTACGTCCGTCTCGCATTCGCCGTCGCCGCCCATTTGGAACCGGACATTCTTGTCGTTGATGAAGTACTGGCAGTTGGCGACATACAGTTCCAGAAAAAGTGTCTCGGCAAAATGGGTGAGGTAGCCAGCGTAGGACGCACAGTGGTCTTCATAAGCCATAATATGGCCGCGGTGACCAGGCTCTGCACCAAGGCAATGCTGCTTTCAAATGGACGACTGGTTGAAACCGGCGAGCCACATGCGGTCATAGGCGCATATCTCAAGGACAGCCTGAGAACGGAAGCCGTCGTTGAGTTGCCCGATGCCGTCCATCGCGTCAAGTCGCCTTTGCAGATCAGAAGTGTTGAGGTGCTGAATTCAGCCGGCCAGCCATCGGCAATTATGTTCGCGGAAGAGGATATTCAGATTCGCCTGACGATCCAGGCTCAGGAGTCAATGAAGCAATCGCGTATTGGAATCGGTGTATATGCGGAGGGTGTGCGCGTCACCACTCTCCACACCTCTCGCCTTGACGTTCCGTCGTCGTCGCAATCGCAATTACTCACTTGCATCATTCCCGGCGGCAGCTTGCTGCCGAATTTTTACTCATTGCATGTTGGAGCCCATTCTGCGGAAACCGGTAAGGGTCTTGACTGGGTGGCCGATGCCGTCTCGTTTCAGATTGAGCCGGTGAAAGCAGACGGCTCAGGCGAACACGACCAGAGAGTTTCAGGACTGGTTGCCATCAAAGTTTCATGGGAAGGTAGTTTGATTGAATCGAATGAGATGGCGCAGGAAATTTCTCCTGTTGGTTATTAATCTCTCTCCTCCTTTCCTAAATAGCCTTCATAATTATTAATTACTGTGCCTGAATTATTCTACGGTGTACTGACGACGGTGCAGCTTCCCACGGATGCTGTGCGCCGGTTAGTTTCGCGGCTGCGCGAGAACAATGCAGAGCTGATCGTTGTTGGCGATAAAAAAGGTCCGGCCGCATACGATTTAACCGGAACCGACTATTTCTCTTTAACTGATCAGTTAGAGCTTGATTTCGAGATTGCCCGCAAATTACCCGTAGGTCATTACGCGCGAAAGAATATTGGTTACCTCATGGCTGCGAGTCGAGGCGCGTCCTCCATTTATGAGACTGACGATGACAACGCGCCGTTGCCAAACTGGACATCGAGGCCGGAGATGATCGAAGCAGTACCTGTCACCGGGGACGGCTGGATCAACGTCTATCGCTTCTTTAGCGATGAGAATATCTGGCCGCGTGGTTTTCCCCTCGAGGCGTTGCGCGATTCTTTCCGGCGGCCGGAACTTTCTGCCGGCCTGACCGCGTGCCGCGCGCCAATCCAGCAAGGGTTGGCTAATAACTCGCCTGATGTCGATGCCATATGGCGTTTGGTTCTGGATAGACCTTTTGATTTTGAAGAAGGGAAGAGCGTCTACCTTTCACCCGGCTCGTGGTGTCCCTTCAACAGTCAAAGCACCTGGTGGTTTCCGGTTGCATATCCACTGATGTACCTGCCGAGCTACTGCAGTTTTCGCATGACCGACATATGGAGGAGTTTTGTGGCGCAACGATGCCTGTGGGAATTGGATTGTGGCATTGCTTTTCACGGACCAGAGGTTGTTCAGGACCGTAACGAGCACAATTTGCTGCGGGATTTTTCAGACGAAGTTCCCGGCTATCTAGGCAATAGGAAGTTGGCCCAAACACTTGGAGCACTGACTTTGGCAAAGGGAGTTGATGCCTTAGCCGATAATCTGAACACGTGTTATGAGGCATTAGTAATGGCGGGATTTTTTCCGGTCGAGGAACTTGAACTCCTGACGGCATGGACGAAAGACTTGAAGCAAGCGACGAGAGAAAAGCCCGCTGCATCTGACCCACTCCTCATGAATGCCAACTGAAGGTCGATGAATGAAGTGTTGCAGGAGATCGTGCGGACGGGCTTTACGGTTCTGCCATCAGGCGAAAACGTTAAGGTTACCAGTCACATAGATGAGTCCTGTGGGGAGTTAATACAGAATGTGATCAGGGACATTCGTCCCCAAGTCTCGGTTGAAGTAGGCCTGGCGTTTGGCATTTCGACGCTTTACATCCTCGAAGCTTTAAAGGAGACAGGAGGTCTCAAGCTAATCGGCATGGATCCAGCGCAGCACGATCAGACTTGGCGCGGTGGCGGCTTGCGTAATATTCAGGAAGCCGGCTACGCCGATTTGTATGAGTTTCATGAAAATACTTCGCAACAGGTTCTGCCGGCACTCGTCGCCCTGGAACAAGGGATCGGCTTCGCCTTCATAGATGGCTGGCATACCTTTGATCACACGCTGATAGATTTCTTCTATATTGATCAGATGCTTGAGCCGGGCGGCGTGGTCGTTTTCGATGACGTGGGCGGTCCAGGTATAAAGCGTGCCTGTGATTTCATCCTTACAAATAGAAACTACGAAATTTATGGCGCCGTCCGACTAAATGAAGGTAATGGTTCTCGTGCGCGGTGGAAGTCCAAGTTGGCCACGCTTCTCGATCCCGTCGTCCGCACAGATAAAACGGCGTCGCTGGAATCGAGAACACGCGAGTCAAACATAAGCGATGTTTACTTCCTGGCGTTGCGGAAGCGTGAGAATGACAATCGTGGCTGGGATCACTTTGTCCAATTCTGAGCCGGACTTGAACATGCCACTCCGAGTTTCGAAACCGCCGCTTGTTTCAATCGTTGTTCCCAGTTACAACCAGGGGAAATTCATCGCAGAAACCTTAACTTCGATCCTCAACCAAAACTATCGCCCGATCGAGATTTTGGTATTGGACGGCGGCTCAACAGACGAAACGATTTCGGTTTTGGAGTCTTACGGTAACTGCCCGGAGTTGAAATGGTGGTCGGAGCCTGACAATGGAGTGACGGACGCAGTCAATAAAGGACTAGCGAAAGTCAGCGGCGAGATATTAGCCATTCAGAGTTCTGACGATGTTTATTTGCCTGGCGCGGTTGGGGCAGCAGTCGCAGCGATGGCCGATCATCCGGAGGCGGCCATTGTCTATGGCGATGTCGAGTATATAGACGAAGATTCCCTGACTGTCGGAAAGGACAATCTGAGCCCATTTGAATTGAAACGGTATCTCGGAAGGTTCACCTACATTCCGCAAGCGAGCGCTTTCTTTCGCGCCGTAATGAGCAGGGAAGTTGGTGGCTGGCGCCAGGAAGTGAGTTATGCCGCAGATGCTGACTACTGGCTGCGAATTGCCGTCAGGCACCCGGTGGTAAAGATCGATCGTATGATGGCCCGCTACCGCTATCATCCGGCGCAACGCGATACGCAGAGATCCAGAATCGCCCGCGATTGGGAACGGGCCGTGCGCGAACTACTAGCAGCCAATACGCTTGAGAACGATATGCAGTCTTTCGCTCGGATGGGCATCTATCTCGCCAGGTATCATTACACGCCGGAATCTGATTGGGTGATGCGGACGCGCCATCTTTATCGCGCCGCCGTCGCTAATCCCAGAGGCGTTTTGGATTGTAACTTCCCCAAACGGGAATTACTGATAGGGCGTACGCCAGTATGGAAATTTCTTTCGCGCGTGAAGCGCCGCATGGGATTTAGCCCAAGGACTTGACCTTCACCAACCAAGAATATCCCAGCGCGACGAAGTATTGCCCTGAATGCAGGTAAGCAAGACGCTTCGCTATGTTTTTGACCAGGTCGTTCCGTTACGGTCACGGAACGCTATCCGGTTGGCTCTGAAGCGTCATCCGTTCGAGTATCGTCTACGTTGGCCGGATCTGTCACTGTTTGGATTGTCGAAAAATGACATTGTATTCGACGTCGGCGCAAATGTCGGTGACTTCGTCGATTGTGTTCTGGCTCACCAACCCTGGGCAGTTGTTCACGCCTTCGAGCCGATACCCGCAGCTTTCCAATGCTTATCAAGCAGATTCAAGGAATATCAAGGAATCTATTGCCGGAACATTGCGTTAGGAAGCACGAGGCACGAAGGTCGGTTGAATGTCAGCAGGTATCAACAAGCTAGTTCGTTTTTGGAAAATGGACAGCTACTGGATGAAGAGGTCTATGGCATCGATTTCACAGTTGGAGAGACCAAAAGAGTGTCCGTCGATACTGTGACCGAGTATTCAGATACGAATCACATAGATCGGATCAAGCTGTTGAAGCTTGATGTGCAGGGATATGAGATTGAAGTATTGAAGGGTGCCGAGCCCATATTGAGGCGGATAGATTACATTTATGCCGAGGGCCAGTTCCAGGAATTGTATAAGGACGGGCCGCTGTATAGCGATATTTTTGAGTTTCTAAATCAGCGAAACTTCAAGTTGGAACGCATGACTTCGTTTCGTGCCGACGACAACGGCAAGTTAATGGAATGCGACATGATATTTCGGAATGGAGAGGCTTTAGGCAACGCTTGATCCCCTTCACCCGGACTATCTCTGCAAGCAATTAAGCTCAAGCCTACTTGAACTACTCCTTAAGACAAAAAGTTGGAGCTGTCATATACGACTTGCCGCGATACGCAAAGGGCCTCTGGCCTTCGCATCATGAGGGGCGGGGATGGATTCTAATTTGCAATCGGGACGAGCAAATCCTTCAGGATGTTAATCGATTGGGCGCTCACTGTAATTGGCAATGGACATCGGACTTGCACGTCGCCAAGGTTTTCCCGAGGCTCGGCCTTAGTTTAATGCGAAGAGCACTCCGCGATTGGCCGATCGTTCTTAATGCTGCACCGTCTACTGAGGCCAGCGAGCAGGTCCAGGTCTCTTTCATCATCGGGCATCGCGGGCGCTCGCGCGTGCCGCACCTGCTGGCGACATTGCGCAGCATAGCAGCGCAGCGCAATGTCTCGTTCGAATGTATCGTCGTCGAGCAAGCTAATGAACCCGAGGTTGAAACCTTGCTGCCGGGCTGGGTTCGTCATGTGCACACCCCCTTACCGCAAGCCGATATGCCTTACAGCCGTTCGTGGGCGTTTAACGTCGGCGCAGACCTAGCGCGCGGCCACTTACTGATCTTGAATGACAATGACATGCTCGTTCCGCAAGACTATGCCGCCCAACTGGTAACTCGCTTTCAAGAGGGATATGAGGTCATAAATCTAAAACGTTTTGTCTTTTACGTTGCTAAAGAACATTCAGAACGAATTATGGCTTCTGGAACGATTTTGCTCGACACTGCTCCTGAGTCGGTAGTGCAGAATTTGGAAGCGGGCGGAAGCTTTGCGATTGCCCGAGACGCGTATCACGCTATTGGCGGTTTCGACGAATCGTTTGTGGGTTGGGGCGGCGAAGACAACGAGTTTTGGGAAAGGGGGCAGACCCGAAACGTTTGGCCTTACGGCTACATGCCGCTAGTTCACCTCTGGCATGAGGCGCAGTCGGACAAAGTTCTCGGCGAGAACGCACCTTCAAAAAGAAAATACTGGCAACTGTCCAATATTCCACCCGACGAGCGTATTAGGAATCTTGTACAGAGGCAGACGGCGTAGACGTGTTCCTTGCAGAGATAAAGGAAAAGGAAACTCCGGTCTCCCCTGCTGCTCGCTTCAGCGTCCGACGGTGTCCTGCTTGCGGGAGCGAGAAGCGAAGTACACTTTTCAAGCTTAACGCGGCCCAATTCTGTCGCGCCAACTGGACTTATTCCGAGAACTATAATGAATTGCTGGAGCTTACGGGAAATGAGAGCTTTCCAGTAGACCGTTGCGTTACATGCGGATTCGTTTATGCGCGACTATTGCCGTCTCAGGATTTTCTAAAGTTGGTATATGAGCGGGTGATTTCGTTTAGCGAATGTCATGCCGGCTCCGAAAATGCACCAGGTTACGCTCGGCGCATGCGCTACGTAGCGACCTTATTAGATCTTTGTGCGAGCAAGGAGGACCTTCATGCTTTGGATTTTGGTTGTGGGCTGGGGGTAACTCTTCGGCTGCTCCATTCTGTCAATGCCACCGTAATCGGTTATGACCCTAGCCCAGTCCGGACAGATTCGATCAGGGCACCCGGTGTGACCGTTCTGCGAACGCTCGACGAAATCGAACGCCTACAAGAAAAGTTCGATATGGTGATTTGTGACAACGTTCTGGAGCACGTTCCGGAACCATTGCAAACGATCAAATTAATCGCCGCCCTATGCAAACCAGGTGGAGTGCTCTTTGTGAGTGTTCCAGCTTACGAAGACGCTTTCATAAAACGTCAGCTTGAAGCAATAGGCAAAGGCGAGATGATCGATATGACGCTGAACCCCTGGGAGCATCTAAACTACTTCAATCTGCTTACTCTGGATCGCATTCTGCTGAACGCTGGTTTTGAAGCCGTCAAGGCCTCGAAACTCTCCGAAAACGTGAACATCGGACTGCGTCCCGAAACCACTCGACTTAATCGACTGAAGAACAGTTTGGCCAGCACCGTTCGGATGATCCGATACATTGCGCTCGGCGACACGCATCGTAGCGTCGAGCATTCGTTCTATCGTTACGCAGGAATCTAGCAACAAATGTGTGGCATTAGCGGCTGGTTCTTAAGATCCGGGACTCAATTCGAAGTGTCGCATCTCGAGGCGATGGCCGAGTCGATCGATCATCGCGGCCCGGACGATCGCGGGTACTTCGTTGATAAAGAACGCGGTGTCGCCCTAGCCCACAATCGCCTGAGCATCATCGACCTCAGCTCGGCCGGACATCAGCCGATGATTAGCGAAGACGGCAACTTTGTTCTGAACTACAACGGCGAAATCTATAACTTTCTGCAACTAAGGAAAGAATTGGAAGGGCTCGGTCACCGCTTCGTATCGCGCACCGATTCCGAAGTTGTGCTGCGCAGTTTCATGGAATGGGGCCCGGCTTCAGTCGAGCGCTTCTGCGGCATGTTCGCGTTCGCCATCTGGTCCAGGAAGTCGGGGAAGTTATTTCTGGCGCGCGATCCTCTGGGCATGAAGCCGCTTTACTATGCGGCGCTGCCGGGCGACAAAGGTTTTGTGTTTGCTTCAGAGATCAAAGCCTTCCTGTCGCTGCCAAACTTTGGTTTGAAAGTTAATCGCCTTGCGCTGCGACAGTTTCTCGAGTTCGGTTATACGTTCGACAATCATGCAACCTCAGTACAGGGTGTGAACAAGCTGCCGCCGGGTCACTGTCTGGAAGTAATTGCCGGGATCGCGAATTCGCCCCGAGCGTTTTTCACGCCACCTATACCCGACCAGCAAGACCGACGAACACTGCAAGAGCGCGAAGAGGAGTTGCATGAAACGCTTTCGCAAGTTGTCGCACAGCACCTCGTCGCCGACGTGCCGGTTGGGCTGCTGCTTTCGGGAGGTTTGGATTCCAGCGTTACCGCGGCACTGGCGGCGCGACACGGTAACGTCACGACCATCAGCATGGGTTTTGCCGAATCACAAATAGATGAGCGGCCGCATGCGCGTCGGGTCGCCGAATACATCGGCTCAGAACATCGCGAAGTCGTAATCCATCCGGGCGAAGTCAGCGAGAGTCTCGAAGAAGTTACCTGGTATTTCGACGATCTGTTTGCCGATTGGGGCACGGTTTCCACACGACTGCTCTATAAGAAGTGTCGCGAGCAGGGCATCAAGGTGGTGCTGGTAGGTGAAGGGGCTGACGAACTTTTCGGCGGCTACACGATCTTCGATGCGGCGCAGCAGAGTACTGGGCCAATGTCATGGCGTGTGTTCCAACTCTATCGTCGTTACGCCGGACGGCGCTACGGCAGCCAGTTTCCGCGGTTCCGATCACTGATGAATGAGTACTTAAAGCAGAGCGGCGGCGATCTGTTCAATGCGGTTCGGCTATTTGAGTCGCGCAATCAGCTACCCAATAACTATGTGATGAAGGTTGATAAAGCCAGCATGTCGGTGAGCGTCGAGGCGCGCGCACCTTTCCTTGACCGGCGCATTGCAGAGCTGGCCTACAAAACTCCCACGAATTATTTGCTGGCAAACGGCTCCAATAAAGCGCTGCTGCGCTCGATGGCCGAGCGTTTTCAATTGCTGCCGCGCGAAACCGCACAACGTCCAAAGTTTGGCGCCTCGATCGCCGCTTCGTGGATGGACGAGTCGGAAGCATTTCGCAACTACGCGCGGCGCGTGATCCTTGATGGAAACGGCTGGGTTGACGAGCTCGGTTTGCGCCCGGCCATGACCGACTACTTTGCCGGGAAGCGACAGGGATACATGTTTCCCCGCGCCATCAGCATTTTTAGTAACCTGGCATGGCGGCTTTTGCTTTTGAACCTCTGGTCACGACGCTACGCCGCCGCTTAAGTTTTTTAGTTCTGACTTCCGATCTCTGACTTCTGACCTCTCCAATGACCTCCCTCGTCTCAACCATCATCCCGGTGTACAACCGCGCCTCTTTATTGAAAGAGGCGGTCGCGAGTGCGCTGTCGCAAACCTACCCGCATATAGAAATTATCATCGTCGATGACGGCTCTGCTGATGACACGTCACTTGTCGCTGATGATTTGTCCCGCATTCATGCGGACCGCGTAACTGTGATTCATCAAACCAACACTGGTCCGGGCCTGGCACGTGAAGCGGGACGCCGGCGCGCGCGCGGTGAATTCATCCAGTACCTAGACAGTGATGATTTGCTGCTGCCGCGCAAGTTTGAACTACAGGTTGCTGGATTGAAAGCGCATCCAGAATGCGCAGTCTCGTACGGCAAGACAAGGTTTTACAAAAGAGGTAGCGAGATAACTGATGTCGCCTGGAAACGAACGGGGGAAATCATTCCCGCAATGTTTCCCTCATTTCTTGAATCGAGATGGTGGGGAACGTCGACTCCCTTATACAGAAGAAACGTTATCGACTCCGCCGGCCCTTGGAAAGCGTTGTCCAACGAAGAGGATTGGGAATACGACTGCCGCATAGCGACTCAAGATATTTCTCTACATTACTTACCTGAATTTGTTTCTGAAGAACGTGAACACAATGAATCTCGCTTGAGCAGAGATGGCAACAAACTGCAGAGCAAACTTAAAGATCGAGCAACTGCACATGAGTTGATACTAGCGCACGCGTTGATGGCAGGCATTACCGTAGAGACGCCTGAGATGAAAGCTTTTGCCCGCGAATTATTTTTGCTCTCACGACAGTGCGGCGCTGCCGGGCTCGCTGCTGAGTCGAAGCAATTGTTCGGTTATGCGAAGCAAGCCTCGGGGCAAGTTCGTGGCGAGAAGTTGGACTTCAAACTCTATGAACTCTTGGCGAAGGTTACCGGCTGGCGCGCCCTCGGGACCATTGCCTGCTATGCCGACAACCTCAGGAAATGAATTTCGATCCTGACATCTCAGTGGTGATGAGCGTCTACAACGGCGCAATACACCTAAAAGACACTTGCGAAAGTGTGCTGTCACAGGAAGGTGTGAATCTCGAATTTATTATTGTTAACGATGGTTCTACCGACACATCGGGCGAGATTCTTCGGCAGTATGCCAGCCATGATTCCAGAGTCATCGTAATTGAAAATCACAATCAGGGCCTCACGTTATCGTTGATTCAAGGTTGCCTGAAGGCGAGAGGGCGGTACATAGCACGGCAAGATGTCGGTGATACCTCACAAGCCGAAAGGCTGCGGTTGCAACAGGCTGCTTTGGACCAGTTTCCACAGACGTCGTTTGTGTCAAGCTGGACGCATTACGTGGGGCCCGACTGGGAACACCTGTTCACAGTCAAGAGCGCTGGTAAGGCAAAGGAGCCGACAAACATACTCCCCGTCACGCCTGACAATAAATTCATCGACGGGCCAACCCATCACGGCTCGGTGATGTTTCGCAGGGACGCCTATTTGAAGATCGGTGGCTATCGAGGTGTGTTTTATTTCGCGCAGGACTTTGATCTCTGGTTGCGACTTGCGGAGATCGGAATGTTTCAGATTTTGGAAATGCCGTTGTACCTGGCAAGAATAACTCCGAGTAGCCTTAGCTCCTCAAACAAGGAGACGCAGGAGGCTTTTGGGAAACTGGCATGGGATGCTTTCCGCGCTCGCAAAAGCGGAGCGTCGGAGCAGTCCATATTAGAGCAGGCAAGCATGCTGAGACCGCAGCGTGATAAGCGACAATCATCCTACAGACAATCTAGAGGCTACTATTTCATAGGCGAGACCTTGCGAAGGAATAACGACGACAGAGCAGTCTCGTATTTGTCCCGGGCAGTTAAGGAATTTCCCTTTAGCGTCAAGCCATGGTTAAGACTTGCACAGGCTCGGCTGCGAAAAAGTTCATGAGTAGCGTCCAACCACGCCTTGCCACTACGCCTGTTAATTTAGGGAAGCTGGCTAACTTTGTTTTCGCGGCAATCATTCACCTGAACCGTAAATACGGGCTGAAGTATAGAGTCGATTACATACGAAATTATTTGCGAGAGTTCGGGCTGGTCGCGGGACTTAATTTGTATCGCAGGTTGAATCGCGACTCGGCCGCCAACACACACCTTGAGGTTAGCGTCAAAGGCATATCGTTCCCGGTAACTGTTCGGCCGGGGACTGCTGACAGCAGCACCTTTGATTCAGTATTCATTTGGAAGCAATATGAACTGCCCCTTCCTGCCAACTCAAAGAACATATTCGATTGTGGAGCGAATATCGGTCTTGCTTCAGCCTGGTTCGCCAACGTCTGCCCCGGGGCCCAGATCGTAGCACTAGAGCCACAGCTGGATAACTATGAACTTCTTAAAAGTAACTGTCGGCACTACGCGAATATAACCGCACACCAGGCTGCTTTGTGGAACCGGGTCGGCGAACTCAACCTTTGCGATTCGACCGTACGCGTCGACTCTTACCAGTACACAGAAGGCGATGGAGATTCGTCAGAGCGCGTGGCCGCCTACGACGTGCCCTCACTCATGGCATTGCATAATGTAGCGACGATTGACGTGCTAAAAATTGACATTGAAGGCGCCGAGACGGTTGTCTTCGACGAAGCTTGTCACGATTGGCTGGACAAGGTGCGGATGCTGATTATTGAGATACACAGTGACGAGGCCCGGGTTGGGTTCGAGGCGGTAATTTCACAATCGAACTTTCACTGGACTCACACTAAGCACGGCGAGAACGACGTGCTGCTAAGAGGCTCTGTCGTAATTCGTCATAGCAAAGACGCAGCCGATTTATGAGCGCCAAAATTATCGTACTCACTCCGGTGAAAAACGAGGAGTGGATACTCGAGCAATTCTTATCTGTTACTAGCCAGTTTGCGGACCTGATAATCGTGGCCGATCAGGGTTCAACTGATGACAGCCGCAGCATTTGTTCGAAATTCAGTAAGGTGCATCTCATTAGCAATGAGAGCGAGAGTTATGATGAGGCGGGAAGGCAACAGCTTCTAATAGAAACGGCCCGTCAACTCGTGGACGGGCAAAGAATTTTCTTGGCGCTCGATGCCGATGAATTGCTAGCTGCCGACTCTTTAAATTCCCCGGGCTGGCAAGCCATGCTCGTCGCTGAACCCGGAACGGTGTTGGTTTTCGAAAAACCCAATCTTTATATGAGTTCGGAAATGTGTCTGCGGTATCCTGTGGATTTTCCAGGTGGCTATGTTGACGATGGGTACGAGCACTCGCCTAAGAAGGTGCACAGCATAAGAATTCCAACGCCGAAACACGCGCCGCGCTTGTCACTGCCTGACGTCAAGTTCCTCCACTATGCGTTGCTCCGGCCTCAGGCGCAGGCGGCGAAGATGCGAATGTATTCCGTCGTTGAGAATATTCTCGGCACGAAGACGCTCTTCGAGCGAAGGCGATACTACGACTCGAAAGCGAACTATGAGCTTGCAGGTAAACTGGAGCAGACAAATAGAGAGTGGTTCGCAGAATGGGAGAAACGAGGGATCGACGTTAGGACTATCAAAGATCAGGGAGTCTACTGGCAGGATCACGAAACCGCGAAACACCTGCGCGAGCACGGCGCGCGTAAGTTCTGGTTCGATGACATATGGACAGTGGATTGGAACGCACTGTCACACGGCAGCGAGCACCAAACGATCTCCCCACCGCCGCCTATAGTTCGTCACACAACGGACCTGACTTTCCGTCTCCTGTTCCTTGCTGCGGCCTTAAAACGGAAGATGATTGGCTGAAGCTGTGCGTGCGTGGACAAACCCTTACTCATATGAGTATCCCTTTATGTCAGACAAACCGCCGACCCCCAAACGTTGGGCTATCAGTAGTCAAATGAAGCAAATGGAAAGTGACGGCATACAACCGGTTCCTCCTGTCAGCCTTTCGGCGGTCAGACTTCTCAATAAAATACTTCGATTGCAAGGGCACTATCGAGTGCTGCTTAAGATGCTAACTCCCAGGTCTGGTATTTACAGCATAAAGACAGACGGGTTTCACGTTTTCTACCCCGCCAAATGGATGAGTAGCGACTTATTGCTTTCTGGCGTCAACAAAACTGTTCCGGATTTCACGCTAGTGCGAGATCTAATTCCAAAGTTTGATGGTGCTTTTGTAGATGTGGGAGCAAACACGGGCCATTGGTCCCTGCTCGTTTGGAAAAACTATGCATGCCGGGTATTTGCTTATGAGCCTGATCCAATCCTTTTTGAAGTTCTGAAGCTGAATGTAAAACAAAACAATTTGCATGAGGTCACTTGCTTTAATTACGGCCTTAGTAATACCGAGACCTCCCTAAAGTTTAATACCGGGCCAAATGGTTCATTTGAGAACAGAGAAATAGTCTCGCCATCGAATACGACGTATGAAATCGATTGGAATGACTGCGTTGTTACTTCAGAGCATGAAATTGCAATTAGAGTGACATCTCTTGACAACGACTTGTCAGCACAAAAAATCGGTCTAATCAAGATTGATTGTGAGGGTTTCGAAGTACAGGTAATAGAAGGAAGTCTGGGGATAATTAAGTCTCAAATGCCGCATCTGTTTGTGGAGATACACCCTTCAATATTGAAGGGTAATGGCATCTCATCAGACTGGATATTCCGGCTGCTGGATGAGATTTATAATATCAAATTCTTCTTACCTCCTTACGAACCTAAGACCAAAGTCGGCAGATTTACCGATCGTTACATAACAAGAAGCCACAAAGAAATTAGCCGAGAACAATACGCCAGGATATACGCAACCGAGGACGAGGTTACGCAAATGTATGCTTATTGTGAGCCGCGGAGGTCTAGCTCGAAGTAAGCGTTCTACGACAATGGGGAAGAATTTCAATTCAGTTTCGGAATGAACATCTTATTTATGGCGGACGTACCTCCGGTCCCTGATGCCGGCGCGGCTGGCACTGAGTATCAAACTATCGAAGCACTGCGCCAATTGGGCCATGAAGTAGAGGCTGTTTGGACTGACGACCTTCCTCATCGGATCAAACATGGCAACCTTCATTATCTGCTTGAGCTGCCGCGCGCATACGAGAAGCAAATGTTAGAGAGGCTGCAACGAAAGTCTTTTGACGTTGTCCACGTCAACCAACCACATGGTTATCGCGCCGCCAGAACGTTGAGGAGATTGAAGCAGAAGTGCGTCTTCATCCATCGCTCACACGGAGTGGAAATGCGCATAGATCGCGACCTTGCGCCGTGGCGAAGCAAATACGATCAGGACGGCCGCTCTCAGCTTAGGAAATTGGCCAGCGACTCCGTGGCTCGCGCTTTGTCAAACAGCAGCCGGAGCATCGCCCGCTACGCTGACGGTCACATCGTTAGCGCCAGTGACTGTAGAGACTTTTTGCGTGAGAGTCTCTGCGTTCCCGAAGAGCGTATCGCCGTCATCCCACAGGCCGCGCCAATCTCATTCTTAGAGCACCCGCCCGCCGCAATGACGGCTGACAGACTGAACCGCATTCTCTACGTTGGGCAGTATGCTTTTTTTAAGGCCCCGATGATTGTCGCCGAAGTTTTCAATCAACTCTGCAAAGCAGATCTGCGATTGCGGTTAACCTGGGTGTGCGCACGAGAACATCAGGTGCAGGTTCGTGGGCTTTTAAGTCCTGAAGCGCGAAAGCGTATTAACCTACTGGACTGGATGCCGCAAGACGAGCTTATGCAAGTTTATGACGAGCACGGGATATTCCTCTTTCCATCTTTCGCGGAAGGTTTTGGCAAGGTGTTTCTCGAAGCGATGTCACGCGGACTATGTGTGGTGGCCGCGGACAATGGTGGATCTCACGACGTGATTGTTCACGGCGTCAGCGGAATGCTTTCGCCTACAGGATGCGTGGAAACGATGGTGAGTCAATGTCTGGAATTGGCAGAGCCTTCCCAACAGGCCTATGAGATTTCCGTGGCGGCCGCCGAATGCGCGCGATCCTACTCCTGGGAAAGGGTGGCGAAGGGGACGGTTTCATTTTACAACGAAAGGCTTAACGCCAAATCGCAAGAGTTGCGGAGTGTTTCGCACTGACAGAAGAGTTTCGCGTCTACATTTGTGGTGCCGACAAAAATAAGCATTAGTGTGGTCATTCCGACCTACGAGAGAGAGAAGGTTCTGCTCGATACCATAGAATATTTGCTGCATCTCGATCCCGCTCCCGGCGAAATTTTGATTGTTGACCAAACGCTGAAACATAAACCCGCGACTTTGCAACTCTTGGAACGTCATGAGCGTGAAAAGAGAATAAGATGGATTCGTTTGCGGAAGCCATCAATTACCCAAGCCATGAATGTAGGGTTGGAGCAAGCGATGAGCGACGTCATACTTTTTTTGGACGACGATATTATCCCGCACGCTAACTTGATTGCAGCGCACCTTAGCGCCCACGCGGATGGACATAACATCGTTGCCGGCCAAGTATTACAACCCGGCGAAAAGGCCCTGTCGCAATCGGAGAATTCAAGGGCGTTTCGGTTTGCTTCAAGCAAGAAACAGTTCATAACCGAATTGATGGGTGGAAATTTTTCTATCAAGCGACTATTAGCGTTGGGCCTTGGCGGTTTTGACGAGAACTTCGTGCATGTTGCATACCGGTTTGAAGCTGAATTCGCGCAGAGGGCGCTAGCCGCTGGAGAACAGATCTTCTTCGAGCCCGACGCCACCATTCGACACTTGAAGGCTGAGCGCGGTGGTACCCGGTCGTATGGGCGTCACCTTACAACCATCCGACCAAGTCATTCCGTCGGTGCCTACTATTTTCTCTTACGCTCAACAAATGTTTCGCGCCGTCTGCTCAATATGCTGAGTCGTCCATGGAACGCTGTGAGAACGAGGCATCACCTGATGCATCCCTGGTGGATTCCGGCAACGCTGGCGTCGGAAGCAATGGGCTTTGCTTGGGCGGTGTTTCTATACCTGCGCGGGCCACGCCTTCTAAATTCAACACTGGCCGTTGATCATGATTGACTACATTCTGTTCGGCATCGCCGTTATAAGCCTGGGGATTTGCGTTGCTAATTGGCGACTCGGCTTTTTGCTCTGCATCATCGTCGGCTGTCTTCAGGACCCGATTCGTAAGATCGTTCCAGGTGAACCCATCTACCTGACTTCGGCGATACTCATTTATGTGGCCGCTACCTGTCTCGGCGCATACCTGGGCGGCCGGCGATTTAGTCTGCGGCCGATCCACGCCTGGAATAACAGCCTTAAGAGTCCCCTTATGTTGTTCATGGTGCTGGTTGTTATTCAAAGCGTCGTGACTTTTATCAGGTTCGGCAGCCCGATTCTTGCGACTATCGGTTTCCTGGCGTACGTGACGCCGGTGCCCGGGATTCTGCTCGGGTACCACTTCGGCAGGCGTGAACAGGAAACTTATAGATTCATAAAAGTTTACCTCGCGCTGAACGTCATCATGGTCGCCGGAGTTTACCTTTCCTACTTTGGCTTTGAGTGGCAAATACTTAACTCCGTCGGTGAAGACCTGCTTGTTTACAATCTGGAAAAGGGCGCTCTCCTGCTACGTTCCGGTTTTTTCCGAACGCCCGAAGTCGCTGCCTGGCATGCGGGCACGTCGATCTGCCTACTCGTAGTCATGTTCATGACTTTGAAGCGGCACATCCTTTTGAAATTGGCAACGGGCGGCCTGATTCTTTTCTTTTGGGGCGCACTCCTGTTTACCGGCCGCCGCAAGTTCGTCATGGAAATCATGATCTTCCTCTGCGTTTATGGCGTTCTGCTTCTGCTCGTTCGCAAGAAGGTATCAAAAACGGTAAGAACGTCCTTTCTGCTGGCGATTGCCGTGGGTATCGCGATGGCAGGCTATGTAAACTTCGCCCCGGAAGCGATGCGGGACGAAATTGATCCGTATTACGAGCGTAGCGCGACCGTGGGCGCCGATGCGACCGACCGCGCTTCTTTGATGACCTCGGAGTCGTTCAATGACATCCTGGAACAGAATGGACCATGGGGCGCGGGCGCCGGCACGGGAAGCCAGGGAGCGCAATACTTCGGCGGCGGGTCGCAGATTGTCGGCGGGTCTGCGGAAGGCGGCCTAGGGAAAATCGTGGCTGAGTTGGGTTTGCCGGGAATCGCTTTAATAGTCTGGCTGGCGTTCGCCCTTGGCCGCTATTTCTGGGCGATAATCAGGGAAGTAAAACAAACTGCCTTCGAGCGGGCCAGCCTGACCTTTGGTTTCATTGCGATGCTGGCGGCAAACGCTTTTGTGTTTGTCACTGCCCACCAGATCTTCGGCGATCCTTTCGTGCTTACACTGCTTGGTTTCCTCGTCGGCATTGTTATGGCTGTGCCGCGAATGGCGCCAGTGCGCTTGCCGGCGCCGGTGCGCACGCCGATGGTTTTGCGGCCCAGAGTTGATTGGGCAGCGCATGATGTGAAGAGCGAAGCGTAGTTGTGCGATGGCTTTCAATCTTATCTAGCGAATAAACGAGAGTGTATGAAGACCCTTAGTCTCAGCGCCAAGGGCGCGAACTGTAATAGCCCAGGGCAAGGCCCTGGGTGAATCGATCGAGATGGAAGCGCTGAAGGCGCGAAATCAGACGGGTGGAACGAAAAGAGTTGTGGTTGCGTCTGCCTTCAAGAGTATTTCGCGCTGTCAGCGCTAAGATCTCCAACTGGTTTTACCTGGGCCGTTGGCCCAGGCTATTACATTTTGCGCCGTTGGTGCTGAAACCGTTCCTTTCCCTTTAGATCACGACCAACACTTAAGCAATACATGCTCGCGATACTCAGCACTCATCCAATTCAATATCAGGTTCCGCTGTGGCAGGCGCTGGCGAAAACAGGATCGGTTCCATTCAAAGTTTGGTATCTCACTGCACACGGCACCGAGCCTTCATACGATCGCCAGTTTGGTAAATCATTCGCCTGGGACTTGGACGTTCTATCCGGCTACCCGCATCGCTTCTTAAAAGTTAATTCAGGCGCCGACGTCAGCAGTTTCAGCAAACTCAGAATCGTTGAGCGCCTAACGCCTCTGCTTCGTGAAAAGGAAGTGAGCGCGCTATGGGTACAAGGATGGAATGTGTTGGCCTACTGGCAGGCGGTGTGGCAAGCGCACGCCGCGGGCGTGCCGGTTTGGTTGCGCGGCGAGAGTAACGACCTGGCAATCACGGCCGCGTGGAAGAAACCGCTGAAGCAAGTGCTGCTGCGACAGTTTTTCGGGCGCGTGGAAAAATTCCTCTATATCGGAGAAGCCAACCGGCGCTTCTATGCGAACTACGGCGTGCGCCCGGAACAACTGAGCCCCGCCCCTTATTGCGTTGACAACGAACGCCTCGCGTCGCAGGCCGTTGGTCTGCGGCCGGGCCGTAAAGATATCAGACGAGAGTGGGGTATAGCGAACGACGCGTTCTGCGTTTTGTTTGCCGGGAAGTTTATCGACAAGAAGCGGCCCTTCGATCTGGTAAACGCGCTCAAAGATGCGCGCCTCGCACAACCGGACCGGCCGCTGCATATTCTATTCGTCGGCAGCGGCGATCTGGGCCAACCTTTGCGCCGGGCATGTCAGGTCGTCTTTGATGCCGAGACGAGCAATAAAACTATTAATGGCGTTCATGAGAATGCGACGGCGCCGCGGGCAACGTTCGCAGGCTTCTTAAACCAGAAAGAAATTTCAAGGGCCTACGTCGCCGCGGACTGTCTGGTACTGCCGAGCGACGCCCGAGAAACCTGGGGGCTGGTGGTCAACGAAGCGATGGCGAGCGGGTTGCCCTGTGTGGTGAGCGACGCCTGCGGCTGCGCGGAAGATCTTGTTGCTCCCATCAACTCGCAATTGGTCTATCCCCTGGGAGACACCTCCGCGCTGGCCGGAGCGTTGCTGGAATTGATACGTCGGCCGCCGTCCATTTCAGCGCTTCGCGAGCAGGTGAATAAATTTGACCTCGATGTGACAGTCAAAACAGTCAACAAGCTATTCCATTCATCGGGCCGTCCGGTAATGGATACAACCCAGCCGGCGGTATTGACGCGCTACTGAGAGCAGGCTGTAAAAACTTTGCTTAGCACGATTAGGTTCATCGTTGAGCATCCACTTAACAGGCGGCACAAAATTTCGGCCATACGCCGCTGGCTGAACTGGCAGATTGGCAGCCGTTTGGTGCCAGGTCCGGTAGCGGTTAACTTCGTTAACAAAACGAAGCTGCTTGTTGCGTGCGGAATGACAGGCGCGACCGGAAATGTCTACGCAGGACTTCATGAATTTTACGATATGGCCTTCGCGCTTCATCTGCTGCGGCGCGATGACATTTTTGTCGACGTAGGAGCGAACGTCGGTGTTTACACCGTGCTTGCAAGCAGTGTCGAGGCAAAGAGCATTTCAATAGAACCCATTAAAGACGCGTTTGATCAGCTCATGCTTAATGTCCACTTGAATGACATCTGCGATCGCGTGGACGCGCGCCAGGTCGGCGTTGGATCAAAAAAGGGAACACTGAAGTTTACCAACGCGCTGGATACAACCAATCATGTGGTTGACGGCAAAGAAGCAATCGCAACGGCGGTTTGCGAAGTTAACGTAGACACACTCGATGGCGTGGTTGCCGCCGCGGATCCTTTACTCGTCAAGATCGATGTCGAGGGATTTGAGACCGAAGTGATCGCGGGTGCTAATGATGTCCTGTCAAAGAAGTCGCTACTGGCCGTGATCATGGAGCTGAATGGTAGCGGACAAAGGTACAACCACGATGAAGACGAAGTTTATAAGCGGATGATCGAGTACGGTTTCGCTTCTTACAACTACGATCCTTACCAGCGTTCCTTAAAAGAATTGAACGGAAAAAATCCCAGCGCAGGCAACACCTTGTTTATTAGAGATGTAGCAGCGGTGCGAGAGCGTTTGCAGGCAGCGCCGGCATTTACCGTTATGGGCGAAAGCTTATGAGCCGAATGCTTCAGAGTCGACTTAGTTTGCTGGAAAGCAATTAATGTCCACCGGTCCTTCTTCATCTCCGCAGAAAATTTTGCTGGTCCTGCCGGAAGTATTTAATTGCTCCGGTGGCATACAGACGTTCTGCCGCGCGCTATGCCTAGCTGCCGGCGACTGGGCCAGGGACAGCGGCGGCACGGTCAGCGCGCTGGTGCTCAATGATGGCAGTGTTGCTCCCGATGCGCGCTATGTGAACGGCGCCTTCGCCTCGTACGCGGGGGCCGGGAAGAGTAAAGCGAAATTCGTCAGACAATTCCTGCGATACATCACTTCCAGCCGTTACGACTGGATCATCTTTGGACATGTCTCGCTGTCGCCGCTTGCTCTGATCGCGAGGCTGTTCAACCGGCACGTTAAGACTGGCATCGCGGCGTACGGCATTGAAGTGTGGGGGCTACTCTCTAAACTTGAGCGCCAGGCTTTGGGACAGGCGGATGTAATGCTGGCTATCAGCGAATACACGAAGGCGCAGTTGACTAAGAATCCCGAAGTCAAAGCGGACAAAGTCAGGATTTTCCCCTGCACGCTCGATCCGCATTGGCAGCTTGATGCGTACGTCGAGATGCCCAGTCAAGCGCCGCCCGTGTTACTGAGTGTTGCTCGGATAAATAAAGACGACCGCTACAAGGGCATTGACAACGTGATCAGAAGTTTGCCGGCGGTAGTGCGCGAGGTGGGACCAGTTGAATATCGAGTGGTTGGCCGCGGAGATGATGCACCACGCCTGCGCGCGCTGGCGGCCGGACTCGGCGTGTCGCGATATGTGAACTTCATGGGCAGTATTGCGGACGCCGAACTACGCGAACAATACAAGCGTTGCTCAATGTTCGTCATGCCCAGTAACGAAGAAGGGTTTGGCATTGTCTTTCTCGAAGCGATGGCCTATGGCAAGGCGGTGGTCGGTGGAACGAACGGCGGCACGCCCTCAGTGGTCAAGGATGGCGAAACTGGACTGCTGGTAGATAGTTCTGACGTGGCGGGCATCGCCCGATCCCTGATCGCCCTCTTGAGCGATAAAGAGATGCGCGAAAGGATGGGCCGGGCCGGACACCAACGACTCTCGGATCATTTCACCTTTGATCAATTCGCAAGAAATTTCAGAGATGTTGTCGAGTCGGGAATCGCCGCCCGCTGAGGTTGGCATTGTGGGTCGACGAATACAGAACCGGGAGCGGTAGCGACCGGGTCGGACTGGCGATAAACAGCATCTCCATTTCATGGATCGCCGTGAGCGCGAGCTTACGATGAAAGTGAACTCCACACTTCGCAGACCCGGTCGCTACCGCTCCCGCTTCTGTATTCGTCGACCCACGACAAGGTTGAGTTTCGACACGACGACCCTACCCGTCGCATCTCGCATTGCGGAAATAGTTTTTGTGCAAGCTCCGGGCCAACGCCACGGTGCCAATGAAACGTTCTGAGTACTCAAGCATTCGGCTTCTCTAGTTCGCTTCTCTAAATAAAATGTGTGGCATAGCAGGCATTATTGGTAATCGCGTGACCGAAGTCGAAGCGCGTCTCGCACGCATGAGTGGCGCGCTCGTGCATCGCGGCCCGGACGACGAAGGCGTGGCAGTGTGGCCTGGCGACGGTCGCGCGCCGCTTACAGCTTTCGGCCATCGGCGGCTTTCGATCATCGACCTCAGCGCGGCGGGCCATCAGCCCATGTCCACTCCAGACGGACGGTTCTCCATAATCTACAACGGCGAGCTTTACAACTACCGCGAGTTGAGAAGGGAATTGCACGCGGAAGGAGTGAGCTTCGTTTCTCACACCGACACCGAAGTGCTATTGCAACTCTATGCGCGGCGCGGTGCTGATTGTTTACAGTGGTTGCGGGGAATGTTTGCTTTCGCCGTGCGCGACAACCAGACGGGCGCGGTCTTTATCGCTCGCGATCATCTCGGGATCAAGCCTCTTTATTACTACCACCGGGAGCATCTTGTCCTCTTTGCGTCGGAGCTGCGAGCGCTGCTTGAAAGTGACCTGGTGCCGCGGCGCTTGAATAGCAGGGGACTCACTTCCTATTTGCAAAGCGGCTCCGTCGCAGCGCCCGGCACGATGATAGAAGGCGTTGCCCTGCTACGGCCGGGACACTATTTGACCGTAGTGCCACGCGCCGGCGATGCGCTCGAAGTGAAGGAGATTTCTTATACAAAAGATTGGCTCGCGGATTCAGGGGCGCGCGAAGGGCTCGATCGCCCGGCAGCCGTGGAGGCGCTGCGTGACGCTTTGAAGGAATCGGTGCGATTGCACCTGGTGAGCGATGTTCCACTGGCGCCGTTCCTGTCGGGCGGCATTGATTCGAGCGCCATCGTAGCGTTGATGAGTCAGGTTACAGGCGACCGGCCAAAGACGTTCAGCGTAGTTTTCGATGAGCAGAAGTTTTCCGAGGCGCCATACGCGCGTTGCGTTGCCGAGAAATTCAAGACTGAACACCATGAGATTCGGCTGAGCGAGCAACGTCTGTATGAAATGCTTCCCGCTGCCGTCGCGGCCGTGGACCAGCCGACGATGGACGGCATCAACACGTTCGTTGTCTCAAAAGCCGTTAAGGATGCGGGCATTACTGTGGCGCTTTCGGGGCTCGGCGGCGACGAGCTGTTCGCCGGCTATCCAACCTTTCGGCGCGCCCTAAGAATGCGTTCACTACGCCGCGTTCCCAATGCATTGAGAAAGGGAGTTTCGGCAGTAGGTGCGCGCGTCTTAAATAGTTCAATGCAACAGCGGAAGTTATGGCAGTTGCTCGAGGGAGATGCGAGTCCGGCCGCTGCGTGTGAAATCTCGCGACAGCTTCTGTCAGAAGAAGAGATTGAGTTGCTGCTCGCTGATGGTGGACATTACCTTTCCGCGCTGGAAGCCGCCGCATTTGCCGACATTGAAAACGGAACCGACACGATCAACTCCGTATCGCTTTGCGAGCTGCGCGGTTACATGGCGAACACTCTGTTGCGTGACACCGACTGCATGAGCATGGCGCATTCGCTGGAAGTGCGCGTACCGTTCGTGGACGTATCAATAGTCAAATTTGTGCTTAGTCTTCCCGGCGCCTGGAAGCTCAACGGCGGCCGGCCAAAGCCATTGCTTCAAGATGCGCTCGGCGATCTACTGCCAACTGAAATCACGAATCGTCCGAAGATGGGATTCACGCTGCCGTTCGAGAACTGGATGCAGTCGCGCTTGCGCGACGAGATTAACGGGACGTTCGAAGACGAGCGGCGCTTTGAATCAATGGGCTTTCGCCCCGGCGCGGCCCATGAAATCTGGCAACGATTTCTGCGCGCGCCGCAGAGCGTGGGCTGGTCAAGACCGTGGGCGCTGTATGTGCTGGCGCACTGGTGCGCGCAGCATCAGGTTACTTTGTGAAAGCTCTACACGTCATTCCTTCAGTTGCTCCGCGCGATGGTGGGCCCAGCCGCGCGGTGGTCGAAATGTGCCGCGCGCTAGGATCGCGCGGTATTGAGACTCTCATCGCCACCACCGATGCGGACGGTGGTGCGCGGCTCGCTGTAAAAACCGGCGAGCTTGTTTCTCATGAGGGCGTGCCTGCGATTTTCTTTCCCCGGCAATGGAGCGAAGCTTTCAAATATTCGCGACCGCTTGCACTCTGGCTGCGAGCGCACGTCGCAGAATTTGATGTGGTCCATATCCATGCAGTGTTTTCGCATGCCTGTCTTGCCGCTGCCGGCGCTTGCCGTAAGCAGGGCGTGCCGTATGTTGTGCGTCCATTGGGAACGCTCGATCCCTGGAGCCTCAAACAAAAGCATTTAAAGAAGCGATCGTTCTGGCATTTGGGCGTGAGGCAAATGCTCAGCGGCGCTGCGGCAATACATTACACGACGCAGGCAGAGCAGGAGTTGGCGGAAGAACCTTTAGGTCTTTCGCGCGGCGTCGTTATTCCGCTGGGCATTGAAAGAGATTTACTGAATGGCAATGAAGTCCACAGAGAAACGAAAGCGAAGACGCATTCTTCAGTCAAAGCTCCATACGTGTTGGTGATGTCGCGGCTGCATCAGAAGAAAGGTCTTGAAGTTCTGTTGCCGGCGTTCCTGTCGCTGGTTAAGAAACCGGAATTCGCAAAATGGCAATTGGTATTGGCGGGGGAAGGTGAACCGAATTACGTGGCTTCACTCAAGAACCTGGTGAAGTCAGGCGGTGGCAATGGAAATGTAGTGTTCGCCGGCTGGCTTGATGGCGCGCAACGAAAAAACACGCTGCGGGACGCATCTCTTCTCGCCCTCACTTCGTACCAGGAGAATTTTGGTTTGTGCGCTGTGGAAGCACTGGCTTGTGGTGTCCCCGTTTTGCTGAGCGCGCACGTCAATCTGGCGCAGGAGATTGAGACTGCCGGCGCCGGTTGGATTGCGCCAATGGAAAGCGCAGCGCTGGAACGAACTTTGGCTACCACCCTGCGCGACGAACGGGGGCGAGCTGAGCGCGGCGCAATGGGACGACAACTTGTGCAGCAGCGATTCACCTGGGACGCGGTCGCAGAGGCATTAGTGAATCTCTACTACTCGCTTGCTGTCACCAATCACAAGAACGGTGGACCACAAGGTGCTTGATCAAATCACCCCGCTAATTCTTACATACAACGAAGCACCCAACATTGGGCGTACGTTGGAACGTCTCAGTTGGGCGCGCGATATCGTGGTCATCGACAGCTTCAGCAGTGATGAGACAGTCGAGATCGCCTCACGCTTTCCCCAGACTCGCATCTTACAACGCAAGTTCGATACGCACCGGAATCAGTGGACCTTTGGCTTGAAGGAAAGCGGCATTAAGTCTGATTGGGTACTGGCGCTCGATGCCGATTATGTTCTGACGCCTGAGTTAGTAGAAGAGTTAAGAGTGCTTCAGCCATCAGCCGTGACGCAGGGCTATCGCGCTGGATTTGTTTATTGCATTAAGGGGCGGCCCATCAGGGGTTCGGCTTATCCGCCGGTGATTGCCCTCTATCGCCCCGCAAATGCAAATTATATTCAGGATGGACACACACAGCGCATCAAGGTGGAAGGTGAAGTAAAAGACTTGCGTTCACCAATTATGCACGACGATCGTAAGCCACTTGGGCACTGGATCCAGGCGCAGAGTCGATACATGAAACTGGAAGCGGAAAAGCTCTTGCAAAGTGATTCCGCACAATTGGGATGGGCGGACCGTCTACGCAAAGCCAGAGTGGTTGCTCCATTCGTCATGTTCTTTTATTGCACGCTCGTTAAGGGAGCAATCCTTGACGGTCGTATCGGCCTCTATTATGCGTTTCAACGAACGTTCTCGGAATTGCTGCTCTCGCTTTATCTCATTGAGCATGATTTGAATTTGTCGCCAAGCCCCAAAAGTGAACTGAACGCAACGAATGTAAAGCAAACTGTTAGTTTGCGGGGTGGCCAGGACTTTCATCGTTGAGTTCAGCGAAAGATCCGCAAACTAACAGTTTGCTTTACGAGACTCAATTCGCAATTCGAAATTCAATAACGTGTACATATTAGGTATAAACGCATATCACGGTGACGCAGCGGCCGCTCTAATCAAAGACGGACGGATCGTGGCGGCGGCTGAGGAAGAGCGCTTCAATCGCGTGAAGCACTGCGCGGGATTTCCTGCAGCTGCCTTGCGCTATTGTCTCGCGGCGGCGGGGATTACGATCGAAGACATCGATCACATTGGCATATCGCGCGACCCTTCGGCCCACTTGCACAAGAAGATTCTGTTTGCAGCATCGCGGGCAGCCAGAGGAATTTCGGATTTCGGATTGCGGAATTCGGATTTGGTCACGTCGCAAGCTAACACTTTAGATTCTGAAAACACTGATGTGGATACTCGGCACTCAGTACTCAGTACTCAGCACTCATTACTAAGTGTTCAGGACTCAGTACTCAGCACTGCTGCTCCACGCAACGGTCGCAACAACAAAGGAATTTTTGGCCAGATTAAAGATCGACTGGGAAACGCGGCGAAAGTTCGCGACCTGAAAGATGATGTAGCGCGCGCCCTTGGCGTTGGCAAGAACAGTATTCGTGCGCAGTTTCATAACATCGAACATCACCGCGCGCACCTTGCCAGTTCTTTTTATGTCTCGCCGTTTGAGCGCGCCGCTCTGTTGTCCATCGACGGCTTTGGCGATTTCATCTCGACGATGTGGGCCAGCGCCGACGGCAACGCGATTGACGTGTTGGGCCAGGTGGAATATCCGCATTCAACCGGCATCGTGTATACGGCGACGACGCAGTTTCTCGGCTTTCCCCATTATGGCGATGAGGGGAAGGTGATGGGCCTGGCGCCTTACGGCAAGCCGCGCTTCATGAATGAGTTTCGCCACATCATTCACACTGAAGCCGACGGCAAGTTTAGATTAGACCTGGATTACTTTCGTCATCACGCCGAAGGCGTCGACATGACCTGGGACCAGGGTTCTCCCACCATCGGCCGCATCTTCTCTGACGCGTTTGCGCAAACGTTTGGACCAGCGCGCGAGCCTGGCGCCGCTTTAGGCGATCGCGAGCGAGACATTGCCGCCAGCTTGCAACAGCGATTGGAAGAAGTTGGTTTCCACCTGCTCAATCATCTTCATGAGGAAACTGGTCTGACTGATCTTGGACTATCAGGCGGCGTTGCCTACAACTCGGTAATGAACGGCAAGATTCTCCTGAACACGCCCTTTCGCCGCGTATATGTGCAACCGGCGGCGGGCGACAGCGGCACTGCGCTGGGAGTCTGTTATGAGATCAATAATGGCATTCTGAAGCGACCGCGTGGTGAAGTGATGCTGGGCGCTTATACCGGTCCTGACTTTAGTGATGAAGAAATCCGCGCCGAACTCGAGCAACGTGAACTCGGCTTCGAAACCTACAGCGACGAAGAATTAACCAAACACGCAGCCCAGGACATTGCTGACGGGTTGGTGGTTGGGTGGTTTCAGGGACGCATGGAGTTTGGACCACGCGCGCTCGGCAACCGCTCAATCGTTGTCGATCCGCGGCGAGCTGACATGAAAGAGATTCTCAATGAGCGCATCAAGAAGCGCGAGCCGTTCCGTCCCTTTGCGCCGTCGATACTTGAAGAGCGCACCGCAGACTATTTTGAACAGGACCATACGGCACCAACTATGTTGATGGTTTATCAGGTGCGACCCGAACGCCGCTCTGAAATTCCGGCAGTCACTCACGTCGATGGCTCGGGGCGTTTACAAACTGTCTCGCGCGAAGTTAATGCCAGGTACTACCAGCTCATCAGCGACTTTGAGAAATTAACCGGCGTACCGGTGGTGTTGAATACGTCGTTCAATGAAAACGAGCCGGTGGTCTGCACGCCGACGCATGCAATCGATTGCTTTATGAAGACGAAGATGGATGTGCTTTATCTCAGTAACCATGCTGTAAGGCGTGACGTGAAGAGTGAAAGGTGAAAGGTGAAAAGTGAAGAGTGAAAAGCAAAGAGCTGAAAATCATTTCCGGTTGTAACGGAGCCTGACAACTCGATGCAAGAGATTTTGCAGTTAGTAGAATTCGTAGGAATGTGATCGCATGACTGGATTTCTGACAATTCGTAGTAAAAGGCAGTGAAATGCTGAGTGCCACTACGAAAGGAAACTCTAATATGCGACCCCCATGAAAAGTTGGATGTTTGGAAGCGAGCGATAGATTTTGTTGTCGCCGTTTACAAAATGACTGAATCATTTCCTCGCGATGAGAGATTTGGCTTGATTTCTCAGATACGAAGAGCAGCAGTTTCCGTCCCCGCAAACATTGCGGAAGGTGCAGCGCGGCATTCTTCCAAAGAGTTCAAGTACTTTTTATCTAATGCACAGGGCTCGGTTAGTGAATTAGCCACAGAACTCTTAATTGCTCAGCGATTAGGGTACTTGAACGAACAAAGCTTCAATATGCGTAATGATGAGCTGACCAGCATTGGCAGAATGATTCTGGGTTTATCACGCAGCGTGAATCGCGACCCCTGATTTGCTTTTCACTCTCACGTTTCACTTTTCACGTTTCACTTTTCACAGAGGGAATATGCGGATACTAGTTACGGGTGGCGCCGGGTTTATTGGTTCACACCTTTGCGAGCGGTTGCTCGGCGAAGGGCACGACGTACTTTGTCTTGACAACTTCTTCACGGGCCGGCGCGCTAACATCATTAAGCTGCTCGACAATCATCGCTTCGAGCTGGTTCGCCACGACGTTATCGAACCAATCCTTGTGGAAGTGGACCAGATTTATAACCTCGCCTGTCCGGCTTCGCCGATTCATTATCAATACAATCCGGTAAAGACGGTGAAGACCAGCGTCATGGGCATGATCAATATGCTGGGCCTGGCGAAACGCGTGCGTGCGCGCATCCTGCAGGCATCGACGTCGGAAGTTTATGGCGACCCGTTGATTCACCCACAGCGCGAAGAGTATTGGGGCAACGTGAACCCGATTGGACTGCGATCCTGTTACGACGAAGGCAAACGAATTGCGGAAACGTTGATGATGGATTATCACCGCCAGAATCGCGTAGACACACGCATCGCCAGAATCTTTAACACCTATGGACCACGTATGCTGGAAGACGACGGCCGAGTTGTTTCGAATTTTATTGTGCAAGCACTGTGCGGCAAGCCGCTGACACTTTATGGTTCAGGAGAACAGACGCGTTCCTTTTGTTACGTAGACGATCTGGTCGAGGCGCTGATCAGATTGATGAATGTTGATGACGTGCATGAGCCGGTCAACCTGGGAAACCCGGGCGAGTTTACTATCAGGCAGTTGGCCTATGAAGTGATCAAGATGTGCAGTTCGAAATCTGAAATCGAGTATTTGCCATTGCCCGAAGACGACCCGAAACAGCGCCAGCCAAACATCTCACGCGCGCAAACTCTGCTGGGTTGGAACCCAACAATCGCGCTGCATGAAGGGCTGGCAAAAACCGTTGAGTATTTTAGGGAAGCGGCAAATGGTAAACAGCAAACAGCGGCGAGCGTTGAGAAGTAGCTCGAGTTGAGAGGACAAATGATTTTCCATTTTCCATTTTTCATTTGCCATTTCAGAGGGCGTGTAATTAAGGCTTCCATGTTATTGCTAATGGGTGAAACGCAAATGACTCAATGCAACGATGACTCAATGCGACGATGATCAGTTACTGGGTGGCAAGGGAATGGCAAATGAGAAATGAAAAATCGATTTCCCTTCAAACAGTCGATAACCGGTCTCATAATCGTTAGACGATGAACTTCCTGCTTCTAAATCAGTGTTTCCACCCGGACGTGATGGCAACGGCCCAGCAGCTTACTGACTTAGCAGCTGGGCTCACAGAGGCAGGTCACAACGTCACGGTTATTGCGAGCGACCGCGGTTATGACGATTCTTCGCAACGCTTTCCGCGGCGCGAAACCTGGCGAGGCATAAACATTATCCGCATTCCGTCGCTGGCGCTTGGCAAAAAAAGCAGGCTGCGCCGCGCCAGCAACTTTGCGAGCTTTCTGCTTAACTGTTCCTGGCAATTGCTGCGGCTGCCGCGCTTTGATGTTGTGGTTGCTTTAACCTCTCCGCCGCTCATCTCTTTTCTTGGTTCACTTTTTGTTCGTATCAAAGGTGGAAAGTTTTTCTTCTGGGTCATGGATCTCAATCCCGACGAAGCAATCGCCGCGGGCTGGCTCAAGCAAAACTCTCTTCCGGCAAAAGTATTCAGTGCGCTGCTGAAGTCGAGCCTTGATCATGCTGCCGGCATCATCGCGCTGGACCATTTCATGAAGAGCCGCATTGTGGCAAAGGGAGTGCGGCCTGAATTGGTAACAGTCTTGCCGCCATGGGCTCATGACGATCGGGTTAACTATGACAGGCAGGGTAGGGAAGACTGGCGAAGAGAACACGGTCTTGGGGAGGCCTTCGTCGTCATGTACGCCGGCAACCACAGTCCCTGTCACCCGCTACACACGCTGATGGAAGCAGCGCGACAGTTATCAGATCGAAGTGACGTCGTGTTTTTGTTTGTGGGCGGTGGCAGTGAGCAGGAAAAAGTGCGGCAATATACCGTGAAACACGACCTAAAGAATATTAGGACCCTTCCATATCAGAGAGCGGAAAGGCTTTCAGCATCTCTTTCTGCGGCAGATCTCCACATTGTGGTGATGGGGGACCCTTTTGTTGGAATTGTGCACCCATGCAAACTTTATAATATATTAAGGATTGGTAGTCCTTTTCTCTATGTTGGTCCAAAAGAGAGTCATGTCAGCGAAATAGCTGGCCAGCTCAACAGTGGCCATCCGGCATATTCGGCTGCGAATGGTGACGCTCGGATGGTAGTAGAAGCTATACTGGCGGAAATCCAGGCAACCTTGGAACGAAAACCCAGGACGGTTCCTGAACTTGCCGGCTCATTCTCCAAACAGACACTGTTGCCGCGAATGATAAGTTTACTCGAGTCCCGCAAGCCGGCAGAGGCTGCTTTAGAAAAGCCAATTAGCGACGGTCAACTATTGGCCGGTCGCTTGAACTGATAATATTCAACTCCCAAACAAAACTCCCATAGAATAACGAGGTCGTCCCCTTGAAATCCTATTTCGCCCTTTTTCTGATCGCTACCTGTTCGTCGTTAATCATCACACCGCTCATTCGCCGTTTGTGCGAGCGCTTCAAGCTGCTAGACGTGCCTGTCGACAATCGTCGCCTGCACACCCGCGCAGTACCGCGTCTCGGCGGCATAGCGATTTTTGCTGCTTGCGGTTTGGCGCTCGCCACCTTACCTCTGTTCTCAAACCTGTTAACAGAATCCTTGCGGCCCCACGCCCGGCAGATGCTCATTATCCTGATACCAGCGACGCTGGTACTGTTACTCGGGGTTTATGACGATCTGCGGGGAACAAATGCGACTGTAAAATTCCTGACGCTCGGGTTGATTGCCTCGTTGTTTTACGCGATGGGCGGAAGGATTGAAGTGCTCGCAGTACCTTTCCTCGGCGACGTTCATTTTCATCCTGTAATCGGATTCGTTATCACTGTCTTTTGGCTGGTAGGAATCTCGAATGCCTTCAATCTGATTGACGGAATTGATGGATTGGCGCCGGGGGCGGCGCTGTTCGCATCGTTGGTTATTCTGGTTGTGTCGCTGGCCGGGGAAAACCCGCTGATGGTTGTAGTGACATTGGTCTTGTGCGGCGCTCTGACCGGTTTTCTGCGTTACAACTTTAATCCTGCATCCATTTTCCTGGGGGACTCGGGCGCGCTTTTTGTTGGCTTCCTGTTGGCTTCGTTGTCGGTGGCCGGCGCGCAGAAAGCGACCACCGCAGTAGCAGTGATCACGCCGTTGCTCGCATTTGGCTTGCCGGTTGTCGACACCGGTATGACGATGGCGCGACGTCTGATTAGCGGGCGGCCCATCTTCCAGGGAGACGGCGAACACATCCACCATATGTTATTGGCCCGCGGTTGGTCGCAACGCCGCGTTGTCTTGATACTCTACGCGGTCTGCGCGATTTTCGGTTTGCTGGCGGCTCTCTCAACCAAGACTTCTTCACCGGTAACCGGTCTGGTCCTGTTTGTAATTGCTGTCGCTGTAATCATAGCTGTCGGCCACCTGCGCTATCACGAATTGGACGAACTGAGGGCGGGCGTCAAACGAACGGTCGGCGATCGACGAGTGCGCGTGGCCAATAACATACGAGTGCGCCGGGCTAGCGTGGCATTGTCAAAAGCGTCGAACCTGAATGAACTCTTCGATGCGATCAGTCACATGCTCGAGTCTGAAGAGTTTGCTTTCGCAAACATGCAGTTAGGCCGGGCTGATCGCGCGGAGACTAATCTTCGTGCTTTCAAAGCGGCTGAACAAATGGGCCCACGGCAGCCGATTGAATTTCGAAACGGACGCATTGCCTGGCTGTGGAAGTGTGACCCTTCAGCTAGTGAAGAAGCGATCGGCAATAACGAGTTGTGGTGTTTTCGGCTGCCACTTTCAACTGAAAACGGTGATTGGGGTTGGATCAATCTTTATCGACCACTGGGAAGCTCGCCGCTTCTGCTGGACACAAGTTACCTGACCGGCTGGTTCAGAACTGAGCTTTCCGGGGCCGCTGAACGCGTGCTGCAACGGTTCGAAAAGAATTTGACTTCCGGGCAGATGCGTCTTGGAGTTAGGACCGGAAAAGTTACCAGTTGATGGCAGTTAGCAACCACGAGGGGACGGTTCTGGAAGATTTTGAATCGCCCAGATTTA
The DNA here is from genome assembly GCA_035601415.1 of Pyrinomonadaceae bacterium. Lineage (GTDB taxonomy): Bacteria > Acidobacteriota > Blastocatellia > Pyrinomonadales > Pyrinomonadaceae > PSRF01. The sequence goes on along the minus strand of DATNOG010000148.1, from coordinate 22,216 downwards.
GGATAGCTCGTGTTACCCGAACTTTTGTTTTCGTTTCGCTGCTCGTGCTAATCGCTTTCACGGCGATTCCCTATGGAACCGCGGAAGTTTGGTGGAAAGCATTTTTTATATGCGCGGTTTTCACGCTGGCTATTTTCTGGGCGATTGAGGGATATTTGAGCCATGCCTGGATAACGGATGGCTGGTCGATAATTCTTCCAGTCGCCGCGCTGGTGCTGTTCTCTTTTTTGCAAACTCTTTCACTCGGGACACTCCACCTTCCCAGCATTGCATCACCGGCCTCAAGGACCATCAGTGTTGATCCATATGAGACACGCTTCTTTGCGCTTCAGCTTGCAGCTGTAGGATTGTATGGCCTGTTTCTCTTTCGCTATCTGACAACGGCGCGCCGTCTGCGAATCGTAATCAATCTCCTTATCGCCATCGCAGTTGTTAGTGCCATCTTTGGTATCCTGCGGCGGACGGCACAGCACAACACCGGTTTTGGTTTGCCTTTGCTTCACCTTGAGCAGGGCTATGGTCAGTTTATTAATCAAAACCACTTTGCCTACCTGATGGAGATGGGGCTCGGCTTGATTCTTGGAATGGTTCTCGGGGGCGGCATTAGCAGAGAACAAGTTTTGGCATATTTAGCGGCGTTATTGCCAATTTGGACCGCGCTGGCACTTTGCGGCTCCAGAGGGGGCCTCATTGCAATGCTGGCAGAAATTGTCGTCGCCGCATTTCTCCTAAGTGGGATTTTGCAAAATCGGCAGGTCGGTGACTCTCCCTCAAGGTTGCTAGGACTGCTGAGGTCTGCGCCCGTGCGCATCGGTCTCTTTCTAATTCTGGTTTGCGGTGTTGTGTTTGGGACGTTTTACCTTGGCGGCGAGCACCTGGCATCCCGCATTGAGGCGACGCGTTCTGACTTTTCGCCAGGCGCTTCTGACCTGCGTGAGGGCGTGAGCCGAAATGAGATCTGGGCCTTGACCTATAAAATAATTGCCGCGCATCCGGTACTAGGCGTTGGCATGGGAGCCTATTGGGCGGCAGTGCCGGAATTTCATGATGCCGCGGGGACATTCACGCCTCAGGAAGCGCACGGCGATTATCTCGAGCTGCTGGCGAGCGGGGGCCTGGTAGGATTTGCCATTGGCATTTGGTTCTTGATTGCGGTCGTAAAAAAAACAAAGTTCACTCTTCAGTCGCCTAATCGCTTCCGACGAGCGGCCTGCTTAGGGGCTGCAATCGCCATTGCCGGAGTGGCCGTGCATAGCCTGGTAGATTTTGGTCTGCATATGATTGTAAACGCACTGGTGTTCACTACGTTGATCGTGATTGCAACATCCGAACAACCATGGAACAAGGAACCTATTCGCGAGTCATGATTAGATCCACGGTTCGTAATCGTTTGCTAGCGCTGTTGCTGGCCTTTTCTTTTGGCTCGGGCAACGCCGCCGTTCTGATTCCACAATCCGGGGGCGCCAGTGCGTTTCAGGGTCAGGACATCATGGGTGGCGCGGCAATTGTTTTTAAGCGTCCCAAGCGTGTGAGTGACATTGTCGGTGGGGCGTCGTTGTTAGTGGTCAAGCGCCAACCAAGAGCTGCACGTCCCGAAGTGGCGCGAAATACGCCTGACCGCAGACGGCCGCGACCGCAGCCCGGCGAACCAGAGGTAGTTGATGCGAAGTTGTCAGATGCGGATCAGGGCGAGGCTTACAAGGCGCAGGGCAATACCTACTACGATCTTGGCGATTTTACTCATGCGATTGAGGCATACCTCAATGCCGCTAAGCATGCGCCAAAAGATGGGAACGTTTACAACAACCTGGGCGCCGCTTACTTCAGCAGCGGTAAAAATGGCGAAGCCGTCGAATCATTCAAAAAGTCGTTGGCTATCAAACCGGATGATCCGGACGCTCTTTTCAATCTTGGCATTGCTTACGCGGCGGGCGAAAAGCAAGCCGAAGCCCTACAAGCGTTGAAGGAAGCAGTTCGAATCAGACCTGATTGGCCGGAAGCTTTGAACGCGCTCGGTGATACCTATTTAGGCCTCAATCAATATGCCGAGGCGGCAAAGGCATATGAAGAGGTCGTCAAGCGTCAACCCGACAATGCGGCCGCTTTCAGCAATTTAGGTTTCGCTTACGACCGTCTGGGCAGGGTAGCTCAATCAATCGATGCGCTGCAAAAAACGGTTAAGCTGAAACCAAATGATGCGGTTGCTTACAACAATCTGGGTGCGAGTTTTTATAAGAGCGGAAGCTATAAAGATGCTATTGAGGCTTTCAGTAACTCGCTGCGGATCAATCCGCGTGACGCCGAAGCGCTTAACAATCTGGGCGCGGCATATTACATCAGCGAGCAATACAGCAATGCGCTTGAAAAGTTTTTGCAGGCCGCGACCGCTACTCCAGAATCTGCTGAGGTTCAATACAATCTCGGCAACGCTTACTACATGCTGGGCAAGTTTTCCGAAGCTACCAAAGCTTATCGCGAGGCGATCCGCTTGAAGCCGGACTATGCCGAAGCGCGAACGAATCTGGGAAGTTTGCTAATCGCAATGAATGATCCGCGACAGGCAGCGACGGAGTTGCAGGAAGCGGTCCGTTTGCAGGCGGACAATCCAGTGGCGCATAACAATCTTGGCTATGCTTATACACAGATTGGCGAACGCAGTGAGAAACCCGAAGCCCACCAGTATTATCAAAAAGCGGAGGCGGCTTACAGAGAAGCCTTGCGCCTCAGACCAAATTACCCGAAGGCGCTCAATAATCTCGGTTTGATTTTCAACAAGCTCGAAGACTATCCAAGTGCAATTCAAAACATTAAGAGGGCGTTGGAACTGCGCCCTGACTTTCCAGAGGCTTACTATAATCTGGGGACTGCCTACTTCAACCTGCGCCAATTCAAAGAGGCAATCAGCGCTTTCCAAAAAGCTATCGAGTTCAAGCCTGACTTTGTTGACGCCTACAATAATTTAGGAGCGGCGTTCTATCAGACGGGTGACTTTGATCAAGCAATCGCGTCTTACGTAAAAACACTTTCCTTGCGTCCGGCCAGTGCCGAGACCCAAAACAACCTTGGCAAGCTTTATGTCAGGACCAAACGGTATCAGGAGGCAGTGACGTCATTCAAAGCTGCCATTGCGCTCCGGCCGGGTTACGCGGAGGCCCACTTCAACCTGGCCGTGGCCTACACAGCATCGGGAAACAAGTTAGGAGCATTGGACGAATATCGAACTTTGAAAACCCTCGATCCGCGGCTAGCGGATGAGTTTTATCAGCGATTCATCAAGAAATAGGGGTGTTTTGCGCCACTTTAATAAGATTGAAAACGCCTGATGAATCTGGCCCAACCAGACGCGAAAAGCATTGACCTGTACGGGCAAAGCACAGTAAACTGCGGCCTCTCAGGGCGAAAAAACCAGTTCTTGCCAGCGCGTCACCACGTGAAGGGATAATTAACTATGAGTATACGTCAGCAAAAGACTATGAAAGCACTCGCCATATTTTTGGCATTTGCTGTAGCCCAGATATCCATTCAATTGAGTTTTGCCGGCACAGCGTCACCCTCTTACGCGATGCTTGTGCAGCAGCAACTCGTAGTCCGAGTGACCACCAGTGGTAACCGGCCCATATTGGTTAATGGCAACAGTACCGCCAGTGGCGGCAGCCTGGCGACAGGAGCCACCATTGAGACGCCGGACGGCGTCAGCGCTACGATCGATTTAGGGCCGCTGGGTACTCTGGATCTCGCGCCCAATTCCAAAGTTGTGCTTGAGTTTGAATGCCCGCCACCGCCACCGACACCGCCTGCCCCGGGCACTGAACCGGAACCCTGCAAGGTCAAGGTGAAGGTGTTGGCAGGCTGCGTCGTGCTTAAGACGAAGAAGGGCACTCAAGGCCAAATCGATACTGAGCAACAAGAGAAAGTCCGCCAGGATGACAGCAAGAAGAAGGGAGCGGGTGCGCCGCTCAACTTCTGCACTCCGGGCGCAGGCGCAGCTGCAGCAGCTGCAACAGCAGCCGGTCTCGGCATAGGTACCATCATTGCTGTTGTTATTGGTGGCGGTCTCTTGGCCGGTGGCGTCCTCTTTGCGGGTGGCGGTGGTCCCCCGGTGTTTATTACCAACCCCAGCCCTAGCACACCATAAGCCCACGCTCCTGTGGAAAAGAAAAAGCGTGCCGTCTGAAAGGACCAGGCACGCTTTTTCTTTACTCATCCCACTTGGCTGGTCGCAGACCGCCCTTTCCTCTGCAGCGAATAATTTCTTCAACACTGTGAACTCGAAACTTCTTGAGCACGGGGCCACTCGTTTGCTGTTCCTGCTGGTCGCCATCGGCTTGTGCGCATGCGTCGTTACCTCGACCGCGCGTTTTGGTCTAGCGCGAATCTTTGTGAAGTACTCGCTCGGCACCGGCAACCTAACGGTAGCGGAGCAGGCGACCGAAATGGCTCCGAGGGATCCGGAGACTCATCGCGCCTGGGCTGCCGCGCTAACTCTTTCTCCCAACCGCGCCGAATTAGCCAGGGAGTTGGAGCAGGCGATTGCTCTGCGCCCGTCTGACTACACGCAGTGGGAAGAGTTAGGCTTGGTCCGAGATCAAATGGGAGATCCAGCGGGTGCGCTAACAGCATTCGATGAGGCGGTAAAACGCGCCCCATTTTATGCCCTGCCGCGCTGGCAACGGGGAAATCTACTTCTCCGAATCGGGCAGTACGATTCCGCATTTACTGACTTGAATCAGGCAGCCCAAAGTAACCCTGAATTTATTCCCAACCTTATTGATCTCGCGTGGAGTCTCTCGCACAGCGATCCTAAAGTGGTTCAGCAGCTAGTACAGGTAAACAGCAAGACAACACACACTGCAATGGCGAAATTTTTTGCCAGCCACGGAGAACCGCAAGAAGCCATCTCTCAGTTGCGGGCCGCCGGCAGCGTTGACGACGAGACTCTACGGCAAATGATTGACAACCTGCTGGGCAAAGGAAGTTTTTCAGAAGCCTATCAAGTCTGGCGCACCGCCAAGGGGCTGGGAAATGCTGGCCTTCAATCGGGTCCGCAAATTCTCGATGGCGGCTTCGAGGCTGCTTTGAACTTTGATGAAGGCGGCTTTAGCTGGCGTGTTCCAAGTCGCTTGCAAGCCACCACCGTTTCATTAGATTCCAGCCAACCCCATACCGGCTCCAAGAGCCTTAGAATTGAATTCGTTGGCGGTTCCTATCCGGGAGCCGCCTTACTGTCACAATTGATCCTGGTTGAGCCGGGGCGACATTACAAAATAAATTTCGCAAGTCGTTCACAGGACATTGTCACTGGCGGGTTACCAATCTTAATCGTCACGGACGCATCGGGCGACCACAGAACGCTGGGGCAGTCCCCGCTCTTGTCGAAAGGCACGACCAATTGGAATGTCGTGAGCTTTGATTTTGCGTCACAGCCAACGACCAAAGCGGTGGTGCTGACGATACAGCGACAAGGGTGCTCCACTGCTCCCTGCCCCATCTTCGGGGTGCTTTCGCTCGACAGTTTTTCTATAGAGCAGTTGAAGTAGGTTAGTTGAGTTTTGAAAAGTTAACAGGTGGCAAATTACACATATGCATGAATCAACAATGCCGAGACTTAAAACGACCTCGGCCTGAATGAAAAAAGTAGACCGCCTTGGCTGGGCGGCGGGTTTCGCGCTGAAATCTTACGGTGTACGAATCGGCATTCGATCGAATGATTCGTCTGCCCTGGATCGGATCTGCGAGTACCTGCCCGCCGGTTGGCAAAACAGCATTACGCCGTTCGTCGACCGCCTATATTCAATAATGGTGGCCGGCGCCGGGCCGCTGGCGAATGGGCGGCGTTTCAGTTTGCTTTACGGAGATGATGCGCGTATCGCACGTTCTACGAATCTTGACGACGTCTTCGAGCGACTCCAGTCCGACCTGCGCCTGTTCGTCGGCGAATTTGCTCGTCATCGCGTGTTCGTTCATGCGGGCGTGGTAGCTTGGAAGGGAAAGGCGATTGTTATCCCCGGGCGCAGTTATAGTGGCAAGTCCACGCTGGTCGCAGCATTGGTTCGCGCCGGCGCGACGTATTATTCCGACGAGTATGCAGTTTTTGATGCGAAAGGGCTGGTCCATCCTTTTTCCAAGCCGCTTGAAATTCGCGCCGAGGGCGAGTTCAAACAATCACGAATTACTGTGGGCGAGTTGGGTGGAAAGTCAGGAACGAAAGCATTGCCGGTCGGCCTGGTGCTGATGACTCGGTACAAGAGAGGAGCAAAGTGGCGACCCCGAAAGCTTACCCCTGGCAAAGGCGTTTTGGAGATGCTCTTCAATACGGTGTCAGCGCGCAGGAGTCCGGAGAAGGCACTGTCAACTTTGCGTCACGTAACCAGGAGGGCGGAAGTTCTTAAAGGCGCCAGAGGTGACACAACCGCTGTCGTAGACGCGCTTTTAAAAAGGATGGATCGAATTGCGGCACGCAGCTAGTGGGAGTGCGGTCGATCGCGTATGAGTAGAACCTCGAAAGGGCTAGGCGAGCTGGTAGCCAGGTCATTGAGGGGCGCCTGGCGTGTGAAAGATCTACCGCCATTCGCTCTTTCGCCGTCAGAGTTGGACCAGATTACACCGTTGCTAATCGGCTCGGGAGTGGCTGCCCTTGGCTGGCGAGTTATTCGCAATAGCGCTCTGCGAGAGTCCTCCTCAGGTGAGTTGCTCCATCAGACCTATCGCCTCCAGTCGTTGCAGTCTGAGATACAGGAGCAAAAGATCGAAAAAGTCTTCCGTCTTTTGCGAGAGGAATCCTTAGATGCAATTCTCGCGAAGGGTTGGGTAGCAGCAGGCCTTTACCCCGACCGAACGCTCCGTCCTTATGGCGACATCGACATCTGTGTGAAGTACGAGGATCATAAGTTAGTGTCAGAGTTATTCCATAGGCCCGAAGCCGGTGACTGCTGGATCGACCTACATCGACAGTTTTCTGAGATTGGCAATAGAAGTGTTGAAGAACTATTCAGTAGATCAAAGATGCAGAACGTTGGATCGGAACAAGCGCGCGTCCTGGGTGATGAGGACCATGTTGCACTTTTATGCATTCATTTTTTGAAGCACGGTGCCTGGCGCCCTTTGTGGCTCTGCGATGTTGCGGCGGCAATGGAGTTTTCCTGGCCAACCTTTGATTGGGACCTATGCCTGGGAAAGGACAAGACGAGGGCAAGCTGGGTTCAGAGTGCGTTTGGCCTGGCGCACCGACTGCTGGGGGCGAGTACTGATAAGTTGCCGTTAAACATGCGAACGCTTCCGATCCCGGAATGGCTGGCGGATAACGTTTTACAGCAATGGTCGAACCCATTTGCTATGTATCAAGCGCCCATGAATCATCCAGTTCCTATGGCGGAAATCTGGCGGCGACCCTCAAGGCTAATCGACGGTTTGCGACAGCGCTGGCCAAATCCGATCATTGCTACCATCAGCGTCCACGGGCGGCTCAACGATTTGCCGCGCTTGCCTTATCAATTGGCAAACTGCATCACCCGGGTGGTGCGTTTGTTTATTTCGCGCGGGAATGAATTCCAGGAAGATTAGGTTCCGTTTTGAATAATGCGCTTCTGATCTTGAGTTTGGAAACGGCAACGCCTGGCGGAAGTATTTTTCTGGCTCGCGGAGCGGACGAATTGGCTACCAGCAAAGGTAACCCTCAAGTCTCGCACTCAAACAGCATTCTGGCGGAGATTAACGAATGTTTGAAACATGCCGGTCTTAAGCTTGCGGACATTGAATTGTTTGCGTGTGCTTCGGGCCCGGGAAGCTTTACGGGCCTAAGGATTGGGATCGCGACATTAAAAGCGCTGGCCGCTACCTTAGACCGCCCGTGCGTCGGGGTGCCTACCCTTAACGCGATAGCGCAGAGTGCTGGGAAATCGAAGGCGACCGTATCGCTTTTGCCCGCGGGGCGGGGTGAAGTGTTCGCACAAATGTTTTCCGTCTCGGTTGATGAAATAGTCGCGCTGGATGCTGCTGCGCACTTGTCACCGCACAGACTAATTGAACGGTATGGAGGAATTTCCGATCTGCGTTGGGCTGGGCCCGGAGCGCATCTTCATCGGGCGCTGCTGCACGACTTTGCCGAGCGACATGCTATTGGTTTTGCCGATAGTGCGGGGAAATCAGATGTTCCGCAAGAGGGTTGGAGCCTCGCGCCGGCAGAAACATGCCTGGCGCGGCAGATTGCGATATTGGCGTTAAGATGTTTTGCAGTTGGCCAACTTCAGGATGCCGAATCTCTTCGAGCAATATACGTGCGGCCTTCTGACGCTGAGATTAATCAACTATGTCAATAATCGAGCAGGTCCTCGAGAAACTTGGCAACGGCTTTTCCATCAGTCGAATGACCGAGCATGATCTGCTCGAAGTCGTTGAGATCGAAGAACAATCGGAACTGAGCCGCTGGGGTTGGGCGGCATACTACGCGGAGCTGCAGGGCAGTAATCGCGACCTGATGCTGGTAGCGCGCGCTCCGGAATCTAAGCTGCCCCGAGCATCGCGCACGCTCGCTGGGTACATCGTCGCACGCATCGGGGCCAACGAGCTCCACATCAACAATGTCGCGGTTCGCGAAAGATATCGCCGACAGGGCATAGGGCTTAATCTGTTGGCTCAAATCTTGGAAGAGGGCAAGCGCCGGGGTGTCGATGCAGCTTTTCTCGAGTTGCGGGCAGGAAACACAGCCGCGCTTTCACTTTATGAAAAGTGTGGGTTTCGCATAAGTTCGCTCCGGAAGAGGTATTATTCGGAGCCCGTCGAGGATGCCCTGGTAATGACAATTCAACTGGTTCGAAACGCTTGATCCGGAGGAGTAATTGGGCTACCATTTTTTCGTGTCCCAACCATTCCTGAGAGGTTTTCCGACTGCCTCTCGCAAACTAATCTTACCAGTCCCATCGTCTGAAAGGAGACATGCGCGAAATGGACGTTACAACTGCGGATATGCTCAAGGAAGAGTTGATCAATCGAGATCCCGAGTTCCGGGAGTTGGCCCGGGAGCATACTCGATACGAACAACGATTGAGTGAACTTTCAGCCCTGGCTTATCCGAGCGATGAAGAACAACTGGAAGAGGTTACATTGAAGAAGAAGAAATTGGCCCTTAAAGATCAGATGTATTCCATAATGATGCAGCACCAAAAAACTGAAAGTTTGAGCCACTAAAGCGGAGCGAAAGCTCCAGTCAAGGTTTGATGTTGGGGGACGCGGAAGTATCGCGTCCCCTTTCTTGCTAAAGCGCTAGCTATGAAACCTGAGCAGCGATTTCGGTAAAAAACGATTGAGAATAGCTCGCGAGGGACTTGTATACATTTTGGTGCCAGGGGCAGGAACCATCCTGCTTGTCCTCGTTGGTTTATGGCCGGTTGCGATTGCGTTTGCCGTCGTGACGGCGTTCATGGCCTACTTCTTTCGCGATCCCAAACGAGTGCCGCCGGCAGACCCGCTGCTGGTCGTGTCGCCTGCTGATGGTCGAGTTACCCGAGTCAGACAAATTGGAGAAGGGAACCAGCCAGCCGCGACCCTGGTTAGTATTTTCTTGTCACCACTCGATGTTCACATTAACCGGGCGCCAATCGCCGGTGAAATTACAAACATCGTTTACACGCGAGGAAAATTCCTGATGGCGACAGACGAAAACGCCAGCCTGGTGAACGAGCAGAACGCCCTAACAATCCAGGGAGAGGAAATCACCATCGTCTGCAAGCAGATAGCAGGCATTCTTGCGCGTCGAATTGTTTGCTGGAAGCGCGCTGGTGAACGGGTCTCGTTAGGAGAGCGGTTTGGCTTGATCAAGTTCAGCTCGCGAACTGACATACTGTTGCCCTCGCAGGTAGAAGTGTTGGTACATGAGGGTGCGCGTGTGCGCGGTGGCGTTACGATTATCGGGAGGATTGGATGAGCACAGTTGCGCGCACACCAGCTCCGGCCGAGCAGAAGAACCCCGAGCGTCGCGGTTTACGTAAAGGTTTGTATTTGATTCCTTCGGTTTTCACCGCCGCGAACATCGGTATGGGTTTCTATGCAGTGATGGCCGCAGTGCGCGGGTTTCAATTTGTGGGCGCCGGCAGCGAAAGCGATCTGGCGCGGGCGGCGGCCTATCTCGATAACGCAGCAAGGGCTATTGGTTGGGCGGTGCTCTTCGACATGTTGGATGGCCGACTGGCCCGCATGACGCGCACCACAACGGAAATTGGCGTGCAACTGGATTCAATTGCAGACGTCGTCACGTTTGGTTTGGCGCCCGCAGTGCTGGCTTATGTTTGGGGTTATGGTGCAACGCTGCGGGAAGGAAGTGATCTTCACAGCCTGGCATGGTTTCTCTCGTTCATGTACCTGATGTGCGGCGGCTTCCGCCTGGCCCGGTTTAATGTTCAGTCCTCGCGGCCCCGAATTCTGGCCGAGGGCACAATCAAGGTTGATAAGAAAAGCTTTGTAGGTTTGCCGATTCCTGTCGCCGGCGGATTGATTGCGGCAATCATTCACTTCGCTCCGCTGCCCCTGGTGAGTTATGGCCCGGAGCGCGCTGAAGTCTACTCATTACTCTTGATGGCGCTGGTGGGATTGTTAAGCGTGCTGATGGTAAGCACGCTCAGGTTTTCAAGTTTCAAGACTGTCGGCACGCGCAGTCGCGGCATGCGCACCATTATCCTCGCCGTTGCCGTCGGCATGCTAATCTTTCTCTACTCTCGCTACGTACTTCTCATCCTTGTCATCGGCTACATCTTTCACGGTCTGCTTTCCCGAGTCTGGGGGATGTTTCGCCGCCGCCCTGAGACGAGCGACACTCCCGTCCAGGCGAACCTGCCTTAATTCCACTGCCTCAAACGCAGTCGCGAATATTTAATTTATTTTTAACGGCGCCACTTCGCGTGGTTGTGAGAATGCAAGCAACCCGTGTTCGGTAGTCAATAAGACCACGCCGCCAACTGCGATCGGCGATGCTGAGGTCGTAATCTCTTCGCCTACGGGAAGGGAATTCACCTGCCGACCGTCGCGCAGTTCCAACACTACGCCAGCCGAACTCGAAAGTGGCGTGAAGAGTGCCTCAAGCTGCATGATGAGAGGCTGCGCAGAAATTCTGCCGGGCATTTGACGCTTCCACAAGCGCCTTCCAGTTAAAGAAATCTTGTATACATAGTTGTCGAGGGACGCCACCAGCAAATCTTCACCAGCGCGCACCACTGCCTGGACACTCGCGCCGGTGCGCGTGCGCCAAAGCAGTCGTCCGCTCATGGTGTTCACCGCGTACACGTAATTGTCGCCAGAACCAAAATAAACAATGTCGTCTTGAATGGCTGCCGGTCCGCGCACCGGTCCTCGCGTCCGATAACGCCACAAGAGCTTTCCGGTTTGCTCGTCAAGTACAACCAGGTTACCGTCTTCACTGCCAGCGTAGACGCGTCCCCCGGTCACGACGGGTCGGGAATTAAACGGTCCACTGTAAGCGAAAAACCAACGCACTTCGCCTGTGTTGCTGTCAAAAGCGTATAGCCTGCCGTCGCTACCGCCACCAAACAGTTTTCCATTCGCGAGCGTAAGGGAGCCCTGAAGCGGCATAGCAAGCGTGCGCATCCATTGCGTCACGCCACCTTCCTTGCCGAGAGCACGCAGGGCCCCGGTCGCGCGACGCGTGCCGCTTTCAGGTTTGCCGGTTTCTGAGGCGACATACACGCTGCGATCGTCAGCGACTGGTGACGCAGACAATTCTCCACCAAATTCTGAACGCCAATTCAGGGTTCCATCGCCGGCCTTTAGTGAGACAATGATCCCTCCTGCAAGCGGCAAATAGACCCGATCGCGATCAAAAGCAGGTGTAAGATTCAACGTGAGGTCCGAATTATACCGCCAGCCAATTGTCAGCGGTTGTGAAAGAAATGCCCGCGGATCGGGTTTCGCGGGATGGTCGCCATCGTTGCGTGCCTGCGGGTAGCAGATCACTACTGCGGCGGTGAGAACGAGAGCGAGAGTGCCCGCAACAAATCCCCCCCTGAATCGCCTGTTACTACTTAATATCATTGAGCGTCGCTTCTTGAGTTATTCGAATCCGAAAGTATAATCCAAAGTTTATAGTTTCCGACTCTAACGGTTTGACGCGCGAAGCGCCACTCGAGGTTTTCTTTTTTGACGCCAGCCACGCCACACGAAATCGTCATAATACTTGACTTCGGATCGCAATACACTCAACTAATCGCCCGTCGCGTTCGTGAAGCGGGTGTTTATTGCGAGATTCTTCCGTTCAATACGCCGGTCGAAAGAATTATTGCTCGACAACCGAAAGGCCTCATTTTATCGGGCAGTCCGTCCTCGGTTTACCAGGAAGGCGCGCCCCGGCCTGATTTAAAACTGCTACCGCTGCTCGAATCTCCGCTGCTGGGTATCTGCTATGGTTTGCAGATTCTCGCTTTCGATATGGGGGGCGTGGTGCAGTCGTCACCTAACCGCGAATTTGGTTACGCCCGCCTGATGGTGGTCGATCCGACAAGCGCATTGTTCCGAGGGTTACCTTCCGAAATGGACGTTTGGATGAGTCACGGAGATCAGGTGACGTCTTTGCCTGCCGGCTTTCATGTCACTGCGCTCACTGACGACGCTTTGAACGCATTCGAGGATCCCAGTCGCGGAATATTCGGGGTGCAGTTTCATCCGGAAGTCGCGCATACACCGCTTGGCGCCACTTTGCTGCGCAACTTTCTGTTTGAGATTTGTCACTGCCGCGGCGATTGGTCGCCGCAAGCCGTTATTGAAGAGCAGACGAATAATATTCGGCAAGCAGTGGGAGAAAAAGGCGCAGTTGTTTCCGGCCTTTCGGGCGGGGTCGACTCCACTGTCGCTGCTGCTCTGGTACATCGCGCCATCGGAGACCGGCAAACCTGCATTTTCGTTGACAATGGTTTACTGCGAGAGGGCGAGTTTGATTCAACGCTTGCGCTTTTGCAGCAACGTATGAAACTAAAGATTGAGGGCGTTCGCGCCGGCGAGCTTTTTCTTAGTGCGCTGAAAGGCGTTACCGATCCCGAACAAAAGCGGAAAAGCATCGGCAAAGTTTTCATTGACGTTTTTGAAAGTAACGCCAGCCGTCTTGGCGATGTTGAGTTTTTAGTCCAGGGCACTCTCTATCCCGACGTCATTGAATCAGTTTCTGTGCGCGGTCCGTCTGCGGTCATCAAGAGCCATCATAACGTCGGTGGCTTGCCGGAAAAGATGCACTTGAAACTGATCGAGCCGTTGCGCGAGTTATTCAAGGACGAAGTGCGACTGATTGGCCGCGAGTTAGGAGTTCCTGAAGAGATCCTTACGCGACATCCATTTCCAGGACCCGGATTAGCAGTTCGAATCATTGGAGAAGTAACGGAAGAGCGCGTACGGCTTTTGCAAGCGGCTGATCGCATTTTGGATGAAGAGCTGCGCGCGGCAAGTTTGTATGATTCTGTTTGGCAGGCCTTTCCGGTTTTATTGCCGGTCTCAACTGTAGGTGTCATGGGCGACGAGCGCACTTATGAAAAGGTGGTAGCCATTCGCGCCGTAACCAGCGTCGATGGCATGACCGCGGATTGGGCCCGGCTGCCACATGATGCGTTGGCACGTATTTCCTCACGCATAATTTCGGAAATCCGTGGAATAAATCGAGTTGTCTACGATATCAGCTCCAAACCTCCCAGCACGATTGAGTGGGAATAAAACCCGACTGCCAGCATAATTGAACAGGCGTGATATAGTGTCGATCGTTCGTTCATCTACGTCATTCTTAACCGTATTCGCGCCACTCAAGCGGCCGGATTTTCAATAGGTTTTATGCCGGAACAAAAGTTCGCTCACCTTCATCTGCACACCGACTACAGCCTGCTCGACGGCGCTATTCAAATCAAACCCCTTGCCCGACGCACTGAGGAACTGGGCATGACAGCCTGTGCCATGACGGATCACGGCAACATGTTTGGCGCGATCTCTTTTTACAACGCGATGAAGAGTCGCGGCATTAAACCAATAATTGGGTGCGAGACATACATTACTCGTGGCAACCGGCAGGAGCGCGCGGCAGCCGCGCCGGGTGAGAAAGCAAACTTTCATTTAATTCTGCTCGCGAAAGACCTGGAAGGCTATCGCAATCTGGTTCGGCTAACTTCCAAGGCGTACACCGAAGGCTTCTATTACAAGCCCCGAATAGATAAGCAATTGCTCGCGGAACATTCGAAGGGACTAATCGCGCTTTCGGCGTGCATGTCAGGAATTCCCTCGGCAATGCTGGCCCGCGACAATTGCGATGAAGCCGCCGCGGCGGCAGTTGAATTCGAAGAGATCATGGGGAAGGGGAACTACTTCCTCGAAATTCAGGAACACGGGCTTGAGCCGCAGCAAAGAATTCGCAAGCCGCTGGTGGAACTGTCTAAACGCACCGGAGTGCCATTGGTTGCCACCAACGATGCTCATTACCTAATGCCCGACGATGCTCGCGCGCACGATGTGCTCCTGTGCATTGGATCGGGAAAAACGGTTAACGACACTAATCGCCTGCGCTATCCGAGCCCCCACTTCTACGTTCGCTCGCCGGAAGAAATGTGGCGAGTCTTCGGCAGCGAGTTGCCGGAAGCGCTGTTGCGTACCGTGGAAATTGCGGAGCGCTGTGATCTGAAGCTTCCGGAGAACATTAACCACTTGCCGAATTATCCGATCCCAGATGGCGCGGGTTCTGCGGATGAGTACTTTGAGCAGGTTGTAAGGGATGGGTTCGAGCGCCGCCGCCAGAGAGTATGGGAACGGCAGCAGTCTCGAGGGGAGTTGAAGCACCCAATCTCCGATTATCAGACGCGGCTCGCAAATGAGATCGCGATGATCAAGCAGATGGGCTTCGCTGGATATTTCCTGATCGTTTGGGACTTCGTCCGCTATGCGAAGGAGCACGCGATTCCAGTTGGCCCGGGCCGCGGTTCTTCCGCCGGGTCATTGGTCGCTTACTGCCTCGAGATAACTGATGTAGACCCTTTACACTATGACCTCATCTTCGAGCGTTTCCTTAACCCTGGGCGCGTCTCGATGCCCGATATCGATATCGACTTTTGTGTGAGGGGACGCGGGGACGTAATCAATCACGTAGCGAACCTCTACGGACGCGATTCCGTTTGTCAGATCATTACCTTCGGAACCCTGGCGTCCAGGGCAGCAATTAAGGATGTTGGTCGAGCTCTCGAGATGCCATATTCCGAGGTCGATCGAATTGCCAAGTTGATACCTCCGCCCGTGCGTGGCAGGAATGTCACACTAACGCAGGCGCTGGAACAGGTCCCCGAGTTGCGGAAGGAGATTGAGACCAACCCCAACGTTAAGGACCTAATGGAAATTGCTCAACGTCTAGAGGGCTGTGCCCGCCACTCTTCGGTGCACGCGGCCGGGGTGGTTATTTCGCCGGTTCCACTCCAGGAGCTGATTCCCATTGCAGTTTCAGGGAAGGAAGAAGTCACCACGCAATACGTCATGTCGGACCTTGAGAAAACTGGCATGCTTAAGATGGATTTCTTAGCGCTTACCGCTCTAACTGTTATAAATGATTGCTTAAAGACTATTAAGCAACTGCTTGGCGCGGAGATTAACTGGCCGGATATAGCGCTTAACGACGAGAAAACAATGGTTGTTTTTGGGGAAGGGCGCACTGATGCGGTCTTTCAGTTCGAGTCGTCGGGCATGCGGGAGATCTGCAGGAAGCTTAAACCGAAAGACGTTGAAGACCTCTCCGCGCTAAATGCGCTTTACCGGCCGGGGCCGCTCGACGGCGGCATGGTCGAGGAATTCATCCAACGCCATCGGGGGCAGAAGACCGTGCGTTATCTCGTGCCCGAGATGAAAGAGATCTTAAGCAATACTTTTGGAGTGCTGGTTTATCAGGAACAGATTATGCAGTTGGCGCAGAAGCTTGCCGGCTACACGCTCAGCGAAGCCGACCTGATGCGCCGGGCCATGGGCAAAAAGAAGCGCGAGGAGATGGCACTGCATGAAGAGAAGTTCGTCAGCGGTGCAGTTGCGCGGGGCATCAAGAAGGATAAAGCCGAAAAGATCTTTTCGCTGATGGACAAGTTTTCTGACTATGGCTTTCCTCGCAGCCACGCGGTCGCCTACGCCTACCTGGCATTTCAGACTGCCTATCTCAAAGCGCATTTTCCGGAACACTTCTACGCTGCGGTGTTATCCAGTGAAGCACAAGACGCAGCCAAAGTTTTCAAGTACTCAAAAGAGCTAAAGACGCAGGGCATCATGTTGTTGCCGCCTGACGTTAATGAAAGCTTCTCCGGATTTACTCCGCTCAGCGGCGCGATTCGCTATGGTCTGGCGGCAATCAAAGGGCTGGGTCAATCCACGGTAAATTCGATAATCGAAGCACGCAATGCCGGCCCTTTTAAATCCTTCTTTGATTTTGCCGAACGAATGGGACAGGGAAGTTTGAACAAGCGAGTGTTGGAAGGTTTGGTGGGTGCAGGCGCATTCGACTCCCTCAAGCCGGAGTCGCGCGAACTCCACGATTGGCGCGGCGCCTTGTCAAGTTCCATCGATGCAGCGCTGGCCTCTGCGCAACGCGCGAAGCGAGAACGCATCCAGGGGCAAAGTGGTCTATTCGCTTCCGTCGCGGATGACTCGAGTGAAGTAGAACAACTGGCGCCGGCTGCCATTCCCTGGACTCGTTCGCAACTTTTGTTGGCAGAGAAAGCAGCGCTCGGCTTTTATGTCACCAGTCACCCGCTGTCTAATTATGCAGATGCGCTACAAGCTTCGAAGGCGCTCAAATCAGTAGACCTACCCACACTCGCCAGCGGGTCGCGAGTTACGGTCGGAGGTATCGTTAACGATCTGCAACCGCGCACTACGAAGAAGGGCGACCGCTTTGCATTGTTGCGGTTGGAAGACGAAGGCGGAGGAACCAAGTGTGTATTATGGCCGGAAACTTTCCGGAAGTTTTCCGCCGTGGTAAGAAACGAATTACCGGCCTTGATAAGCGGCAAGTTGGAAATTAGTGAAGACGGACCTCCATCGATCATTGTCGATCAAGTGCAAAGCCTGGATGAAATGCTTAAAGCTAAAGAATTAATGGTGCTCCGCGTCACGCATCCGGAAGACCCGGCCCAGGTGTTTGACGGCATTCTTCATCTGATTAATACGCATCCCGGCACTTGCGACATTGCCCTGGAAGCATCACTGGCGGATGGTTTACTCGTTCGCATTAAAGTGAATTCTTCGCTGCGGCTGGAACGAAGCGAGAAATTGGAGGCAGCATTGAAGCAGATGGGTTGCGGACTTAGAGTCGAAAGAATGGCTTTTGCTGATGTTCGATAAGCTTTAGCTTGTCGTAGCGCCGCCTAATGGAACGTCTTAACAAGTTTTTGAAACTTGCGCGGTTTCTTCCCCTCCCTTTGGGAGGGGTTAGGGGAGGGTGCGAAGCTTGACGCGCACAAGCCCTCTCCCCAACCCTCTCCCAAAGGGAGAGGGAGAAAGACTTCAAGCAAAAAGCGTGGCTAAATCCAAAAAGAAAGAAGCGAACGAAAAAGAAGCGCCCGAGGTGACTGAAGCGACGAGTGCGTTCGAGCGCGTGCAGTTGGCCCGTCATCCTGATCGCCCGTACACGCTTGATTTCATTGAGCGCCTGTTCGATGAGTTCGTAGAGTTGCACGGCGACCGCAGGTTCGCGGATGATCCGGCGATCGTTTGCGGCTCGGCGCGATTTCATGGCCTACCGATCATGGTTGTGGGCCATCAAAAAGGTCGCGATACAAAACAACGAAGCTACCGGAACTTTGGCATGCCCAAGCCTGAAGGCTACCGCAAGGCCCTGCGCGTGATGAAGCTGGCCGAAAAATTTGGGCGGCCAATTTTTTCCTTGATTGATACACCTGGAGCCTATCCGGGCATTGATGCTGAAGAACGAGGGCAGGCCGAGGCCATCGCTTACAACCTGCGCGAAATGGCGAAGTTGAAAGTGCCCGTGATCGTGACTGTGATCGGTGAAGGCGGCTCGGGCGGTGCGCTGGCAATCGGCGTCGGCGATCAGGTAATGATGTTGGAGAATTCCATCTACTCCGTAATTTCCCCGGAAGGCTGTGCTGCAATTTTGTGGAAAGACGCAAAGCTCGCCGATCAAGCTGCCACTGGTTTGAGGCTCACAGCTCAAGATCTTTTTGCAGAAAACATCATCGACAAGATCATTAAGGAACCAACCGGTGGTGCGCATAATGATTATGATCAGGCGGCGCGCTACCTTGATGCAGCATTAAGCGAACGGCTTGCGGAAGCGGTCAGTTGCAGTCAGGACGAAAGATTAACGCGACGATATACGAAACTGCGCGCGTTTGGCCGTTGGGGAACAGCCTAGTCTCTGCTCATTAACTATTGCCCACCAAGACAAAATCCTTTTCGATTCTACCTCTGGTTCTTAACAATGTTTACTCGGTCGAGCGCTGCGCGCAGGCCACGGGCTAACTTCTGTGCATCGTCATTGGCCCAGAAATGCATGAAGAAAAGATGCGGCGTCTCTACCAGCATGTGACTGTCCAAGGCCGTCACTTCTATGCCGTTATCTCGCAGCGCCTTGATCACTGGGTTGACTTCACTGGCAAGCAGCACGAAGTCGCCCGTAATAGCTGCTTTGCCTCCGCCTGTCGGCTGGAAGTTAATAGCCTGAGCAATTCCCATCGCAGGTGGTATCTCCATGTCACTGTCCATGATCTTGTCGGCGCGTGGAACGGAGAATTGATAGACCCCGCCGTTTACTTTTCCACTCTGGCCCATGATCTGATCGATCAGCTTCGTATCAATGCCAAGGTCTTGAGTTGGTGCAGCAGCGGCAGGCGCCGCAAAAGGAGTCTTGCTCAGGGCGAGTGCATCGTGGATGGCCTTGGCGATCTTCGCGCCATCACCCATCGCATGAATGTGCATGTACATCACGCGTGGAGATTCATGCAACACATGGTTGTGCAAAGCCGTTGGTTCGACGTCGCCCTCTTCAAGTTTCGTCATGACTGGCGTTACTTCATCTTCGGTAAGCACCAGATCACCCATCGCCATCGTCATATCGCCAGATTTCTTGAAAGCCACCCACGAGCCAAGAGCAAGCGCTGGTTTAAGTTCCACGGCCCCGACGGTGACCTTTAGATCGCTGCGGGGCAGACTAACTTTGTAGACATCGCCTAGTTGCATTGCACCCGCCTTACCCAACGCCTGCTCGACTGCCTTCCAATCTGTTGCGCCAGACGGTTGCTGATTGTTCGATTGCCCTGGCTGATTCTGCGGTGCAGAGCAAGCCACCAACACAAACAAGGTCGCAACTGCAAAGGCGGCGAGGCACAGCGCGACTCTTCTCGTCCTACGCGCTAGAGATATATGGCCCAATACCCGACGCCGCATGTTTCTGTCTCTTTTCATTTTCACTCCTGCCTTTCTTCTCAATCTAGTCTTTCGTTCCTGGTTGTTTACTTAGGGGCTTGGTCTTGCTTGATGCTTGCGTAAAGCGCGTCATAAATGAATGCGGCACGCTCTGCGGTCTCATAATCATTCTTCGTCAAAAGGGGAAATCCTCGGCTGATCAACTGTAGCCCGAGAGCAGCCGGATGGTTGTCCAGCCCGCCTTTTATGTCCGCTGCCTGAACGATGCGGGCCATTTCCACTAAGACAGGATCACTTGCCAATCGCTCATGCACCATTGCCGCAAACGAGCAAAGGCCCTGCGCATCCTGATGAGGGTAAGTTGCGCCGGGAGCATCGAAGCCGGTCGCGCCGGTTTCCGCTTGCATAGATGAAACTTGATCCGCTGGTACAAAAAGAAACTCGGCCGTAGGGTCGAGGAACCGCTGAATGAGCCAACAGGTTGCGGTTCGATTAACCTGAATTCGTTGGCGTGTGACCCACTTCATTGGCGACCTCCGTTACAGTTCTTTCGCTTCGTAAAGATTGTGCCCGATTGGTCTAAGTAAACGCTCGTATAAGTGAATAGATAACTCCGCCGGCCATTGCGCCAACTGCCACCAAAGCAACATCCCGCTTCAACCAAACGATCAACAAAAAAGCGATGACCGCGATGGCGATACTTGGCCAGCCGACAATTGCTTCGGGAATTAGATCGAGGGAAACAACCGCGATCACGCCAACTACTGCCGCGCTGACACCCGCAAGGAAGGCCTGAATAGCGCGATTGTCGCGCACCTTTTCAATATAGTGAGTGCCGCCGATGACAAAGACGAACGACGGTAAGAAGACGAAGAAAGTGGCGAGCACTGCTCCAGAGATTCCGCCAGCGAGATAACCCGCAAAAGTCGTGAACAGCATGAATGGCCCAGGCGTCGCTACGCTCATCGCCACTCCATCCAGCAATTGACCATCCGTCAGCCAGTGATACTGGGCGACTGCGCCGCGCTGCACGAATACCAGCGAGGCATACGCGCCGCCAAAACTGAACAACCCCGTCTTAAGAAACAACCAGGCGATCTGGAACAAACGCGAATCAATAAACGGAAGCAGTAGCGCGAATGCTCCAATCGTGACCGGAAGAGTTGGTGCTCCTTTCTTCAGCCGTGGCCAGCCTTCCTCGATCAGTAAATTCAAAGCACCAGCTATGACCAGAATCAAAAGGAAGTTGATTCCCCCGAAACGCATTCCTAGAAATGCTCCGACCAGCAGGAGTGCAAGAAAGATGTTCCGAATTGCCGCCCGCCCGAGTTTGATAATGCCGGCGGCGATGATGCCAAGGACTGCCGGTTTTAGAACGTAGAGCGCATTATTGACTGGCGGCAGTTTGCCATACTTAACGTAAAGCCAGCTCAGAACGATCATTACGATCGCGCCCGGCAAAATAAAAGTGAGACCCGCCAGGATTCCTCCCCATAACTTGCGTTTTAAGTAACCAACGTAAATTGCTAACTGCAATGCCTCCGGGCCAGGTAGCATATGACAGAAGGCCATGATCTTTACGAAGCGATCTTCGGTGAGCCATTTCCGCCGCTCGACCATGTGGTTATACATCATCGTGATCTGCGCTACCGGTCCGCCAACGTTCACGAAGCCCAGGAAGAGGAAATACAAAAATACTTCCCGCCACGAAGGCATCTGATGACCATCATCGGCTGCTCTCTCCTTACTTTTAATCTCGTCCACTTGATTACTCTTCCATCTCGCTACGATTCACTTTTTCTTGGAGGGCTTGTTACGCTTCGATGTGCTTCGCCTTGTCGGTTCTGTCGCGCTCAATAAAGAATGGAGACCGTCAAAAATGACGCTCGTTTGTTGCAGCAACTTGCGATCGTTTCGCAACGCTGTGCTCAAAGCGTTCACCACCGCATTAAGACCCCCAGCTTCAAGCCGGTGAAACTTGTCATCCTTCAGATCGATGTCGTGAACAATCTCGGCAATCTCCCGCAGACCATTGCTATCGCTCAAGCCGAATCGCTTCAGCAACGTTTCGAAGGTGCAATCCTCACCATGATGCGTGAATTCCGCGCCATACATGTCGAACGCAATCGCGCCCTCTACCGTCTCGCCCTCAGCAACAAAGTAGAAGCGCGGGCGTTTGTCGATGAACTGTTTGATTAGCCAAGCCGACGCGAGCCGGTCGATGTGCAGATTGCGTCGGGTCATCCAACGACGTCCCTGGTACTTAGCCAAATCCAACGTTCCTGATCGCTTGAGGGAGCGTGATGCTTTCGCGGGCTGACCGTGCGCGGCACGAATGGCTTTCTGACAACGCTTGTAAGCAGCGAGCGCATGTGTGCGCCTGTCGGCGTTGAAGAAATCGTTAGCGATGATGCTTTCCAGTTGCGAGTGCAGCTTATCCAATTCGGATTCGTGCGTAGCCAATCGTCCGATGGAGAGATGCTTTCCGCGAGTCTGTTGACTGACCGCGCCAGACAATCCGTCGAGTTCTGCCGCGACGGCGGCAAATTCCTCATCGCGCGCCTTGCGAAAAGCCGACACGATTTCTTCGTCAGTCGCGCCTTCGACGGATGCGGCTTGAAAGACTGTAGCTTCGCCACCCGCAGATTCGACCTCCTGCTTCAACCACTGAAAATCTTCGTGAGTCTTTTCGTTAGCCGGAAGCACATAGACAGAGTTCTTGATTGCTACCGCGCCCAGCTTTTGCAGCTTGCGCCAAATGCGCACGCGCAGGTTAGTCGGCTTTGGTGGTAACTGATGGATGAGCAGAATCCAATTCTGCTTTGGTTTATGAATT
>DATNOG010000147.1:0-6601 GCA_035601415.1 Pyrinomonadaceae bacterium | reverse complement strand
GGGCATGGGCTACAACAGCGCGCGCTACATCAACACCATCTATCAGGCAATGAACCTTGCGTTTGCCGATCGAGATTTCTATTACGGCGATCCTTACTTTCCACCTGCCGAACCGCTGCGGGGACTTCTATCGAAAGATTATGCGAAAGAACGCGTCAAGCTACTAAATAAAGAACGCAATGATCCGGCGGTCGCTCCCGGCGATCCTTATCCATTCCAGGGTGAAATTAATCCTTATCGTGCACTGCTCGAGAAATGGAATGTAAAACCGGCGGCTGTGCCGGCGTCTACGCCGCCAGCGAATCAGGATACCGTTCGTCCGCCGACTCAGGCTTTTGCGCATCCATCGTCAGACGATGACTTCAAGCGCGCCTTCTATGCCGGCACGACTTCAGTCGAAGCAGCAGATGAAGAGGGTTGGGTCGTTTCGGTTACGCCCAGCGGCGGATGGGTGCCTGCATTAATTGCGGGACACACCGGTGTCGGACTCAGCCAGCGCGCGCAGAGTTTTGTGACTGATCCAGCAGAGAGTCCTTTCAACGTCATCGAACCGGGCAAGCACCCGCGCGTCACGCTTACACCGACGTTGGCATTCAAGGATGGCAAGCCTTTCCTCTGCTTTTCAGTGCAGGGAGGAGACAGTCAAGATCAAAATCTGCTGCAGTTCTTTTTGGATATTGTTGAGTTTGGTATGACCGTTCAGGAGGCCACTGAGGCGCCAAACATCAACAGCTTTCAAATGCGCAGTTCCTTTGGAGAGCACGAAACGCGACCTGGGCGCATTCTGCTCGCCGAGTCGATGCCGCCCTGGGTGCGTTCGGAACTGCGCCGCATGGGTTATGAGCTGACGTTTGAGGAACGCACGTCGGGACCAATCAACGCCATTCAGTTCGATCAGAAGCACGGCACGATGTGGGGTGGGTCAAGTAATCACGGCGAAGACTATGGCATTGCGTGGTAGTTGTGGCCTCCCCCACGTTTTGACTGAGTCAATAACAGTTTCTACGGTCTAACGATCAATGGCCCTTCCAATCAAGCCGCCGTTTCCACCGATGGAAGCCCAGCTCGTGGATAAAATTCCCGCGGGCGCGCAGTGGGAGTATGAACCGAAGTGGGATGGCTTTCGCTGTCTGGCTTTTCGCGACGGCAAGAAAATTGAGTTGCAATCAAAGTCGGGCCAGCCGCTCGCGCGCTACTTTCCGGAAGTGGTGGAGGCGTTGCTGAAACTGAAAGCGACTAAGTTTGTGCTTGACGGTGAATTGGTGATCCCCGTCAAAGGCGGACTATCGTTTGACGATCTGCTGCAGCGCATTCATCCCGCTGCCAGTCGCATAGAAAAACTTTCGCGCTCGACACCGGCGCATTACATCATCTTCGATCTGCTGGTTAATGAAGCAGGCAAAGCCATCTTTGAAGAGCCACTCGTCAAGCGCCGTCAGCGGCTCGAGAAGTTTGCGAAGAAATATTTTGTGAAGAATGCGAGCATCGAATTGTCTCCCAAAACCGAAGACTATGCGACGGCGCAAAAGTGGCTGTCATCGGCGGGCATTAAGTTGGATGGCGTGATGGCGAAGCGCAGCGATCTTCCGTACCGCTCGGGCACTCGCGATGGCATGCAGAAAGTAAAAAGGATGCGCTCCGCCGATTGCGTGGTTGGCGGATTCCGTTACGCGTCGAAAGGCAAAGTCGTGGGGTCGCTGTTGCTTGGTCTGTACGACGACGCCGGCTTGCTTCATCACGTGGGTTTCACTTCAAGTTTTAATGCAGCCCAGAAAAAAGAGTTGACAAAGAAACTCGAGCCGCTGATTGGGCCGCCAGGATTTACCGGCAACGCGCCCGGTGGTCCAAGCCGCTGGAGCACCGAACGTTCCGCCGAATGGCAACCGCTCAAAACGAAACTAGTGATTGAAGTGCAGTATGACCACTTTACGGGCGGCCGTTTCCGTCATGGCACCAGGTTCCTGCGCTGGCGACCGGAAAAGAAACCAAAGCAATGCAACTTTGAACAACTCGACACGCATTAACCTCCGCAGGGAAGCGATGTCCTCCCACATTCACTATCAGATTTGAATCCAGATTTCTGCTATCACAACGAACCCGAAACACGACGGGGGAAACCTCAAAGATCTCTTGTTTGCACCACGATTCGACTCGCTCTGGTATGAGGGTTGATTAGATATGAGCAAGGCAATGCCCAAATGATTGAGGGCAAACACCAAAAGCTTCGCATTCATTCTACGAAGGCTTACCTATTAGCAGTGTTGTCCCAATCTTTTGGGTGTAACTCTGGATTGCGGCGGCACGCAAATCGTACCGGACAAACACAGCGCATGTCTTGATTCCATGCGAGATTTGGAGGGCGAAACGTGATTGCTGCCATCCAAAAACGGAAGCAGGTGGCCGTTAATGACTCAGCCCGTTCGACACACAACGCGCCCCAGACCGCGCTCGGCTCACGCCAAATTATTTGGTACGGGCGACTTGAATCGAACGATGCGCTGTTCGGTGATCGTGGCCCATCCAGCGGATGAAGTAGTTGGTGCAGGTTGTTTGATCTCAAAACTTGTTGATGTTACCGTCCTGCACGTGACAGATGGAGCGCCGCGCGACATGCAGGATGCCAGGGCCGCCGGCTTTGCCGAGCGATCTGATTATGCGCGCGCGCGCAAAGAGGAATGCCTCGCCGCGCTCGCAATTGCGAATGTACCCCAGGAGCGTGTCGTCGATCTGGAAATCGCCGACCAACGCGCCGCCGCCTGTCTGGCTGACTTATCGAAAAAGATAACAACTTTTCTTCAGCAGTCAGCGGCGGACATCGTTGTAACTCATGCTTACGAGGGCGCACATCCCGATCATGATGCGACGGCGTTTGCAACGCACGCAGCCATGCGCCTCATGAAACAAAACGGTTTCAAGCCGCCGGCATTATTCGAGATGGGGCTTCATCCCAGTGAAGACTTTAAGGCCAAAGTACCTGACTTTTTGCCGGGAGCTGAGCGCGAGACGACGACGTTGTTGTTGGACGAGCGGGCAAAGGAATTGAAGCAGCGTATGTTCGCGTGTTTTGAAACCCAGCGCGACAGTCTCGAAGTGTCGCCAATAGGTCCGGAGAAATTTCGGCAACCGACAGCTTATGACTTCAGCGCTCCGCCGCAGGACGGCAAACTTCATTATGAAAAGTTTGAGTGGGCGCCTACGAGCGTCGAGTGGCAATCGCTGGCCCGCGAGGCGCTGGCGGATCTTTTCCCTGGAGCGGAACAAGGGCGCGCTGTCTAAAAGACTGATGCAAAAAATCTGGCAACGATTGAAATGCGCCACCGGAAAGAAAAGTCCATGCGCGCAGTTTGCGCTGTAGTATACTCGCCGCACAGATTTCTAAGATCTTCGATTTGAAATCCGTATCTGGTATTTCTATCTAAAATCGTTTTCATTAGTGCGGCCGCTCACCTCATTTAAAGAATGCGAGTTTCAATTCAAAGATGCGCGTTTTAGGAATCGACCCAGGTAGCGAAACCACCGGTTGGGGCGTCATCGAAGGCGATGGCCGCCACTATCGGCTGGTCGAATGCGGCACGATTCGATCACGCGCCGGGCAAAGATTTCCGGCCCGGTTGCTGAAAATCGCAGATGCGCTTGCGGAGGTGATTCAACGTCACAGCCCGGAAGCCTGTGCCATTGAAGACGGTTTTCTGGCCACAAATGTAAAAGTCACTCTGAAGCTTGGACAGGTTCGCGGCGTGGCCATGCTCGCCGCCGAACGCGCCGCCATTGCCATTCATGAATATTCTCCCAGACTCGTAAAGCAAACGGTCGTCGGTCATGGCAACGCAGAAAAATTTCAGGTGCAGCAGATGGTCAAGACCTTGCTCGCGCTCGACAGCGTTCCGGAACCGCACGACGCTGCCGATGCCTTAGCTGTGGCCATCTGTCATTTTCATCATGCCTCTTATGCCCAACGCATTCTCGCGGCGCAGGCAGGAGCGGGTAGCAAGTTAGCAGCTTCGATTCAAAACCGGCGACGCGTCTCCCGCTAACCCTGGCGCGAGCCGAGAAAACATCACCCTAATAAAAAGCCTGTTCGCGAGGACCAATCGTGATGAATCCATCCTTACGAGTCTTCTCACTGTGTCTCTTTCTGTCTTTGGCAATCGTTCCGTCTGTGGCTCTGGCCAAGCGGCGGCCCCCACCGGGCGGACGTTTGGCAGTGGTTGGCGATGAAAGACTGTCGGCACTCAGGTCCAGTCCTGCGCTTTCGGGAAATCTGTTACGCCGGATGGGTCGCGGCAGTCTGGTCGCTGTCAAAGGAGACAAGCGTAGCCGAGATGGAATTGTTTTCTATAAAGTGAATGTGACACTGCGCACGGGTGGTTGGATCCAGCGCGACGCAGTGTTCGCGCCCTCTCGTAATGGCGACGATGCCCGATTGTTACGGCTCATTAAAGCCTCTGACGGGTTTGATCGAGTGGTGCGCGCGAAAATCTTTCTCGACAACTTTACTAGTTCCGAGCTGCGCCCGGAAGTATTGCTGGTCTACGCGCTGGCCGCCGAAGATGCCGCCAATCATCTTTCGCGTGATGCGGCGCGGCGATTGGATGAAAAAGAAATGAACGCCGGCGGCGCGCCGATGTTTAGCTACTTTTTGAACTTCAATGAATTGGACCGTTACAACCGTCAGGGCGTAACGTTTCTGTTTGACCAGAGCGCAAAACAATTCCGCTACGACGGCGAAGGCTGGCAGGAGTTGGTACATCGTTACCCGCGCAGTCCGCAGGCACTCGAAGCCCGCAAAAGATTGGAAGCCGCGTCGCTGCGACGCTGATCGGTGGTCGCCAACTTGATTGAGCTATTGCGGTCTCATACACTTCGCTTCAAACTCGAATCCGTTTGAAGGGGAGTGCCGCATGTCAGTAAGATTCCTGTCACGACTAATCGTCGTGTTTGCCTTTGCCCTGCTGTTCGCCGTTTCAGGTTGCCAGCAAACCACGCCTCCGGCAAATCAACAAACTATGAACACCAGCGAATCAAAAGAGTGGGATTCGTATGTAAACGAATTTCTGGAGGCCTATTTCGTCGCGCATCCCGATTTCGCAGTGCGTGCCGGCCGGCATGAGTTCGACGGCAGACTTTCTGATTTCAGTGCAACAGGAATCGCGAACGAGATAAAGCGACTGCATGCCGCCAAGGATCGCGTTGCCGGGTTTCAGGATTCCACCCTCAACGAGCGCCAACGTTTTGAACGTGATTACGTTGCGTCCGTGATTGACGGCGATCTCTTTTGGATGGAATCCGCCGAGTGGCCATTCCGCTGCCCGCAGTTTTACGCCGACAGTATTGACCCTGACGTGTACGTTTCACGCGAGTATGCGCCGCTCGATCAGCGTTTGCGCGCTTACACTGCTTACGCGAAATCAATTCCCATCGCTGTCGATCAGATTCGCAAGAACCTGCGGACACCGCTGCCTAAAACTTTCGTGAATATCGGCCACACCACCTTCGGCGGTCTAATCTCTTTTTATCAAAAGGATGTGCCCGGCATTTTTGCCTCCGTTAAGGACGAACAGCTCCAGAAAGATTTCAAGGAAGCTAACGACGGCGCCATTAAAGCCATGCAGGACATCGATGCCTGGTTCAAGACTCAGGAAGCAGGCGCGACCACAAACTTCCAACTCGGCGCAGAGAAATTTAGCGAAATGCTCAAGGCAACTGAGCGTGTCGATGTGCCGCTCGATAAGCTGGCAGAAGTGGGACGGCAGGATCTGCAGCGGAACCTCGATGCATTGAAAACCGCGTGTGCTTCTTATACGCCCGGTAAGTCAATCATGGAGTGCGTGGCGCAGGCCCAATCTCATAAGCCTGAAGGCGGAGCGGTTGAGGTCGCACGCAAACAATTGAAGGATTTGAAGGCGTTTATTCTCGAGAAAAAGGTAGCAACGATTCCCGGCACAGAAGAAGCAAAGGTTGCGGAAGCGCCCGCATATCGCCGCTGGAATTTTGCGTATATCAATATTCCCGGGCCATATGAGAAGGGCTTGCCCTCGATCTACTACCTGGCGCCACCCGATCCGACCTGGTCGCAAAAAGAGAAAGACGCTTATGTGCCTGGGCAGGGAAGTCTGCTATTCACTTCCGTGCACG
Organism: Pyrinomonadaceae bacterium; assembly: GCA_035601415.1. Lineage (GTDB taxonomy): Bacteria > Acidobacteriota > Blastocatellia > Pyrinomonadales > Pyrinomonadaceae > PSRF01. The sequence goes on along the minus strand of DATNOG010000147.1, from coordinate 466 downwards.
AAGTTTGGCCCGGTCACTTCTTGCAGTTTCTGCATGCGAACAGATCATCCTCAAAACTTGGTCAACTTTTTGTTGGTTATGCATTTGCCGAAGGCTGGGCCCACTACACCGAAGAAATGATGTGGGAAGAAGGACTGGGAAGCGGTTCCGACGAAATGCACATTGGCCAATTGCTGGAAGCGCTGTTGCGCAACGTGCGCTTCGTATCGGCCATTGAAATGCACACCGGCAAGATGACCGTTGAAGAGTCGGAAAAGATGTTTCTAGAACAGGGTTATCAGGACGCTGCCAACGCGCGCCAGCAAGCGGCCCGAGGGACGTTTGATCCGGCTTATCTCAACTACACCATGGGCAAACTGATGATTCGAAAACTGCGCGCCGATTGGACCGCCACGCGTGGAGGCAAACAAGCCTGGCAACAGTTTCACGATGAGTTTCTGAAATATGGTGGACCACCAATTCCGCT
>DATNOG010000146.1:0-6234 GCA_035601415.1 Pyrinomonadaceae bacterium | reverse complement strand
ATTGTTGACGAAGCAGCGTCAAAGCCCGCCGACGGGATCATCGTCAGCCAGCCTTACACGTTTATTAAGGGTGCGGTGGTCACACAGGCGGAGCTCGGCCGCTATGCCGACATCTCCACTTCCATTGCGCGCGGTTGGACGCGCGGCCGCTATACGATAACTGTCGAAGTGCAACCGATTGACGGGAACAGCGCGAACGTGGCAATCAATGCAAAGATTGAAGGTAGAACTGACGGGGCAACGGGCGCTGAGTGGACCACGCTGAACACGGTGGGTCTGGTTGAAGAAGAATTCCTGTCGGCCCTTATTGAGAACATCACCGGTGCTCCTCCTCCCGGTCGCAGCGAATAACTTCGCGCGCTCGAGTTAAAGTGTTACTTGAATAGCAGCTCAACATGATCACAGAACATAGCGAGGAAGTTTTTATCGAAGCCACGGAATCTTCGGGTTTGAAGATTGCGGCGGCGATTTCTGCTCTGGTCATCACGGCTTTGGTTTTTGTTGGCTACGCTTACCTGCGTAAGCGACATGCGCAAAGCACCGCGCCAGATCAGCAAGCCGCCGGCGTTCAACCAAAAGCTCCGCCACGAGCCTTGATTCTGGTAGATGAAGCGCTGCTTCAGGGCAGTAACACGCAGTTGGGTGGCACTGTAAAAAATATTAGTAACGAAAGATTGGCCGGGCTTTCGGTCGAGCTTGAGCTCAAGCGGCGCAGCGGCGGCAGCACTGAAAAGCGGCAAGTGCCCTTGAGTCCCGCGGACCTTGACCCGACTCAGGAGGGTCGTTATTCACTACAGTTAAAGGCGCAGGACTACGTCTCCGCGAAAGTCGTTGCATTGCAGGGCGGGCCGCAAGCGGCGACCATCCCCTACTCAATCGCCCAAGGTGAAAAGCGACCGCCGGAGAGGCTCGAGTCGAAAACTATTAAAGTAGACAAGCCGCCCGGCAAACGCTCTGAATTTTTGAACTCTCCGGATAATCCAGCTCGGGTTCCCTGAGTAGCTAAAGTTCAAGCTGAACATTGGATCTGGTGTAACCGTCGTTGCGCCGTTTCCTTCAAGTTCTCGTTGAGCAGTCGGTGTGGCGACAAGTGATGTGATTTCTAAACTATTCCGCAAGTGCGGACTCGTCTGTTAAGAGAAGATTCTAAGGGTACTGCGCGTCGCTCCTTTAGCTACCCGCCACCATTGAACATATTTTCTGTAAGCAACCGGCGCAACCCCGAGACCCGTCATACTTCGCAGTCCGATGCTCTTAAAGGTCAAGCTCAATGAATCTCGTCTGCCGCATTCTTAGATACTCAATCGTCGTTGCCACTCTGCTGAGTGCCGTCACCGTAGCGGTCGGCCAGGCGGCGCGACCAACCCCTGAGCCGTCCATTCCCAGAATCGGCCGACCAGATGATCCCGACCCGATGACCTCAATTGAAGAGGAGATGCGTGCTAAACGCGCGCTCAAATACGCGGAGAAGGAATACCAAGAAAACATCGACCGTGCGCATGAACTGGCCGATTTGGGTTCGCAGTTGGGTGAATGTTTCAAGAAGAACCAACAGCTTGACCGGGAGTCCTCCAAGAAACTTGACCGCCTCGAAAAGCTTACCAAGGCAATTCGTAATGCCGCTGGCGGGTCGGACAGCGAAAAAGATTACGACAAGCATTCAGTAGATCTCACAGTGAACATAAAGAAAATGCTTGGCGTCGTTGAGTCGCTGGCCGATCGCGTTGAAAAGACACCGCGTCATGTTATATCCGCGGCTGTGATCGACGAGGCTAATGTATTACTTGAACTCATACGTCTTGTCCGAGAACAATCACCTAAGGCTTAACATTGAGGTCAAACCTGAAATCTATCGACCAGCGATTAGTTCATTTTCGACGGCCGCTTCTCGTTTGTCTTTTAGTGCTCTTATCTTCCACGGGGTATTCTCAGCACGATGATGAGGTGGTACGAGTCAATACTGACCTGGTCGTTCTCAACATCACCGTCACTGATGTCACTGGACAGTACGTTCCGGGCCTCAGGCTTTCAGATTTCAAAGTATTCGAAGACGGTAAGGAAATACCTGCACGACTGATTTCCAGCTTCAGCGTTCACGAGTCGCCGTTCGCCTCGGTCGTCTTGCTGGACACCTCCAGCAGCATGGAGGTGCGGCTTTCCCTTGCCCGCTCCGCCGCGATTCGCTTTCTTGACAGATTGCGTGAAGATGATGTCGCCGCCGTCTACAACTTTGATTCAAAGGTAGAACGCGTCCAGGATTTCTCCACTGGCCGCGACCTGGCGCCGATGGCGTTTGGTCTGCACGCAAAAGGAATGACGCGGTTGAATGATGCGATAGTCGACGCCGCGAAAGCACTCGCGGATCGCCCGGAGATGCGAAAAGCGATTGTGATTCTGTCGGACGGTATGGACACTTCAAGCAAGGCAACTTCTGACAAAGCAATAGAGAGTGCGCTCGGCATTGGCGCTACCATTTATGCCGTTGACATGTCAGGCAGTGGAGGCGGATCAAACAATCAACAAAGCGCTGCGGTCTTGAGAAATTTTGCTGAGAAGAGCGGTGGCAGGTTTGTCGGCACACCCGGCGGGCCCGCCTTACGCGATGCCTTCGCCAATATTGCAGACGAGTTGGGCCACCAGTACACCATTGCTTACCGGCCACTGAATCAAACACGCGATGGCAAATGGCGTAAGCTTGAAGTAAAACTTTCGCGGCCCGAGTTGTTGGTTAGAACGCGGAAGGCATACCGCGCCCCGAAGAAATGAAGGGAAACGGATCAATTGCGCGTTGTTTTGTTCAGCGACTTTTCGCGATGCCTTTGCAGCGCAAGTTCGATTAGACGATCAAGCATCGCGGTGTAACTTAAACCTGACGCCGCCCACATCTTTGGAAATCCGGAAATCTCAGTCAGTCCGGGCATTGTATTTATCTCATTCACTAATAGCTTCCGTCCGTCGCGAGCCAAAAAGAAATCCACGCGAGCGAGGCCCGCACCGTCGATTGCCTGGAACGCGCTGATTGCCATCCGCTGAATGCGCGCCGTCAGCGTCCGGGAAACAGGCGCCGGCACAACAAAATCGACGTGGCCTGTTTGCGTGTACTTTTCTGTATAGTCAAGAAAACCGGCCGCCTTGTCATGGACCACGTACTCTCCTGGCAGGCTGGCATTTGGTTCATCGTTTCCCAACACCGCGCATTCGATCTCCCTGGCGTCAACCGCTTCTTCAACAATTATTTTGCGATCGTATTGAGAGGCAAGCTGCACTGCGCGCGCGAACGATGCTTTGTCTGTGGCTTTTGAAACGCCTACTGATGAGCCAAGGTTTGCGGGCTTAACGAAGCAGGGCCAGCCAAGTTCGCGCGACACCTTGCGCGTCACGCCCTGCCGATCGGCTTCCCAATGTTTACGAAGAAACCAGGTGTAACGACACAGCGGCAAACCCGCCTGAAGAAACAAAGACTTCATCGCCACCTTGTCCATGCCGCAGGATGAGGCCAGCACGCCGCCGCCGACATAAGGCACGTTTGCCATCTCGAGCAGCCCCTGAATCGTGCCATCTTCGCCAAATGGACCATGCAGCACAGGAAACACCACATCAAGTGACTCCGCTGTTCCACTTCCATTGGCGTCAAAAGAAATCAAGCCGCGTTGCGTAGGATCCGGAAGGATAGCCACATCGTGTTTCAAAGAAGAGGCCGTGCGCGAGGGGAGCAGTGCACGCGCGCTTTGTGACAAGAGAAGCATGGCTTGCGCCGGCCCGAGCCACTTCCCTTCCCGTGAGATGGCGATCGGCACAACGTCATATTTCTTGTTGTCGATGGCTTCGATTACTGAAGCTGCCGAACGCGCCGAAATTTCGTGTTCACCGGATTTGCCGCCAAAAACAACTCCGACGCGGAGCTTTTTAGTCAATTGATTACCCAACCTATTTAAAGAATAGTCTTGCCCAGTGCGGAAAGAATTAGTTCAACGCCGAGTTCGGCTGTCTTGTTATTAATGTCAAGCGCTGTGTTGATCTCCACCACTTCAAGCGAACGCATCCCGCCGGCCTCTGCGATCTTTTCCATCGCCAGATGCGATTCACGATAAGTGAGTCCGCCACGCACCAGCGTGCCCGAGCCGGGTGCATCACCCGGATCAAGCGCATCAATGTCGAAGGTAACAGCGTAGCCGCCGCTCGCCCGCGAGGCAATGCTGATAGCCTCGTCCATACATGCATTCATGCCGCGCTCGTCAATCTCACGCATGGTGATAAAGCGAATTCCCAACTGGCCGATCAATTCGCGCTCGCCGCTGTCAATGTCGCGGGCGCCAACGTGCGCGCAAAGTTTTGGATCCAGCTTCGGCGCAAAGCCTGCGATCTTTGTCAGTTCCGGCGCGCCTCTTCCAAAGAGCACAGCCAGCGGCATGCCGTGAATATTTCCCGAAGGTGTCGTCTCAGGCGTATTCATATCTGCGTGCGCGTCAAACCAAATGAGTCCAGCGGTTTCATTCCTCGAGCGGCAGTAGGCCACAAAACCAGAAAGCGATCCGATAGCGATCGAATGATCGCCACCAAGCACTAACGGAAGTTCGCCGGCCGCCAGAATGCCTTCGACTTTCTGCGCCAGCTCGACGCAGGCGGTGCTGATTTCACTAAGATACTTGAGCTTCTCGGTAGGTTCCGGATTCTCCTGGGATTGTTCAACCTCTATATCGCCAAGGTCACGAACAACAAACCCAAGTTGAGCGATTCTGCGTTTGAGTCGAGCGACGCGAAGCGCGGCCGGGCCCAACTCAACTCCAGCCATACTCGCGCCATACGCCAGGGGCACGCCGAGTATGTCGACCGCCTTCAGGTTTCTGGAACCTGCTGCATTTGGTTTCTGATTTGTCGCAACCGCTTCGGCCATAACAAACGATTCGCTTTCTCAACCGCCCAGGTTGATTTTAAAACCACTGCCACCGCCGGACTGTGTCGGGAAAAATGGTTTGAGTAAGCCGGCGAGCGCCGCGAGATTTCGTGTTTGGATGAGAAGCTCACCTGGTCCACTAAATTCCGCCACGATGCCTTCGCCGCTCATCATGCTGCGAAAGAATCCAGCGGCCGCCTTACGCAAAGTGTATTGCGTTGTTCCTTCCCAGGCTACCAGGTGGCCCGTGTCCACCACGTATCGCTCGCCAGCTTGCAAAACTTTTCGATGAATCGCCCCAAAAGATGAAACCAATAACAGCCCGCGGCCCTGGACCAGCAGCACGAACAAACCTTCACCGCCAAAGAACGACTTTGCGCCGCCCCACTTTGTATCAACAGTCAAACTCGCATCGCCGGCAAGATACGAACTCGACTGCACAAAGAACGATTGGTTGTTGAGTTCGATGGCGGCAATATCTCCCGGCGCGCCGGGTGCGAACGTTACTTCTCCCGGACCGCCGCGCGCCGTAAACGTGGAAACAAAGGCCGACTCGCCACCGGCCGCGCGCTTGATTGCCCCGAACACTCCGCCCTTCATTTGCGCTTGCAGCTCGATGTTGGCCGACATCGAAACCATGGCGCCGGCTTCGGCCTGAATCGATTGTTCAGCTTGAAGTTGGATCACAGCTAATGAGAACGCCGGTTGATGTAATACTTCATATCGGTAACCACCGCCCTGGCCTTTCGAGTCTTCATCGATATGAATGCCATGGCCTGAAGCTGTTGACGGCGCAGCTGCCGCACCCGAGTCAGCCGCCGTCAAGCGATAACCGCAACCGCCGCAGAAAACGGCGCCGGAAAGCATTTGCGCGCCACACTTCGGACAGTTCATAGGACTACTCCTTGAGACTTCTCATTAATGATGGCCACGGCTTCTTCCGGTGTACGTGCGAAATCGAGTAACGCGACGTCCTGGTCGCTCACGACGAGATGCTTCTGCCACTCACCAACGATCGGCGGCCAACAGTCGCCGAGCAGGACGAGCGGCCGCGGCCCGATGACGCGAGTTTGAATCTTGTTCCAGACCAACGACAATTCTGTTACGGTCCCCATGCCGCCGCGAATAGCGATAAAGCCGACTGAACGCGTAATGAGAAGTTGCAGTCTTTCGTAAAAGTGTGCAGTCGCAACTTTGTCGGTGAGAAAACGGTTTGGCTCCGCTTTGAACTGGTTCATGGTAATGCCCAGCACGCGGCCCCCGCGTTCATGTGCGCCGCGGCTGGCGCCTTCCATCACGCCGAGATAGCCGCCAGTGCAGATTGTATAGCCGGCGTCCGC
>DATNOG010000145.1:0-27388 GCA_035601415.1 Pyrinomonadaceae bacterium | reverse complement strand
CCAGTATTTGCGTTGAATCTATTTCGCGCTGATGGCGTTGAAGAAGAGCGGGTAAGTGGCCAGCGACTGGCCGCGGTATTGTGGCCGAAAGCCAAAGAGAATAATACGGCCCTTGCCCATCGTGACTTCAACAAGTGCGGCCTTTCCTTTGATGCGATTTCCTCCAAGCAACCAACCGGAAAGCAAAGGGTTTCTGTTTGACGGATAGCGCGCGATAACGCGGACGCTGGAGGCTGAAAGCGCAGATATCCTATCTCCAGGTTCGCGCTGCGCGCTCATGACGGGCGGGACACCCGCGCTCCCGGGAATAACTTCAAACACCGGCGAGTCTTCGACCCAGGCAATTGATTCTTTCGGCATGCCCGCTGCAATCGGATGCGAAGTGTCCAACTCTATTCGCAGAATCGAACCCGGTACAAAGAATTCTTTTTCGGATAAGTCCTCCGTCACATCTCTCACAGGCAAGTTGAATTGCTCGATCGCAAAATCTGACGCGCGATTCAAACAAACCAGCGTGCCCCCCAGTTCGACGAACTCGCGCAGCGCTTTCACGCCTGCTGGTCCAAGACCGCCGGTATATTCCGGCGGCATCGTGCCTGCTTTGTGACCATTGAGAATTGTTTCCGGCGCCTGGTCCGGAATCACGATTGAATTGTAATTTGCGTTTAAGTCGCCAGATCGAATCTCGGCGTCTTCGACCGAGGCGTACTTGTAATGTTCCTGGTCCAACACCCAGCGGCTCCAACCTTCATCGCTGGCTGCGACATGGGGTTTGTAGAGGCCGAGCCTTTCCTCGATTTCGCCAAACCCGGTGCAATTATTCATTCCGCCTTCTTCCGGCAGGCGGTAGCGAAAGGGTTGCTGAATGAATTTCACTTGCACTCCCATTAGAAGTGACAGCGTGTGTGCCGTTACGTCATAAGGTGAGATGGGGTGACCCGAACTGTCGCGCAAATCCGGATAATGCTGGTTCTCCAATAGCGCCTGCGCAAACGAGCCATAGGGTTGGTCCATGCGAATGACTGCTGTGCCTTGCGGGTACTTGATTCCCGCCGCGTTGAAGGGCAAAGGGAAATCAACATCAACGCCCGCGCGATCCAACGCCGTTGTGAGATCAGCTTGATGCCGGGCTGCCGGAATGAGGAAAGCAAACAGCTCGCCTTTTTTCCTGGGTCTCACTGCTGCTTTGCCAATCTCGTAAAACTTCTGCAGCCATTCTTCGCGATGAGTCGCGGCATGGTCCAAAAGCAGGAACGCTGCAATTGTTATGTAGTTTGTGATGTCGCGCAGATGCCATTCGCCGCCGCGCCAGAGTGGAGCAAAGGTCGCCGATTCTTTTTTCGGATCGTAGCGTTCGCCTTTTTTTAGTTGTTCAAATTTTACGGTTAGGGGTGTGGCGAGTTTGCAGGATGCCGTTTCCGACAAGATGCGCACGCCGCCGTGGTAATGCGAGTAAGCACGTGACGGTGACCACGCGTCGTAAGTTGAATTTGTGGTTATGCCTTTGAACCCGGAGGTGCGCATCTCGCGCGCCATGTAGTCTCCCAATTGTGTATATCCCGCCACGATTTGCCGAGGAACGTTTGGTTCAACCGGCGGCATGTAAGGCGGCAGAAACATGCGCGCACCGTATTCGCCTTGCTGATGTATGTCGTGAACGATCTGCGGGTGCCAGACGTTGTGAATCTTTTCAACAGCGATTTGAGTTTCGACCTGCGTGAAGGCGTACCAATCGCGATTGTCATCGTGGCCCGTGTACTTGTTATACAACTCCGGTGGGTTCGTGCCTTCATAGGGTGTGCCCAGGGTTTTGTCGTACCAGTTTTTGACGATGTCCACGCCGTCGGGATTCAGAGATGGCACCAGCAATATGATCGTGTTCTTCAGAATATTGCGAATCTCTGGTTCGTTCGATGAAGCTAAACGATAAGCAATGAGCATGCTCGAAAGATACGAACCTACTTCAGTCGAGTGAATGCCGCAGGTGATCAGCACGATCGTCTTGCCCCGGGAGATCAGTTCTGACGCTTTGCGTTCGCGCCCGGCCGCTGGACCGAGTTTGCGAGGATCGGCCAGCAATTCCTGACTCTTTTGGTATTCTTCCAAGCGCGCAAGATTTTCAGGGGCGCTAATCGTCGCCATCACGAATGGTTGGCCCATCGTCGACTTGCCTAACTCCTCAAACCTGACTCGGTCACTGGATTTAGCTAACGTTTCAAAGTATCGAATCACCTGGTTCCAGCTCGCGAGCTTTCGATCGTCACCGGGTGTGAAGCCGAGAACATTCTCTGGCGAGGGTATGCCTTGAGACTGCGTGATGGCACCGTCGCGCGCTGGTTGTGTGCTGGCGGTGTTGAGCGAGGCAAGGGAAGTAACCGCTGACAGTAACAGGACGAGTGCAAACGACTTTACACGCATAAGGTTTTTGGGTGTAGCGAACATCATTGGTTAAGGTGCCGAGTGTAATCGAAAAACATTGTGACCTTATAGGAATCATGCGCGATTGAGTAATACTAAACTTGCCCAACGACCTGCCAGCCGTGTAAAGTAGCGACGTTTTCAACCCCCTACGCACTCCCCGTTTTACAAACTGAATCGGAGGTCAACTTCAGATGTCTTCTGAAAGCATTCCTGCGAACGAGTTCCCGGACCGAATAGGTTTCAAACCGGATAATCCTTATCTGGAAAATTTCCGACCGTACATTCCAGCCGGCGTGCGTATGCGCGAGTTGACAGTTCTGCCGCTGATCATCGGGACGCTATTGGGAATGGTTTTTGGGGCGTCGTCACTGTACCTCGTTTTGAAGGTAGGACTAACCGTTAGCGCTTCGATTCCGGTTGCGGTCATCTCTATTACCATCTTTCGCATGCTTTCAAAAATTGGCCTGCGGGACGCAACAATTCTCGAGAACAACATCGTGCAGACCGCCGGTTCCGCAGGCGAGTCGATCGCTTTTGGCGTGGGCGTGACGATGCCGGCGATCATGATTCTCGGTTTCGATTTGGAGTTTACGCGTGTGATGCTGGTGGCGATGCTTGGCGGACTGCTGGGCATTCTGATGATGATTCCGCTGCGGCGCGCTTTGATTGTGGCCCAGCATGGTTATTTGAAGTATCCGGAAGGCACAGCTTGTGCGGAAGTCTTGAAAGCAGGCGCGTCCGATGAATCACGCGCCGCCGCGGCGGCCGGGGCCGACCCAAACGCCAGAGCTGAAGTATCGGCGCAAACGGGAGCCAAAACAATTTTCGGTGGCCTGGGAATTGGCTTCCTTTACCAGGTGCTGATGACCGGACTTAAGGGATGGAAGGACGTGCCAGAGAAAGTTTTTGGCGCACCATTCAAGGCCGCTTCGCTGTCGGCTGAAATTTCGCCAGCGCTGTTGGGCGTCGGCTACATCATCGGGCCACGTATCGCTTCCATCATGTGCGCGGGCGGCGTGTTGGCCTATCTGGTTTTGATTCCGGCAATCAAATTTTTTGGTGAGGGCATGACCACTGTCCTGCCGCCCGGAACTGTTCCCATTAGTGAAATGAGTCCCGGTCAGATTCGCGGCGCCTATGTGCTTTACATTGGCGCGGGCGCGGTCGCGGCCGGCGGTATCATCAGCCTGTTTCGATCGCTGCCGACGATCTGGCACGGGTTGAAAGGTGGACTCGCCGATCTGCGCGGCGGTCAGGCGGCGACTGCAAATGCGCCGCGAACGGATCAAGACATTTCGATGAAGTTCGTGATCGGCGGCATCATCGCTTTGATAGGCATGATCATGGCCTTTCCGCAGTTGGGACTCCGGATCAATCCGTTTGTCGCCTTCATGGGCGCTGTCCTCATCATTGCTTTCGGTTTCCTGTTTGTGACGGTTTCGTCCCGTCTGACCGGCGAGATCGGTTCCTCTTCAAATCCGATTTCAGGAATGACTGTCGCTACCCTGCTGTTGACCTGTTTGATTTTTCTGCTGGTTGGCTGGACTGGTCCAAGCTACTACATTACCGCGCTGTCTATTGGCGGCATTGTTTGCATCGCTTCTTCCAACGGCGGTACAACGTCGCAGGATTTGAAGACTGGGTTTCTGATAGGCTCAACACCGCGACTGCAACAGATCGCAATCCTCGTGGGCGCATTTGCGTCTGCCTTGATTCTTGGTCCGATTCTCTTGCTGCTCAACGATTCAGCCACGGTTTACGTACCGCGCGTCAGTTTTGAACCGGCCACCAGCAGCGTCACTGTCGATTCAACTAAAGCGAGTTCACTGCCCGCTTACACCGATGAGATCAAACCTTCCGCACCCGGTAATTACCGCGTGTTGAAAAATGAAGCGGGCGCTGGAGCAGTAGCCGGTCTCGATCCCGGCCAATACCTGGTCGATGGTTCAGGCAAAGTTGTTTACAAAGTTGAAGAGAATTTTCCGGCCACGCTAAAAATTGATCCGTCACAAGCCGGCGCGCCGGAAAAGCTGAAAGGCCCGCAAGCCAACTCGGACAAGAACACCTACCGGCCGTTCCACAAAACAGATACCACCGGTGGATCTGCTGGCCGTTATATGGTGAACGATCAGGGCGTACCGGTTTACCTTGCCGACCCCGGCATCAACGGCATTCACAAAGTAAGACCGGACGGCTCGGCAGTAACAAAGTACGACGCGCCTAAAGCCACGTTGATGTCCTACATCATCAAGGGAATCCTGAACCGGCAGTTGCCGTGGGGACTGGTGCTGCTGGGCGTGATGATTGCCATAGTGCTTGAGATGAGCGGCATTCCTTCGCTGGCGTTTGCCGTTGGTGTTTACCTGCCGCTATCGTCGTCGAGCCCGATTTTTATTGGCGGCATGATTCGCTTGCTGGTAGACAAGTACCTGCGCAAGAAACTTCAGGCTCACAAGCTGACTGAAGATGAGTTGGTCGCCGAGACCGATAAGAGTCCCGGTGTGCTGATGGCCTCAGGATACATTGCTGGCGGCGCGCTGGCAGCAATCGTGATTGCGATACTTCAGGGCGTGCCGCGTCCGGCGCTGGCAAACTTTAACAAGGCGGTGGAAGACTGGGCCACGCTGCACAACCCGCTTTTTGGCGGCCCAAAGTCAGACATGTTGTCGATGATTCCGTTTATTATCCTGATGCTGCTGCTCTATCTGGTGGGGCGCGAAGTTATCTTGACAACTCGTCCTGACGCGGTGAAGCGACGCTGATTCTGTTCGTTTGCGTTTTATAGTTTATACTTTTCAGGCGCGCTGCTTAGCACGGGGCGCGCCTTGATTTTGGTCAAAAGGAAATTTTACTAATGCGCGCTTTAGTTAAAGCTGCACGATCTCTTCAACGCGTCATCGTCATCGGCTTGCTGATCTGTTCCTTGGCCGCAGTAGCGGCGGCGCAGCAACCAAAGCGGTCACCGTCTGATACCGTGCGTGAGTTTTACAAGGCCATGCGAGAGAAAAGATTTCGCGAGGCTTTTGACTTGTCGATCTACAAGCCCGCGATTGACCCGCTCAAACCGCAGGAATTTGAAGACTTGCGTCCGGACTTTGAAAAAATGGCGGCAGTGATTCCCGAAGCGGTAAACATCTCGGGTGAGCAAATCAGCGGCGAAACGGCAACTGTATTCGTAAAAGTGAAAGAGAGTGACAATCCGGAGCAGTCTGAACCCATAACACTAATGCGAGTAGACGGCGCCTGGATCATCGGTGATAAGGAAAACCAGGAGATTGTCAAAAAGGCCGGAAAGCAGTTTTTCTTTAACGCCCGCATCGATACACATCACGACGAGGTGCAGGCGATGCTGACTCGCATTTCACTGGCCCAACTGGTTTACAGTCAACAGCACAACGGATTGTTTGCTGATCTCGCGACATTGATTGCTGCCGGCCTGTTGCCGAAAGATCTCGAAGGCACCGAATCAACCGGTTATCGTTTTCATATCAATAGCATTGGCGGCGGAAAGAGCTGGAATGCAGCGGCCGAGCCGGCACAGTATGGACGCACGGGTAAGCTTTCGTTTTACATGGATGCTACCGGCGTGCGCAGCGGCGACAAGAGTGGGAAGCCATTAACGCCTTGAAGAGAAAAAACTAGACAAAAGGTGTAGCGGTCGGGCGACCAAAATCGTCTTGATTCGCCCCTGGTCTCCATCAAAGCTCCAGTATTACGAACAATCAAACCGCACTTAAAGTTTCTATTGCTTCCCGCGTCCAAGCTGCCTAGAATGGAGCTGCGACTTTCCCGACGCTCGCTTCCTGATCTGCCCCTCCTCTGATAGCGGCAACTGACATTCAGCAGAACTGATGCCGCGCAATAGTGTCTTCACAAACAATTAGCGAATTGTTTGCGGGGCATCCGTCCACAGCAGAATTGAAGGCGCGAAAAAATGTCGGAGCTGGCACGATCATTGGTCTCGCATTTGCGACGGTTCGTCGGCGATCGGCGCCAAGCTAAGCGCCAAACGGCACGGCTTGCGTTTACGCTCTCGCTTGTTGGACCCGCAATCAAGCTTAATGGACCGCGAACAAATGCCGGCTTGAAAGGTCACACACTGGATGTAAGCATGAACGGGCTCGCGCTAATCGTGCCCACCATCTTGCTCGGCGAACACCATCTCATTGGCGAGAATCGCAAACTGAAGGTTGTGCTGGAACTACCGCAAGGACCAGTGGTGATGCAGGTCGTGCCGCTTCGTTACGAGAGCCTCGAAGAACACAAGACAGAAACAGGCTACGTAATCGGCGCGAAGATTGTTGAGATGACCGACGCTCATCGCGAACGCTTTACAAATTACGTGACAGGCTTGCTAACTTAACTCGTGCCGGTGTCTTCGTCACACCGTAACAAACCGCTAAACAAACTCGAGCCGGCCAAAAGCTTCTGGAACATGGAAGTTGGGTTCAGCTGTCTGCGTAGGTTGCCAGGCGAGGTAGCGTTCGCTGCCGAGGCCGATACAACGAAAAAGATTTGCGCGCCAGACATCGTGCGCGTTCGGCTTCGGAAGTGATCGGCTCCAGGGAATCTGCATCGCAATCGTCACTTCGTTGTTAGAAACCCGTGCCGCCGCCGTCAACCCCGAATGAAATTCCCAATCGGTATTGCGTACGCCATCAATCAATTCAATCGCCAGGTCAAGCCATTCTCCGGTCGGCGCAACTTCAAACTCCAGATAACGATGCTGCCGTGCCGCATCGGGCGCCACAAAGAATTCACAGACGTCTCTTTTCCACAGCCCAATTGTTTTTTCCCCTAATTGAGGGTTTGGACTAACTACCAGAGGCTCATTTTGCCGGCAAACAAAACGTGCGGTCAGTGATTGTTCCGACCAGATAGTGAGCGCTTCGGCGTGGCGTGACGGCGGCGCTTCTGCTCCCGACCAATAACGATGAATGTAAGCGGGTTGCGCGGTTTCCCAGGCGGGATGATCGAAATCTCCAACCGGAACGTCAGTTCCCGTAAATTGCGCAGCGATAGTTGTATCCGTCCGCATTACAACAAACCCCGCACCCAACCACCATCCACTTGCAGCGTAACGCCCGTAATGTAAGAGGCGCGCTCGGAGGCGAGGAAGGCTACAGCCGCTGCGATCTCTTCAGGACTGGCCAGGCGGCGCATTGGCACCTGAGCCGCCCACAAACCAATCATTTCTTCCTTAGGTTTGCCAGTCGCTTTAGCTCGAGCTGTTGCCAATTCCTCCTGGCGTTCAGTTAGCGTGTAGCCGGGAGCGACGTTATTGACTGTGATGTTATCCGCAGCAACTTCGGTCGAAACCGTTTTGGCCCAACCGGTCAGACCAGCGCGCACCGTATTCGACAATAACAAGCCATCGATAGGTTGCTTCACAGAAACTGAAGTGATATTTACGATGCGACCCCACTTCTGAGACTGCATGCCGGGCAGAACCAGTTTTGCCAGACGAATCGCCGACAGCGCATTCAACTCAAATGCCTTGCGAAACATCTCGAGATCCGTGTCAGCGAAAGTAGTGGATGATGGACCGCCGGCGTTGTTTACCAGAATATCGATGCGGCCCGCGCGTTCGCGCACGAGATTTACAAAATGCTCCACCGATTCGTTATCGGTGACGTCGGCGCCAATGCCCGCAACCGTGGCGCCCGTTTCATCATGAAGTTTTTGCGCTGCCTCACTCGCGCGCTTTTCGTCGCGCGAACAAAGGAACACACGTGCGCCCTCCTTTGCCAGCTCACGCGCTGCCGCGAAACCGATTCCTTTGCTGGCCGCTGCAACCAACGCCACACGATCTTTTATTCCTAAGTCCATGATTCCTCTTTTCTGTCGGGCTAAATCTTGAATCCTTCCAAACAAGCGTCCAGGAGTTTCTCCGGATCTTCATCCTGAAAAACGCGTGCGCCGGTATCCTTCGAGAACTTGCGCAAAAGATAATCGGCATCATCCGCAACGCCTCCGGTGCCGGTCAAACATCCGATAATTTTTCCTTCGTCGTGCGCAATGGTGAATTCGTTGAGTGAGCCCATGGCTCCGGCGACAAACAAAACGAGGTCGCAGGATCGTACCAGCACAACGTTTCGACCCTTCAAGCCAAATCCGGTGTAGACAATCAGGTCGCAGGCATCGAGCGGCAGTTTGTACTTTTCAACATGCTCTTGAATGTTCTGTGCGGGTGAGATGCCCAGATGAAAAACGCCCGCGTCATGCGCTGCTTTGCCAACAACATACACGATGCCGGTGGTTGCGCCTGTCAAGAGCAGCAAAGGACGCGACGCAATTGCCCGCGCCAGTGCTTGCGCCTTTTTTACCAGCGCACCTTTGGTATCAGGCGATGCATCGCCGGCTGACCCCATTACTCCGACTTTGATCTTCATCAAGGTTATTTGTAAGCGAAGCCACCTACCTCTAGGGTTTCGACTCGTCCCAGCTTTTCGTTGCCGTTCCCAGTGGGCCAACGCCGGCCTCTAAACCGTGCTCTTGCGCTTTCACAGCCCCGATTTTTTCGACCGGTTCGCGTTTGTCCTGATCCCACCACCTCTGTGTGGCAAACCAAACCAGGCCGGGAAGCAGGAACAATGCGCCAATACCAATCGATACCACCCGGGGCGACAGCCCGATCGGATCGAGCAATACGCCGGTAGCATAGTTTGAAACAGCCATCGTCAGCGTTAACAAAGCCAGCTCGGCTGCGAACACTCGCCCGCGAAAATTGTCTTCAACACCCCGTTGCAGCAGCACAGTAGAGAAGACCCACAAAATACTTCCGCCCGTATGGGCGATTCCCAAAACTACCAACGCAATCACAAAACTTTTAGCTGCGCCAAATGCCATGTAGAACACGCCGCCGATTAAGAAGGCGATGCCGATGGAATTCTGCATACCCTTCTTGCCTTCGCCCGAAATGCGGCGTGCGACAATTGGGCCAACGGCAGTCCCGATGCCGCGCGCTGCAAACAACACACCGATGCCGGTCGCAGCGCTATGGCCCACTGGAAAAACCTTTTCGCCAAAAACAGCCAGCAACGTAAGGATGCCGCCACCCATACCCCAGGCCGGTTTGACCAGCAACAGAGCCAATACGCGCGGTCGTTTTTTGACATAGCGCGCGCCTTCGATAGTTTCAGTTATGCCGAGTGCGCGGCTCAATGTCAGCTTGCGCTTCTCCCGCGGCGGTCGTTTCGGAATGCTGACACTCGTAATCAAAGCCGCGGAAAGGAGAAACGAAAGAGCGTCGAGGATGAATGCGACATCAGTACCGAACAATCCAGTGACCACGCCGCCGATGGCTGCACCCAACGTCAGCATTGCCGACCAGGTGACGGAAGAAATCGCGTTTGCGGACACTAACTCTCGATCGGCAACAATGGAGGGAATCGCGGCTGTCTTCGCAGGCTCGAAGAACGTCGAGAAAGCGAGTTGCAACACCGTCAGAAAATAAATGATCCACACCTGATCCGCGCGCCGCACCAGAAGAAATCCGAGCACAACAACTGCACGCAGCAGATCGGACACAATCATTATCGTGCGGCGGTTAAATCGATCTGCGACCACCCCCGACAGCGATCCAAAAACGAAGCTGGGCACAAACCGCGCCACCATCAGCAGTCCAATGTGGCAGCCGGATCCAGTTAAATTGAGGATGATTGTGTAAAGCGCGATCGTGTCAAACCAGTCGCCCATTTGGCTGACAACCTGACCGAGCCAGAGCTGGCGAAAGTTTCGATTACAACGAAGCAGCTCGATATAACCGGCAGACGTAGTTGTCGCTATTCGTTTGCTGGCGGATTTGTCCACGTGTTTCCCGCTCAAGAACAAAAAAGCGACGACCTGAACGGGTCACGGAGAACCGATTTCAGTTCAAGCCATTCGCTCAGATTGGTTTAACTGACGAAGGTTGCCCTGTCATTTGCAGGTTGTCAACCAATCGATTACGCACTCTGACCGACGACATCACTCTGACCTGTCAAATTGATTCCAGGCAGGAAGGCTAAGATTTTCGCCTGCAATTCGTTTTGAAAAACCCTCGATAAGTCAACCACTCGTCGCGAGGTCGCGCTCGAATCCTTGCGGCACAACAATTGAGAAAGGGAATGGCGCGGCTGAGAAGCCTTGGGCTTCACGGGCTCTCCGCACGGAGTCCGAGCCGCCACAATTTTCAGACAGCGCGCGCGGGAGTAATCCGCAGCGCTACTTTGACAAGCTCTCACCCAGCAAGGCGGGCCCGAACGCTCGCCCGCTTGCCCCAGTTAGGCCAAAGCAAGTTGAGTTGCTCCCAGCTTGCTTTGGCCACAGAACTGAAAGTGAGAAGCTTGCCCGGTAATGAATTCGAGGCTTGATGTTTTTGCATTTGAAAAGAATCTAAGTGAACCAATTAGGAGCGTGGATGAATCAGCTCGAACAGACTGGTCAGAACTTCCCTGCGAAGCGTTACCGGCTTTTTATCATTGCCGGTGGCGCTTTCGTCGCAGCTTGGGCCATCCACCAGATGATGTCGCTTGCTCTCTTGAGCGTCGCACTGTTTGCCGGCGCGCAGGTGATTTACCTCGCTTGGTTTCGCCTTAGCGCGAAAACGCGTGAGACCGAAGAGCTTAGCCGCATGCACTTTGCGACTGCCGAAGCGCTGGCCACGGCAATAGACGCAAAGGATCAAACAACGCATTGCCACGTGCGCCGGGTACAGGTTTACGCGGCCGGCCTCGGCGAGGTTCTAGGTCTCGGCGTCGCGGAGATCGGCGCACTAAAAGCCGGAGCCTTGCTTCATGACGTCGGCAAGCTCGCCGTTCCCGCTCACATCATCAACAAACCTGGCCGCCTGACACCGGCAGAGTTTGAAAAGATGAAGATCCACACCACCGTGGGAGCGCAGATTCTCAGTCGCATTGATTTTCCTTATCCCGTAACTCCAATCGTGCGGCACCATCACGAACAATGGGACGGTCATGGTTATCCCGACGGCTTGAAGGGCGAACAGATTCCGATCACGGCGCGCATTATTTCCGTCGTCGATTGTTTCGATTCAGTTAGAGAAGATCGTCCGTTTAGACGCGGCATGACGCGTGACGAGGCGCTCGCGTTCCTGCTTCGCGGTTCAGGCACCCATTTCGATCCCAACGTCGTTGAGTTATTTATTAAGCACTTGCCGCGTTTTGAAGCGCAGATTGCCGCCTTGGGATTGCCGCAGCAATTGCCGCCAAATGAAAGCCATGAGCCATTTGCCCTAAACGAAGTGGACATGGTGCAAACCCGCGAACGCGGCTCCTATATGGCCTACGATCAGATTAAGAGTGCGCACCAGGAAGTTTATGCACTCTACGAAATTGCCCGTACCTTTGGATCCTCGCTCGATGTGAAGAATACGGTGGAGATACTGGTCGACAAGGTTGGCCACGTCGTGCCTTTCGATACCTGCGTCGTTTATCTCTACGACGAATTGAAAGGTTATGCGACCACCGCGCACGTTGCGGGTAGAAATGCCAAGTGCCTCGCAGCCAGATGCGTCGCCCCCGGCGAAGGCGTAACTGGTTTTGCCCTGGCCAATCGCAGTCCCATTAATCAACTTCATCCCAGTCTTGATTTCGCCGGCTTGGAAATTGAGCGCGAATACCACTCGATGGCCTCTTTGCCGCTCTTCAAAGACGAGATCCTGCTCGGCGCAGTCTCTGTCTACTCAGCGGAGCTCGATGCATACACTGACGATCACATGAGACTGCTGGAGACTGTAACGCGCCTCGCTTCCGACGCACTGTCGAACGCGATGCATCACGCTGAAGCTGAATCAAACGCGTTGACTGATCCACTCACTGGCCTGCCAAACGCGCGTTACATTTCGCTGCGTTTCGACGAAGAAGCTTCACGCGCACGTCGAACAGACCGGCCATTCCAGGTGGTCATGCTTGATCTCGACGACTTTAAGATTGTTAACGACACCTTTGGCCACAAGGTGGGCGACAAGATGCTACGCGAGATGGGACGAATCATTCAGGGCCAGTTGCGCGAGTACGATTTTATGGCGCGTTACGCCGGCGACGAGTTCGTAGCCATCGTCCAGGAGTTAGTCGGTAATCAGGTAGAGGACCTGCGCAATCGTATTGAAGCCGCAGTCTCGGAGTTCTCGCTCAAAATTCGCGGGGGCGGCGAGGCCCGGGTCGGGATCAGCATTGGCACCGCGACGTTTGGCCTTGAAGGAGAAACGTTGGACCAGTTGCTGGTTGCGGCTGACCAGGCCATGTACCGTGCCAAGTCAAGTCATAAGCTCGAAAAAGTTTCGCGCGAGACGGCACTCCCGGAAAGCATTGTCGAACTTGAGAATGATAACCTCGCATCAGTTTCTGTAAATTGATCCTTTACGACACGGTTGAGTTTGAGGGCGGGTTTGCTCCCGCCCTTTTTCATTGGGTATTTTATCTTTCGCGGCGCGCAAATGACTTAGCGCCCAGGGCGGACACAACCCTGGACAGGCAGGAATGCCTGTCCTATTCATGCACGCCATTTCAACAATCTTGACATTACTGTCCTGCTTCGCTTTCAATCGCTGAAGGAGCTTGGCTCGGGTGTTCCACGAGACTGAACGATTCACCCGGCTAATGGCTATTAGCCATTCTCCGCTTGGATTGAAGCATGCCGGCTGCTATTAACCCCGAAAAAAATCCAACTGTCCTTGTAGTTGATGACGATCCCGAATCGCGGGAGCGCTTGCGGAGCGCCTTCGCCGAAGCGGGCTATCGTTCGCTGAGCGCGAATGCTTCGGCATCAGCGCTGCGGTTACTGCGGGACGATTTGTGCGATCTAGCAGTGCTCAATTTTGATCTTGAGAACAACGGCGGTGCGGCTTTATGCAAAATCCTGCGCTCGCAGCCGGCCACCAGCAGAATGCCTATCATCGCGCTGGCAGCGGATGATAATGAGGGCCAGCGCATCGAGGCGCTGGCGGCGGGCGCAGACGAATCGCTTTTCCGCTCGTCGTCAGCGGCGGAGATTGTTTCGCGCGTGAATGCGCATCTGCGCGCGGCACAACGCGAGTGGGAGCTCATTGGCAGCAATCGTGAGTTGAGCTTTCTCGCTGATCTGGGGCGCGGTTTGCTGAAGGCGCTCGAACCGGAACAACTGGTGCGACGGGTTGCCGGCGCGACCTACGAAGGCACCGGAGCGGCAATGTGTGCGGCGTTTGTAAAACTCAGCGGCGCGCGCGAGGCTGGCTGTATTTTTGATCGCGAAGGCAGCGCCGAAGACGCTTCGCTGCTGGAGCTCGATCGTTTGCGAAGCTGGCTCGAGCCGGCTGCTGTTTCGACGTTGATATCCGACAAGAGTGCATTCTTCATTCGCGACGAAAAGCATGAAGTGGAATATGCGGCGCCATTGAAATTCGGCGGCCGCGCGAAGGGCGCGCTTATCGTAGCTTTTGATAAGCGCGAAGCTTGCGACGAAACAGAGCGACGCCTGATAGATGCCGCGGCGCAACAAGCGGCACTGGCCGCACATATTTCAACGCTTTACCAAACGGCACGTGATGCTTCGACAAGTTTGGCCGCTGAAGTCGAGCGCCGCACGGCTGAAGTTGAAGCCCAGCGCCGCTTCATCGAAGCCATCATCGACAGCCTGCCGTTGTCGCTCTACGCAATCAATCGCGATTACCGGGTGGTTGCCTGGAACCGCAATCGCGAGTTAGGCGAGCTTGGCATCCCGCGCGGTTCTGCGTTAGGAAAAAATATTTTTAGTGTCTTGACGCGGCAACGGCGCGACTTGCTTCAGGCCGAGTTCGCTCGGGTTTTTGAGACAGGCCAAATCGAACGTATTGAACATGAAACCTCCACGGCAAGTGGCGAGGTCAAGCATTGGTTGATCAGCAAGATCCCGATGTGGATCGATCCAAATGGACCGGTTTCACATGTCATTACAGTTGGCGAGGACATCACGGCCCGCGTTGAAGCAAACCGGGCAGTGGCGCGCGCCGAAAAAATTGCCGCCATCGGACGGCTGGCGGCGGGCGTGGTCCATGAGATTAACAATCCACTGGCAACCATCGCTGCTTGTGCCGAAGCGCTGGAATCGCGTGTAAATGATGGAGAATTCAAAGACTCGGCAGCAGTCGATGACCTGCGCGAATATCTGGGATTGATTCGCAGCGAAGCTTTCCGCTGCAAGACGATTACTAACGGCTTACTAGATTTCAGCCGGACGCGTCCAGCCGCGCATGCGCCGGTTAATCTTGGCGATATCATTTCGTCAGCCATACGCCTGCTGGCCCACCAGCAACGCGCGAACAACATCAATTTTCAAATCGAAACGGCGAATGATCTGCCGCTGGTTTCCGGAGATGAGGGGCAACTGCAGCAGGCAATAATTGCTTTGGGGACGAATGCGATCGATGCCATGCCGGTCGGTGGCCAGTTGAGAATCGTTAGTTCAAAGAACGGCGAGAATGTCTGTGTCGAAGTGAGCGATAACGGGGCGGGTATTTCCGCTGAGAATGTTGCGAAGATCTTCGAGCCGTTTTTTACTACCAAGGAAGTAGGCAAAGGCACCGGTCTTGGACTGGCAGTTTGTTATGGTATCTTAACCGAGCACGGTGGCAGTCTTGACGTGCAATCCACTGTTGGTGTTGGCACTACTTTCACGATTTCACTCCCGGCAATAATCCCCGACGGAGAGCAGGATTGAACGAGCAAAAAGCAGCGCGCATTCTGATTGCCGAAGACGAAGCGAATCTTCGTCTCGTTTTGCAAAAAGAGTTGGAGCGGCTGGGTTATCGCGTGCAGGTCGCGCCCGACGGCGAAGCGGCGTTGCGCAAACTGGAAGAAAGCAACGTCGATGTTTTGCTTTGCGACATCAATATGCCGCGCATCGACGGCATGGAAGTTCTGCGGCGCGTACATGAACGGCCCAACCCGCCCGAAGTGATCATGCTTACCGGCCAGGCCACGGTTGAAACTGCGGTCGAGGCCATGAAGCTGGGCGCTTACGACTATCTCACCAAGCCTTACCACATTACAGAACTCGACGTGCGCGTAAAGCAGGCGGCTGAGAAACGTCGTTTGCGCGTTGACAATCTTCGTCTTCGCGAACAATTGGCGCGTCAATCGGGCTTGCCGGACATCGTCTCCGTTTCAGAAGCAATGAAAGAAGCAGTGCGGTTGGTTGAGCGCGTCGCGCCTTCCGACGCCTCCGTTTTGATCACCGGCGAGTCTGGCACCGGAAAAGAATTGATCGCTCAGGCTATCCATCGCCTGTCGAACCGCGCGGATGGATCGTTCATCGATATTAACTGCGCCGCGTTTCAGGAATCGTTGTTGGAGTCGGAACTGTTTGGTTATGAAGCCGGCGCTTTCTCGGGCGCAAAAGGACGCAAGCTGGGACTAATTGAACTGGCTGACGGCGGCACGCTTTTTCTGGACGAAGTGACGGAGTTGCCCGCGCAACTTCAAGCCAAGCTACTGCGCGCGATTGAGACGCGAACGTTCTTTCGTGTCGGCGGCGTGCGCAAGGTTGAAGTCAACGTGCGCATTGTGGCCGCCACCAATCGCAATCTCGATTCTGTGGTCGCTGATGGGTCCTTTCGTTCGGACCTGCTTTATCGTATCAACGGTTTTCAAATCGATCTAACACCGCTGCGTGAACGATCCGAAGACATTGAGCCTCTGACCCGCTATCTCTTGAACGAGGTTGGCGGCACAACCAAACCGGAGCTCGATCCGCAGGCGCTTGAGGCATTGCAGACTTACAGTTGGCCGGGTAACGTGCGGCAATTGAAGAATTGTCTAGAGCGTGCCGTAATTCTTTCCAACAACGGGCGCATCACGGTTAATGAATTGCCGCCCGAAGTAGCGCGGCCGGCAGCTTTCATTCCGGCGACACAAACGCCGCCACAACCAGGCGCGACGCCGGACTATTCGGCTGCGGCAAACGCCTCGCCTGCCTCTCTGCGCGACGTTGAACGCCAACAGATCCTGGCGGCGCTGGAACAAACCGGCTGGCATCGCGGCAAGACTGCTGAGATTCTCGGCATCTCATCCTCCACACTCTATCGCCGCCTGCGCGACTACAACCTCGAACGCCGTGTCCGCTAAAACTATCCGTTAACCCTGGAACTTAGGTGGCGTTCTCCGAAGCGCTGGACCTACGAGCCAATACTCTTCAACTGCTTGCGATCGATTTTGCCGCGATCGTTTTTGGGAAGGGAATCAACGAATTCGATCCAACGTGGGTATTTGTAGGGTGCGAGGTGGGATTTGACGAAAGCCTTTAATTCTTCCGCAAGTTGAGCTTTAGTTAAGCCCTCCCTGACAGTCGGGCTACTACCCCGATCGGCGGGCGAGACACCCGCGCTCCCAGTATCACGTTGAGGTTGGACATTGGACGTTGGACGTCGGGCACCACTTGCGGGCGAGACGCCCGCGCTCCCAGTATCACGTTGACTTTGGACTTTGGACTTTGGACTTTGGACAAATTCTTCGCGCAGCACGACGAAGGCTTTTGGTTTGATTAGGCCGTCGCCGGCTTCGGCGCCGATGACGGCGCACTCGAGCACAGCTTCGTGTTGCAGCAAGCAGTTTTCAATTTCAGCAGGCGCGACAAAAATGCCGGAGACTTTCAACATGTCGTCAGTGCGACCGTGGTACCAGTAATAGCCTTGCGCGTCGACGTGAAACTGATCCCCGGTCGTGCACCAGTCGCCCGCGAAAGTTTCTTTTGATTTCTCATGCGCGTTCCAGTAGCAAAGTGCCGCAGAGTCGCCCTTGATCTTCAGCGTCCCCATTTCATCGGGTGCTACTTCCTTGTCCTCCGCATCGACGATCCGTGCTTCGTAACCTTCAACAATCTTGCCCAGGCTTCCAGGTTTCACATCGCCGGGCCTGTTTGTGATGTAGATATGAAACATCTCTGCCGAGCCGATGCCGTCGTAAATCTCCACGCCAAAGGTTTGCTGCCAGCGTTGATAAAGCTCCGGCGGCAGGGCCTCGCCGGCTGAATAACAGAAACGCAGACTCGAGAGATCGCGTTGTTCAGTGGCATCAGCGTTGAGCATTGAATTAATCATCGTTGGCACGGTTGTCAGAATCGTGGGACGATAACGCTCGATAACTGCGAACAGTTTTTCAGGCGTCGAGCGCTCGGAAAACAAAACTGTGGCGCCGCCGACCGCAAAAGGGAAGAGCAGGTTGGTGCCCGTCGCGTAACCGAAAAACAGTTTCGGAACGGACACCGTCAAATCGGTTTCGTTGACGCCAATCGTGCACCTGGCAAAGACTTCCGTGTTGAAAGGAAGATCGTGTTGCAAATGTACCGCGCCTTTCGGGTGACCGGTCGAGCCGGAAGTAAATAACCAGATAGCGATATCGTCTCGGTGGGTGTCGGCAGGCGTGCATTCGTCCGTCTCGGTCAGTACGGCGCCATCAAAAGACGACCAAAGCAAAGCGTCATTCGTAAAGTCGATGTCTTCATCGTGCTCGTGGCCGCCGACCACTAAAACCGCGTGCAGATGTTTCGCATCAGCAGTGGCTTCGTTAAAAGTCTTCAGCAGCGATTCGTGAATAACGGCTGCGCGAGCGCGTGTGTAGTCGAGATAGTATTTGTAATCTTCAACCGGCAGCAGCGGATTGACCATCGTGATCACCGCGCCGATACGCGCGGCGCCAAACCAGGTCCAGACAAACTCCGGACAATCAGGCAAAACAAGCAGCACGCGATCTTCCATCTCGACGCCCAGCTCGCGCAATGCATTGCCGACGCGGTTGGCCATGCGCGCGGTGTCGCCATAACTGAACGTCTGGTCCTCGTAATAGAGACAGATCTTGTTTTCGCGGCCTTCCTCCAGATTGCGATTCAGGAAGTAGTCGGCCATGTTGAAGCGTTCAGGGAATTGGATGTTTTCCATGGATGCTTATTGCGGCGCACTTCTTAGTCGTAAAATTCGCTGCGATGACCTATCGTGACGATCCTTACTTGGCGAAGGGTATCATCTATCTCATAACCAATCCGCCAACGCGAATACGCCATAATCCTTCAGACGTTTTTACTTGAGACATCCGGGAGGGCGAGGGTTCTGAGTGAGACCGTCGATCGCTTTCGCTACACGCGTCAAAGTCTGGAGATCAAGATTGCGGGTTTCTCTTTGTGCTCTGGAACTTAACGATACGCTGTAAGCTTCAAGCGTAGCCATCGAGCTTACCTTCCGCCGCTAGCTGAGCTTTGACTTCTTCCCAAGGTATGCTGGGCTCGTCCTTCGTTTCTTCGGCGATACGTGTAACGTGTAGGTCTTCCAAGAGTTCTTCGTATTCATCGAGCGGCAGGATTACCGCCGTCCTTTCACCGTTAGCGTCCGTGACGTATTGAACATTTCTCGACATTCGCACAACTCCTGTCCAGTAGGATGCTCTCATTCTAACACGCAGCTTCTCCTGAATTCTCGTAACGCAAACTGTTAACTTGCGATTGCTGTTTAAGCGAGAAGGCGAACCAGCTTTTATCGGTTCTCAAGAGAGGCGGTAATAAAACGACTGAGCCGCAGTTCATCGTCATCAGTCATGGAAGTAAAGCGCACCGCAAAGCCGATCTCGAAAGCTGCGTCGACTACTTCGGCCCACAAAACGAGAGGCTCACCTTCCGGAACTTCGATTTCCAGGCGCACCAGTTCCTTCGGCTCAACATCACCTCCCGTCAGCACAAAGCATCCTGTCTTGCTCAAATCCGTGATGGTCGCTTCCTGCTGCGACATCACACCTTCCCACCGTGCCTGGAGATTAACTTTTACTCGTGGAGAGCGTCGGCGTTCGTCTGTCATTGAGGGGCGACCTTTAAGTTTGTGCCACAGTCTGATCAAGTGGATGCGACAACTCTTTGGAGTGCGCTGGCCTGGCAGCGCTTTGGCCAGTCGCGACTTGTCGCGGCCACGCCTGCTTAAGTTGATTTAACGATGCGGCGACCAGTCGCCGCGGACCAAAGCGGCGCCGGGCCGCCGCACTCCAAGGAGTTGACCACTTGTTCAGAGCTTTCTAAAGTCTGTGCCACTTAATGTTCTCATTCTTTGGCAAACGGACAACCGCCTTCACCGTGTTTGGTGTCGAGGTAGGTGCGCGCTTCCCACAGTTCCGGAAAGAATTTCTTGTTAAGCGTGGTGCGCAGATAACCAACGCCTTCGGAACCGCCGGTGCCGCGCTTAGTGCCCACCATGCGCTCGACCATCTTGATGTGATGCGCACGCCAGAGCGAGAAATACTCATCGTGCTCAAGCAAAGCTTCGGCTAGTTGAAACTCTTCCGAGCGTTGTTCGAAGTGAGTAAGAACTTCCAGGACCGCCTGTGTGCGTTTGCCGTAGCGTCGTTTAGTTTCGGCTTCGTCGGAAGCATTTTCATTTGCGGGCGCGTCAAAACCGCGCACGCGCAAAGCGGCGTAGAAAGCGTTGCCCAAATCCGGTGCGGCGAATCGTTTCTGCAAACGTTCATACGCGAATTCGTCGTTGCGGAATTCATTCAAAATGTTTCCCTGTTTTAGTCCCGACGCGAATTCAATTTCGCGAAACTGCATTGACTGAAAACCGCTGGCGGGGTTGAGCTGATCGCGAAAGCCCAGGAAACTTATCGGCGTCATCGTTTCCAGAATGTGAATCTGATTGATCAGCAGTTTTTCAATTTCCACTACGCGGCGCAGTGAGCGCGCCGCAGCAGTCAAGCGATTCTCATTTGTCTGATTAATTACCGCGTCGATCTCATGAAGAATTTGTTTGAACCAAAGCTCGTAA
Organism: Pyrinomonadaceae bacterium; assembly: GCA_035601415.1. GTDB lineage: Bacteria > Acidobacteriota > Blastocatellia > Pyrinomonadales > Pyrinomonadaceae > PSRF01. Next base: position 7,215 of record DATNOG010000145.1, on the reverse strand, counting down.
GCCTGGTGAATGGTAATGAAGAGCAACTCATCGTGATGCGCCGGATCCGACAAACAATTCTGCAAGCCAATCAAATCCGGCACACGCAGGTATTTGTTGTAGGAGAGCGGAGCGTTGCTGCCGTATTCGTTACTCATCGGTCAGTAGTCTGTTGTCCGTTGTCAGTGGTTGTGTCAGCGGTCCAGTAGCCTGGTCTTTTTGCAACTAACAACGGACCACCGACTACGGACAATGCTTCAGAAAGCTGCCCCTGCACCCTCATGCACCGAGTACGCGCGAGCGTCTGTGATTTTTTTCATCTCATTAATAACCAACCCGAGTTCTTCGTCTTTCGTGTAGAAGTGCGGCGAGAGGCGCACGCCGGCGCCGGGCCGGTAGTCGACAATAAACTCGCGTCGAATCAATTCCTTCGTCAGCGCCGCGGCCTCTTCGTGGCCTACTGTGACCGTGCCGCCGCGATCAGCAGAATTCTTTGGACTGGTTACGTTGAATCCGGCTTCCTGCGCCAGCTCAATCAGTCGAGTGGTTTGGCGCACGCTCTTTTCGCGAATTTTATCCACGCCGATTTCGTTGATTATTTTATAGCCCGACTGTGCAGCGTAGAGCGCCGGGATCGCCGGCGAGCCGTGCAGAAAGCGTGTGATGTTTGGCGCGTAATGCAACTCAGTCTCAAAAGCGAAAGGATGTTCATGGGCCATCCAGCCGGTGGTTTTCGGCTCCAGTTTGTTATGCAGGTCAGGCCGCACATAAAGATAGCTGGCTCCCGGGCCCCCGCAGAGCCACTTCACTGAACCTCCGGTCGCAAAATCGACGCCGAGTTCCTGCACGCTGAAGGGAACTGTTCCGGCCGACTGGTAAGCATCCAGCACGACCATTGCGCCAACTTCATGCGCACGTTCCGTAATCGCTTTCGCGTTCTGTAGAAAGCCGCTCTTGAACAACACGTGCGAGAAGGGAACCAGCAATGTCTCTTCATCAATCGCTGCGAGAAAACGTTCGAGTGAAACCGTGATACCGTCGTCAGAGGGAACGGTTTCAATTCTTAACTTGCCATCACGGGCGTGCGCTTCATAAACATACATCACCGAAGGAAAGTTTAACTCCGAATAGACGATCTTGTTTCTTTTGGGCGTCGGCTCGAAGCAGGAAAGAATTAACGATTGGCAGATTGAGACGTTCTGATGCATCACGATGCTGCCAGGCTCGGCGCCAATGATGCGGGCCACATCGTTGCCGACAGTGACGGGCATGTCCCACCAACCTTCGGCCCAGGCGCGCACGCCGCGCGTGGCCCACATATCGGCATATTCGTGCAAACGATCGTAGGTGGCTTTCGGCATCGCGCCCAGACTGTGCGAGATCAGATAAACAGTCTGGTCAAGAATGGGAAATTCACTGCGCCAGTTTAGAAGCTCTTCCGTCAAACTATTCTCCGCTTGAATCATGAAGATGAGTCTAATTTAGCATAACAGACAGCAAATGATCTTGAGGGCAAGTGGAAGTCACTCTGGCGCGCCGGATATAGCTTTTTTTGGAGTGCGGCGGCTTGGCGCCGCTTTGGCCCGAGTCGCGGTTTCAAAAGGTCCAGTTAAGTTTTAGGTTGTGATTGGCCAAAGCACCGCCAGGCCGCCGCACTCCAAATAAAGAAGGCACGCCGCCGTGTTAAAGTGAACTCGAAATCATGTGGAAGTTTAAGAATCCAATTCGTCATCACATTCCGGATACGCGCTGGCCAACTGGGAACGAAGCCGAGCGCTCGCTCTTGTTTCAACCTATTCGCATCGGACGGCTTGAATTGGAGAGCCGCACCTGGGTGCCCGCGATGGTGCCTTGGCGCGCGACGGATGATGGCTTTGTTACCCAGGAAAACCTCGACTGGTATCGACGCTTCGCGGCAGGGCGACCAGGCGCGCTGGTAGTCGAAGCGACCGGCGTGCGCGACATTCCCAGTGGACCATTGCTGCGGATCGGCCACGACCGCTTTTTGCCAGGACTTAAAACACTGGTCGATACCGTCCGCGAAGCGAGCGAAGGCCACACCAAATTGTTCATTCAGATCATTGATTTTCTGTCGGTCAAGCGACGGCCGGAAAAGGAAAAATATTTTGCGCGCTTTCTGGAACTAAAGGATTTTCATCGTGAAGCAATAGTGTATCTGACGGGCGATTCTGCCTGGACAACTGCTCCGGAAACAGCAGTGCGTGAGTTTCTCAGGCAAGCGCCGGATGAAGTTATTGACCGCGTGCTTGATGCTCGCGAGTTGGAATCACTGCGGTTTGGTTATCGCGAGAGTGTCACTGACGTGGATTTGCCGCATGTAGACGAATTGCCGCAAGTGCTGCCGGAGATTTTTGCCGCCGCCGCTCGTCGCGCGCGCGAAGCAGGTTTTGATGGAGTCGAATTGCATTACGCACATGCCTACACGATGGCAGGGTTTTTGAGCGCGCTTAACGTTCGTAGCGATGGTTATGGGGGGCCACGCGAAAATCGTGTGCGTCTGCCATTGGAAGTTTATCGCGCAGTGCGCCAGCAGGTTGGGGACGATTATGTAGTTGGCGCGCGCTTTCTTGGTGACGAAGTGATTGCCGGCGGCAATCGCATCGACGATGCCAGCTATTTCGGAGTTGAGTTTGCGCGCGCAGGTCTGGATTTTCTGTCAATCTCAAAAGGTGGGAAGTTTGAAGACGCGCAACAGCCGAAAGTTGGCCAGGCGGTTTACCCTTACACGGGCCAGAGCGGCTACGAGTGTATGCCAACGGTGCTTTCGGACGAGACTGGGCCGTTTGGACGCAGCGTGCCGCTGGTGGCTGCGATCAAGCACGCGGTCAACGAAGCAGGATTCAGCACGCCGGTGGTGGCTACAGGCGGCATCAGCACTTTCGAACAAGCAGAATCCATTTTGCGGAACGGTCAGGCGGACGTTGTCGGCTTCGCGCGTCAGGCACTGGCCGATCCCGATTGGTTTGTTAAAGTGAAACTCGGGCGCGGCGAAGAAGTCAGACGCTGTACTTACACCAACTACTGCGAGGCGCTCGATCAGGCGCATCGGCCAGTGACCTGCAAGCTTTGGGATCGATTTGAGCTCCATGAACCAGGAATTTCGACCGTTGACGAAGGACGAAGGAGACTTCTGGCCCCCAAGTGGAAGGCTTAACGTTCGATACTGGGACCGAGGAGACTGGGACCGCGGGCGTCCCGCCAGCCTTGCAGCGCAACGGGGCCTCACGAAGGGAAGAGATCGAGCAACAAGACCATGATTTCGGAATCAATGCGATCGGGTACCGTTTGCGGGCGGGACGCCCGCGCTCCCAGTATACGCGTTGCGTTCTGCTTCATAGGCTGCGATGAACTTCGGATCTCTGCGTTTCAAATCCTCATGACTGACCTTTCCACTTCTGGTCATCAGCGAATAAGCCAAGTCAATCGGACTGAGGTGCATGTAATCTCGTGCGTTCTCAAACCAAATCATGCTTTCCTGCGCGGCCGCTTGATACTCTTCGATCACCGGCTTGCGCGTTGCCTCGAATTCCTCGAGCGCGGCTTGGACACCCTTCTTCTTCCTGAAGCAATCGAAAAGCGCAATCGCATCTTCCAGCGCCAGCTTTGTGCCTGAGCCGATTGAGAAGTGTGCCGTGTGCAGCGCGTCGCCGAGCAGTACCACGTTCTCGAAAAACCAGTTCGCGTTTTTCACCAACAGGAAATTGATCCACTTGGAATTATTCGAAAGTAGCGGCTGTCCCGCCAAATCGTTTTCGAATACTCTTTCAAGATATTGTCGTGTCTTGTCATCACTCATTGACGCAAAGCCGGCGGTATCCCACGTTTGCGGATCGCATTCAATAATGAACGTGCTGGCAGTTTTATTGAACTTATAAGAGTGCGCTGCGAACACGCCCGAATCATTTTCCCGAAAGGTCAATGTCAGACCATGGAATAGTTTGTTGGTCCCGTACCAGATGTAACGATTGGGACGAACATCACGCGAAGGATGAAATTCGTCGGCGTATTGCTTGCGCGCGGTGCTGTTAACGCCATCGGCCGCGACGAGCAGATCGCAATCCTCGCGCGGGAAATCAACGTCGTCAATTTCAGTTCCGAAAAAGAGTTCGATCCCCAATTGTTCACACCGTCTTTGCAGAATTTTGAGAAGCTGAAGCCGCCCAATTCCGGAAAAGCTATTGCCGTGGATCGAAATTTTATCGTTGCGATGGACCACATCAACGTTGTCCCAAGCCGCGAAATTCCGTGTGATTTCCGCATGTGTTTCTTCATCAGCGTTGCGAAGGTTTGCTAACGTCTTGCCTGAGAACACCACGCCCCAGCCAAACGTATCGTCAGGGCCGTTCCGTTCGCAGACAGTGATTTCGTGGGCGGCGTCGGCCTTCTTCATGAGAATGGCGAAGTACATCCCCGCCGGCCCGCCGCCGATAATGTTGATTTTCATTTAAAAGTAGGACAGGCATTCCTGCCTGTCCTTGGTGAACTAAGGTTGTCGGGACAGACAGGAATGTCTGTCCTACTCTTTCAGTAACTGGCTAGCAATGATCAGTCTCTGGATCTCGGATGTGCCTTCGTAAATTCGCAGCGCGCGAATGTCTCGGTAGAGTCGTTCCACCACACTGCCGCGCACCAGGCCGGTACCGCCGTGAATTTGCACTGCCTGATCAATAATCCGCGAGGCTGCTTCGGTGGCGAAAAGTTTTGCTTCGCTGGTCTCGCGTGTCACGCGGGCGGCGCCCGTGTCTTTCAAATGCGCGGCCCGGTAAACCAGCAGGCGCGCAGCATCGAGCTCCGTAACCATGTCAGCGAGTTTCTCCTGAATCAATTGATGTTCCGCCAGCAGGCGCCCGAACTGTTTGCGACAGCCTGCGTAGCGAACCGCTTCGTCGAGTGCCCGCCGCGCCATGCCGCAAGCAGCAGCGCCCACGCTCGCACGGAAAGTATCCATGGTGCGCATAGCCAACAGGAAGCCATCGCCTTCCGCGCCCACCAAATTGTCCGCCGGCACGCGGCAATCCTTTAGTTCAACTTCTCCGATCGGATGCGCCGAGAGCATCGATGTGCGTTCGATTACATTGAAGCCCGCGAGTTTTGCGCCGACGACGAAAGCAGACAACGCAGCCCGGCCATTCGCATCGGTACCAGTGCGCGCAAAAACGGTGTAGAAGTCGGCCACGCCGGCGTTGGAAATGAAACGTTTGCTGCCATTGATGACATAACTGTCACCATCGCGTTGCGCGGTCGTCTTGATCGAAGCAACATCGGAGCCGGCATCCGGTTCGGTTAGCGCAAACGCGGCGATCGATTTTCCCTCGGCCGCGCGTGAAAGCCAGAAGTCGCGCACATGTTCGGGTGCAGCCTGGCTGATGGCATAGGTGCCGAGTCCCTGCATCACGAAAGCGACGTCGGCGAGCGGAGAAGAGTAGGCGAGCGCTTCACGAATCAAACAGAGAGCGCGTACGCCGAGATTGGCGCCTGGCTCGGCGACCGCATAACGCAGCACGCCCGCTTCCGCGAGTATGCCGACGTATTCACGCAAGCGCGCTTCGACGTCACGCTCTTCGATCGCGGTCGGCTCGATCTCCAGCCGGACAAACGTCTCCATGTCCGCAGCCAGCGTCAGGTGTTCAGGAGTAAGAAAGGGAAGTTGAGCGATGAATTTGTCCATAAATGTTTTGGAGTGCGCCGGCAGAACAAAGCGACGACGGCGCTTTATTTCCCGTCCCTTTGTGAGGGGATTAAGGGGAGGGTTTAGCTGAACTTAAGACCCTCTCCCTGCCCTCTCCCAAAGGGAGAGGGAAATGACATCTGCTGTTGCCACTGCAATCCTAGTTGAACTTTGGTTCGCGCTTGTTAACAAATGCTTCGTACGCTTCCCGGTAATCGGGATGTTGCATGCAGATGGCCTGCGCCTGAGCTTCTGATTCGAGGGCGGCATCCAGGTTCATGTGCAGCGCGCGGTTCAGCATTTCCTTGGTCTTCGCGAGCGCGAAAGCCGGGCCTTTCGCGAGCCGCTGCGCGAGCTTGCTAGTTGTCTCCGCCAATTGATCCGTGGGCACGACGCGATTATAGAGTCCTATTCGTTCCGCTTCTGCCGCTGAAACAAAATCGCCCGTGTATAGCAACTCGGTTGCTTTTGCCAGGCCAATAACCCTTGGCAGCAAATACGCGGCGCCCATGTCCGCGCCGGACAAACCAACCTTCACAAACAAAAATGCAATCTTTGCGTCTTCGCTGGCGATGCGAATGTCCGATGCCAGCGCGATGCATGCACCGGCGCCCGCCGTTGTTCCATTAAGACTGGCGATGACTGGTTTTGGCAGGGCGCGAATGTTTCGCACCAGCGCACAAGTCATGCGTGTGAAGTCGAGCAAGCCTTCAACGTCGCGGCTAAAGAGCTCGCCAATGATGTCGTGAACGTCGCCGCCGGAACAGAAAGCTCGTCCTGCGCCCGTGATTACAACCACGCGCACATCCGTTTCGTTTGCGAGCGCGGCAAAGAGATCGGTCAATTCGCGATAGACTTCGAAAGTTAACGCATTGAGACGCTCGGGACGATTGAGCGTGATCGTTGCCACGCCGTCTGCGTCCTTTTCAAAAAGAAAACTCTTGGGATTATGCATTCCAATAGTAACGAAGCTATGCCGGCAGCACGGCTATCGCTTCAATTTCAACCTTGGCAGCATCGTCAAGCAGACTCTTCACTTCCACCAACACCATCGCGGGAAAGTGCTTGCCCATGCGAGCACGATACCGTTCGCCAACCTGGCGCAGATGCCCTTTGTATTCATTCTTATCGGTAACGTAAATCACCAGCCGCGCAACGTTGTCCGCCGTGCCGCCAGCCGCGGTCACAACGGTCAACACATTGGCCAGCGCCTGATCAAATTGTTCGACAAAGGCATTGCCCACCAGCGCCTGTTGTCCATTCCAGCCAATCTGCCCGGCCACAAACAACAGTTTGCCGCCAGCATCGGCGAGTATGCCGTTTGCATAGCCGCGTGCAGCGCCCAGCGATTCCGGATTTATGAACTTGAAAGGCATCAAAGGTGAGTGTAACGCAAACTGTGACTCTGCGCGCAAGCCGAAAGCTTGGCTTGTGCAACACGACAATGAAAAGGGCCGCCTTGTCGAAAGACGACCCAAAAGATTTCATTCAGAAAGGGAATTGTTTAGAGGACCTTATCGAGGCTCTTCGCAAGTTGGCCGGCAAGG
>DATNOG010000144.1:0-8441 GCA_035601415.1 Pyrinomonadaceae bacterium | reverse complement strand
ACCGCTCCCGGTTCTGTATTCGTCGACCCACGACAAGTTAGAGTTCCGGCACGACGACGCTTTCTGGTCGCATCTCAAACTGCTTGAATAGTTTTTGTGCGAAGTTTTGTTGGGCCAAAATTTGCGCGAAACCTATCTCTGCTTTACCGCTTTTTCCGCTCCTATGTTTGGAGATCCATAACCTCCCCAGACACCGTCCAACACGCCGGGTTTGATCTCATAAGCAACCTACGAACATTGCGAGCCGCCAAAGCCTACGTCAACGAGGGTCAAACCAATCAAGGTAATCCAGCCGGCTTGCTTTTTCATCTAGTGCTCCTTCAGTAGGTTAAAGTTGACGCGGTCAGCAATTGGCGTTGAGTCCCACCTCTTACTTCTTCGTCGCTAGCTCTTTGCCGGTATGGTCGCTGCCGTAACTGGCCCAAACACCGTCGAGGGTTCCGTCCGACTTCACATCGTAAGCCATGAAAGCACAGCGCGACCCACCTATGCCGACGTTAACTGTCCTTCCGTGTTTTAGCCCAAAACCCGTGCTGCCGTTGCTCCATACGAAAGTGTAACCGCCGCCCTTCGAGTCAACGGTCATCGTTCCCTTGTAGCCGGCGCGGCTGGGGTTTGTTCCGGTAACATCATAGGTGCCTGGCAGACCAGAGCCGCTGTTCCGCGTCGCCCTTTCAGTGCCGCTTTCATCCACTCCCCAATAGCCCCACTTGCCGTCGAGCGTACCGTCATCCAGCAATTGATAACTTACAACTCCGCAGCCTTTGCCATTGACACCGCTGGTGAAAGCTACGGCGACGATGTTGGCGTTGGGCACACCGATGCCGTCGTATTGTTTGCCCGCGTTCCAGCGAAATTGATAAACGTCGCCGTGTTTGATTACTGCGAGAGTTCCCTTATAAGGACTACCATTTTCGTTTGAGCCGGTTACTGCATATTCACCCGCGATATCAGCAGGAGGCGCATCCGCCAGTGCGGTTTTTCTGTTTGCGTTGGCCTCGTTTTTTTCCGGGCCGGCTCCGGAGCGATTACAACCGAGTACGCACGCGACGAGCAGCGCGAGCGCTAGCAGGCAAGTTATCAACGAACTCTGTTTCATTTGGGGCCTCCGGGGTTCTAACAAATTGTTGTTCAGACTTCTTGTGGAACTTCCTTTGGTTTTGGGCCAAGCAAATTCTTTCGGATAGTGGCGCAGGCTATATAAGTCACGCGGCGTTTCTTGTCAACATTTTTGCTTGCGAATATAGTGACAAGCGCCATAATTTCAATTTGACCAAATCTGTGCTTCGCTTAAATGGGCAACACACGCCGCAAGCTGCGCCCTGATGTTCTCAGGGACACAGTGCGTGTCGGTATCGATACCGGCGGCACGTTTACCGATTTTGTGTTTAGGCAAAACGGCCGGCTCGAAGTTTTTAAGCTCCCGTCCACTCCGTCTGATCCCTCTCTCGCAATCCGCAGCGGCCTGAAGCAAGTCGCCGACAAAACTGGTCTTGAACTCAAAAACATTGAAGTGGTCCATGGAACGACCGTTGGCACTAACGCGTTGCTGCAAAGACGCGGCGCGCGCACTGCGCTGATTACTACCAAAGGTTTCGAAGACGTCCTCGCCATCGGCCGCCAGGCTCGACCAGAACTTTACAACCTGAATGCGGTGCGACCGCCGGCGCTCGTGCCCGGGCGTTTGCGCTTTGGCCTGCGCGAGCGTGTCAGCGCAAACGGCGAGGTGCTCGAGCTCCTCGATGAAAAAGAACTGGCGGCGCTTGTCGCGCACTTGCAGAAACAAAAGATCGAATCGATTGGGATCTGCCTGCTCTTCTCGTTCGTTCATCCCAAGCACGAACAACAGATTGCGCGCGCTGTTTCTGCTCTCAATATTCCCATCTCTATTTCACACGTTATTCTGCCCGAGTATCGCGAGTTCGAACGCACTTCCACCGTAGCGATCAATGCGTATCTACAGCCGCCAATGGGCAATTACTTGAGGCGTTTGGAAGTGAACACGCCGCGCTTGCGTGTTATGCAGTCGTCTGGCGGCATCAGCTCGGCAAGTATGGCAGCGGCAGAGCCGGTGCGCACCATCTTGTCCGGGCCGGCAGGCGGAGTTGTAGGCGCGTTGCGAACTGCGCGCACGGCACGTTTTGAAAAGATAATTACGTTTGACATGGGCGGTACCTCGACTGATGTCGCACTCTGCGAACGCGATGGCGTTCGCCTGACCAACGAAGCCGTGGTTGCGGGTCTGCCGGTTGCAGTTCCAGTCATGGATATTCATACGGTCGGCGCCGGCGGTGGCTCGATTGCCCGAGTTGATGAGGGCGGATCATTGCGCGTCGGACCACAATCAGCGGGCGCCGATCCGGGTCCTGCATGTTACGGCCGTTCGTTGTTGCCGACCGTCACTGATGCGCATGTAGTTCTGGGACACTTTGGCGGCGCAGGTTTGTTGGGCGGAGAGTTTGTGCTTGATGAAAAGCGCGCGCGCAAAGCCATTGCCGCGTTGGCCGATCACTTGAGCAAAGAAGCGCGCCGTAAAATTATCTTGGTCGAAGCAGCGCAGGGCATTTTGTCGGTTGCAAATACAAACATGGAACGCGCGCTGCGCCGGATTTCGGTGGAGCGTGGTTACGATCCGCGTGATTTTGCTCTGCTGCCATTTGGCGGCGCCGGCGGCCTGCATGCCGTCGAACTGGCGCGAGCGCTGCGCATTCCGCGCGTCATCTTGCCAAACTCAGCGGGCGCGCTTTCCGCGATCGGAGTTCTGGCCGCGGACGTAGTTAAGAACCAGAGCCAAACAGTAATGCTCGAAGTTGCTGCTGGTATTGATAAGAAACTCGAGAGAGCCTTTCGCGATCTGGAGCGAGCTGCCGCCAATGTTCTCCGTCGTGAGGGATTTCCTACGGCAAAGCAGCGGCACGAGCGCTCGCTCGCGTTGCGTTACAAAGGTCAATCGTTTGAGCTGGAGATCAAGCAGACAACTGGAAACATCGCCGCACACTTTCATCGCGCGCATCTAGAACGCTACGGCTATGCGCAAACCGCGAACATCGTGGAAGTAGTAAGCGCGCGTTTGCGTTCGCTTGGCATTGTTGAAAAGTTGCTTCAGGGACGCGCGAGCAAGCGCAAAAGCCGGCCTGTGAAACCAGGCAAAAATGTGACCGCTTATTTCGCGGGAAAGAAACGCAGCGTTGCGGTTTACGATCGCGAAGCATTGCCGGCGGGAGCACGACTGCGCGCGCCTTGCATTGTGACGGAGTACTCTGCAACCACCTTGATTCCAGCGGGGGCCACTGCTGCTATTGATGGCTATGGGAACTTGATCATTCAAGTAACATGAATTTGCAGGTTGGGAAGGTGGGCTTGCCCCCGCAATAGGTTGGGAAAAACTCATGAATGATTACAAAAATAAGAGCGGGGGCAAGCCCACCTTCCCAACTGAGCATTATCAAGTTGTGTTTTCTTTTCTCTGGGATCTCGGTCCTGTCAGTTAGAACTATGAAACAGTTTGATCCAACCACATTAGAAATCTATCGCGCCCTCTACACTTCGGTGGCCGAAGAGATGGGCATCGCGCTGCGGCGCACTGCGTTTTCACCAAACATCAAAGAACGGCGCGACTATTCGTGCGCGGTTTTCGACGCGCGCGGCCGAGTGATTGCCCAGGGCGATCATATGCCGGTGCATCTCGGTTCAATGCCAATGGCGGTGGCGTCCGTGTTGAAAGCAATAGAGCTCAGACCGGGTGATGTGGTTGCCTTAAACGATCCCTTCGCCGGCGGCACGCATCTGCCGGATGTGACGTTGCTGATGCCAGTGGTTAGTAGTCAGTTGTCAGTGGTCAGTGGCAAACCAGGTGCGAAGAAAAAAGGGAGCGATCGGGAGAAACGGCAACTGACAACGAACAACGAACCACTGACGCTCTTCTACGTTGCCAATCGCGCGCATCACGCAGACATTGGTGGCGCGACGCCCGGATCGATGGGGCTGGCGACTGACATCTATGGCGAAGGCTTAAGCATTCCGCCGGTTCGTCTGGTGAAAAACGGTGCGCTGGATGAAGACATCATGCGACTTATTCTGGCAAACGTTCGCAGTCATTCTGAGCGGCGCGGCGATTTTCAGGCGCAGATTGGTTCGCTGAAAACCGGCGCCACGAGATTGCTTGAAATCGTCGAGCGGCGTGGTCAACGGGAAGCCGCTGACTATGCGAATCACTTGATCGAGTACTCAGCAAGGCTCATGCGTCATGCAATTGCGACGATACCCGACGGTAACTACGAAGCTGTTGACGCGCTCGACGACGATGGCGTGTCCGACGCACCGGTTCCAATTCAAGTGAGAATTAGCATCACTGGTTCGCGAGCGCGAGTTGATTTCAGCGGCAGTGCGCCGCAAGTCGCTGGTCCAGTCAACGCAGTCGAAGCAATCACCGTCTCCGCGGTGTCGTACGTCTTTCGTTGTTTGCTCGGAGATGACGTGCCCGCAAGTGCCGGGTTGATGCAACCAATCGAAGTGATTGCGCCCAAAGGAACTGTTGTTAACGCCATTCATCCGGCTGCAGTTGCCGGCGGAAACGTCGAAACGTCGCAGCGCATCGTTGACGTGTTATTCAAAGCATTGGCCAGAGGTCTGCCCGACAAAATTCCTGCTGCGAGTCAGGGCACGATGAACAATCTGACTATCGGTGGCATCGATCCGCGCTCCGGAAACGAGTTTTCCTATTACGAAACTGTTGCCGGCGGCATGGGCGCGCGACCTGATCACGCGGGGCTGAGCGCAGTGCACACGCACATGACCAACAGCCTCAACACTCCAGCCGAAGCGCTCGAGTATGCCTATCCCTTGCGGGTGCGCGAATACAGAATTCGCAAGGGCTCAGGCGGAAAAGGAAAACGTCGCGGCGGTGATGGCGTGATTCGCGAAATCGAAACATTGGCGGAGGCGCGCATGTCTTTGCTTGCTGATCGAAGAAGGAATGCGCCTTATGGATTGCATGGCGGTGAAGACGGAAAGCCGGGCAGCGCTGCAATCGTCAGCGATGGCAAAGCGCGCAAAATTGGATCAAAAGGAAGTTGGGAATTGACAGCCGGCGATCGCGTGCGCATTGAAACACCCGGCGGCGGTGGTTGGGGAAAGAAGAATTAGCCGCAGATGAACGCGGATACACGCGGATTGGAATAGACAAGTTAGTCAATCAGAAGCGGAAGCTGTGATGTATTTACGGTTCAGCTCTTTTTTGCTTTTTCAGATCCCTCTTTATCCGCGTAAATCCGCGGCCAAATTGTTTTTATGTTGTCAGCCGGCGATAAATGCCCGGCATCCGTTCCGGCAGCGTCAATACATCGTCGATGATTGTGTAGCCAATGTCTCCGTAAAGATCTTTTAGCTCAGCTTCTGATTCGCGGTCGATGGTGATGCAAAACGGAGTGATCCCCTGGTTCTTGGCTTGTCGCAGAGCTTCGCGTGTGTCTTCGCGTGCGTAACGCGCGTCGCCGTAATCGTGATCGTAGGGCCGGCCGTCTGACAAAACTATCAGCAACCGCGTGCGCGCAGTTTGTTTCGCAAGTTTTGCCGTCGCATGACGAATGGCAGCGCCGAGCCGCGTGTTGTTTTGAAAGTTGATGCCGCCGATCCTTTGTTTTACTTCGTCGGAATACTTCTCGGCAAAATCTTTCACCACATAAAACTTTACGTTGCGGCGTCCTTCGGAAGTGAAGCCGTTAATCGAATAGGTATCGCCGACAGCTTCGAGCGCCTCGCTCATTAGTACCAGTCCTTCTTTTTCAATCTCGATGATGCGTCGGCCCGGCCGCGTGTACGGCTGCAATGGATGACGCCCGATGGTGCGCGCGGTGGATGAAGACTGATCCAACAGAAACGAAACCGCGACATCGCGTTGTCGTCGCAGGCGCTTCGTATACAAACGTTCCGATTGCTGGCCATCGGCTTTGCGATCGATGACGTAATCGATCACTGCATTCAAATCAAATTCCTCGCCATCCAATTCATTGGTTACGCGCAACAGTTCTTCCGGCTTCATCAATTGAAACTGGTGACGAATTGAAGAAATTACGCCCCGGTGTCGATCGCGCGTCTGCTCAACAAACTCGCGATCGCCGTGTTTCACTTTCTTCTCAATCACGCGGCACCAACCCAAACGGTGATCCGTCAACTCGCGGTCCCACTCGTCGTAGTTGTAGGCGACTTCGCCTTCCTCAATCGCCTGTTCGGGAAATTCACCTTCGCGCCAGGCTTCGGCGCCGGCTAATTCATCAGGTTCGCCTTCGTTATTCGGATCGTTCCAGGCGTTGAATAAGTCGCGCGCGTCGCGCCGCTGCGGATTTTGCTGCGACTGCATCCGCTTGAAACTCTCAGCGGCAACTTGCTCGTCCTCATTCTCGGAAAATTTTTCCTCTGTTTCCAATTGCTGAACAGACTCATCCGCAGGTGTCACTGCTTGAAACAACGAATAGACGCGACTGGTGGCCAGCAAACTGTCGCCAACGGTGGCTTCACTCGACGACAAATATTGTTCAGTTACAGTTTCCACCTCAGAAACAATCTGACCGTAATACTGCCGCGCATTGTCGGTAGCGCCGCCAAGCAGCGTGGCTTGAAACAGCAATTCAAACGGAACGAGCGTCGCGGGCAGCTCAGTGACGGAAGGACGGCTGCGGCGCAAGTGTTCGCGAATCAAATCCAGATCGCGCGCCAACCCGCGATATTTCAGTCTCAGACGGCGATCGATGCGGCAATTTTCGAGTGTGCCAAAAATTCTGCCGGCGAGTTGCTTGTCAGGAAATAATTGCAGCACGCGGCGATAGTCGACATCTGTAGGACAGGCATTCCTGCCTGTCCCTTTTTCTTGAAGGCTGTCAGGGACAGACGGGGACGTCTGTCCTACGATCTCATCCGCAATCGCAAAAGCGTCGCGCGCATCAATGTTATCGGCAGAATATTTTTCACCGATCGAAACATAAGCAGCGCGCAACTCGGTAGTCCCACGCTCATAAGTTCCAAATTCAATTTGTCCGGCAGCATGCGCCGCCAACACTTTGTAAAGACAGAAATCGAGTTCATCATCGCCAAATTCCGCAATCGTGGCCGGCAGATGAATAGTGCGCCCATCGCCGATGCGCGTTTCCAGAGGCACCGCAGCCAGCGAGCTGACTTCCACTTCGTTACCGGTGAGACCCTCAACATACAAACGAAGAACGTGAGAAACCGTGTCCAGCGCGAGTCCCTGATTACCACTGCGCAGCGCGTCATGGCTACCTCGTGTTTCCAGCGCAAAATAACTGCGCCGCGCGCGCGCGTCCTTTCTTGTGGCAGTAAGTCCAAGCCGCGCCCATTCTTCGAACTGTTCTATGGTCACGCTGCGCAATGCGACTGCGCTGGAACGAAAACATGCAAGCGCCGCTTCGCCGTCAGTCGCGGCGATGCTGCGTGTGATCCGAATCACACGTATTGCGAGGTTAACCGCGCGCTCGTGATCCGTTTGCGATATGAAACTGCGAACAAATCGCGGGCTGCTGCGCACAAAAGCAACCAGACTCGCATTGCCGTGCTGTGCCACTTCCCAAAGCAACTCGAGCCATTCGTCAAACACCTCTGGCAATAATTTTAGAATTTCGCTGCCGGCCAACAACAACTGCAACGCCGCGCCGCCGCCGCGCTCGAGAAACTCCATTGTCTGATCCAATAACCGGAGGGCGTCAGAGTTGTTGAGGTTTTCGAGTGCGTGCGGCAGCGAGGCCCACGCATCAGTCGCGATGCCCCCGGCGCGTGAGGCGAAGCCGGCCGCCATCTCAATCGCTTTTTGCAAAACGTCAGGAGTACCGCTTGCCGCACGCCGCTTCACGACTTCCGGAGTCTTGCTTAGAAAGTCCGCACTGTGACGTGCAGAGCGCCGCGCGATGTCGGACGCAACCTCGAACACCGCAGTCAAAAGATTTGGATCGGAAATACTGTTCGACAGCGCGGGTGCAGTGCGGAAAGTTTCGAGAGCAATCGCGATGGAAAGGCCAAGCTGGCGCGAACAGAGTTGAAAAAGAGACGCGCGCGCTTCGCGAGAAAGAGTTTGCAGCTCTGTTACGCCGGCGGTGAAAAAAGAAACCGCCATCTCGACATCGCTCATCGCCAGGCGGCGGCCCAGCTCGCCCCATTCACGCAGCTCTTCAGGTTCCAGGATCTTCGTGGCTTCCGGCGCGACGCGCAGGAATTCAATACCGGCGCGCAGCGATATGGCCGCTATCACCGCTCCGGTTTCGAGGGCGGCCGCCGATTGTTCCAGCGGCAAACCAGCAATATCGCGGGTTAATTTGAGAAACGACTGGCGTTCAGCGGAGGTATTCGAATCGTCGGTCTCGTTCTGCATCTATGATCCAAAGCAAAATTAGATCACCGTCGTCACAATCTCCCGTATGCTGCGTTGCAGCTCG
>DATNOG010000143.1:0-13848 GCA_035601415.1 Pyrinomonadaceae bacterium | reverse complement strand
GAAAGCCGGTGTAATGGAAATGAAAGGAGAAGTTCGACTCTTAAACCTTATCTGTATCGTTGCTGCTCTCGTTTTCGTTGCGCTCGCGGTCTTAAACGCCTTGTCTTCGGGTAACTTCTTAACTACGGACAACCTTTTCATCACCATAGTTTGTTTATTGCTGGCGCTGATGTTTGCGGTGAATCCAGTGCTGTATTTGAAGTCGGAGGGAAAGCTGCCCATTCCGTTTGTGAAGCGCCCGGCAACCGCCGGCGCCCAACCCGCACTGGCCGGCGGCGGCGCACAATCCTCGCCGCCTTTGCTGGATGCGCGCGGTCGCGCCGTGCCGCCTGACGTGAAGTCTATGGTCGCGAATATGAAACCGAAGCAACCATAAGCGCCCCAACTTTCCGCAAATCCTGCCGTGAATGAAATAACAAAACGCGTGCTCCACAGCTTCGCTCGCTGGAACAAAGAGAAGCTTGACCTGCATGAACTGTTTGAGGCCGGCGGAAATGATCCCGAACAGCGCACTGCGGTGTTCGATGCGGTCGAAAAGCTGGTGCGGGAAGGATTGCTTAACGAAGAAGGCAACGATTTCTATTCACTGACGGAGAAGGGAAAAGAAGCAGCGAAGAGTAAAAAGTAAAAAGTGAAAAGTAATGAGTAATGAGTGACAAGCAAGCGTATTAAATTCCTTACGCACCATTCATCAATCCCTTACTCCCCACCTTTCACTTCTTACTTTTCACTGTTCACCTTTCACTTTTAACGGTTTTCCTAAATGCCAGAATACATTTCTTATCTGCCCCATCTAAACGCAATACTGAATTCTACCAGCGCGATTCTCCTGATTGCGGGTTATAGCTTCATTCGCAAAGGGAGAATAAATGCGCATCGCAACTGCCAGCTCACGGCGTTTACAACCTCAACGCTGTTTCTAATTAGCTATCTTACTTATCACTACTATCATGGTGCGACGCGGTTTCCCGGGCAGGGAATCGTTCGGCCAGTCTATTTTATGATTCTCATCACGCACACTATTCTCGCCGTCGTTATCGTCCCCATGATCCTGTTGACGCTTTATCGAGCGGCACGCCGGGACTTCATCAGGCACCGGCGCATTGCACGCTGGACGCTGCCGTTATGGTTATATGTTTCAGTTACCGGTGTAATAGTGTACCTGATGCTTTACCAGATCTATCCGCAGTGAAGAGTGACAAGTGACAAGTGACAGGAGAAGTGACTATTAATATGACTGAGTGTGTTATAGACGGAAGGGCTGCGAACCCGCACTGGCCGGCGGACATACTCGTCACCCGTCACTTGTCACTCGACTGCAATGACCGACAACGGCAACAACCCTGAAATAACGATTGCGCCCCCGCCGGTGAATCGCATACGCGCCTCTGGTCCAATTCTGATCCTTGCCATCTTGTTTGTAATTGCATCGTTCCTGACCTGGTATTTGACCTGGTTTGGCCGCGGACTTTCGGATTCCGAAATAACGAAATACCTGTCTGACTACAGCCATCCGCGTCACGTCCAGCATGCACTGCTGCAAGTCCAGGAGCGCATCGAGCGTGGCGATAAGACGGCGTCGCAATGGTATCCGCAGATCGTTGCGCTAGCTGGGAACCCGGAAACAGAATTCCGACTGACGTCTGCCTGGGTGATGGGTTCGGACAACACTTCTGATGATTTTCACAACGCGCTGAAAAAGTTATTAACTGATCAGGAGCCGATCGTACGCCGAAACGCCGCGCTGGCGTTGGTGAGATTCAACGACCCCAGCGGCCGTTCAGAACTGACAGCCATCCTCAATCCCTTCACCGTAAATGCCCCGGTTAACGGCACGCTGGAGAGCAGTCTGTTGAAAGCCGCGCCGGTAAGCAGAGGCACGCTGCTCGCTCGCATTCGAGAACCAAATAATGAGATAGCGGCGTTGCGCTCGCCGCTCTCCGGAACGATCGACAGCATTCTGGTTGCGATCGGCTCAACAGTCACAACCGGCCAAGCCGTATTGACGATCAAATCGGATGAGCAGAGCGTTTGGGAAGCGTTGCGCGCGCTGGCAGTGGTGGGCACATCAGAAGAGTTGAAGCGAATCGAAGACTACGCAAGCGGCGCTGCGACCACCAGCGACCGCATAAAACAACAAGCAGCTCTGACGGCGAGTGCCATCAAAAGCCGCATGCATGTTAACCAGAAGATTACTAAGCAGTAGGTGGCGGCGGTGGCGCGTCGGGCAAGGATATTCCGTGCACAGCTTCCCAGTCGTCAGTCGGCACCATTTCGATTGCATCCCACGGGCAGCCATCAAGAAATGCGCCATCAGGTCCTTTGCTGATGCATTTCTGGCAACCGATGCAGAGATAAGGATCTACTTCGATGCGGCCGAACGGGGGATGATCCTCGTCGGCTATCCAGAACATGCACGCTTCGATAGGACAATACTCTATGCACGCCGGCGAACCTGCGCAACCAGTGCAGCAGTCAGTAGTGATGGCCAGTATGCGCGGCTTTTTCTTTCGGGTTGCTTTGCCGTCGCCTTCCGACATGGGCCATTGTTTTTCGACGATGTCGTACATGGGAACAGTAGTCAGAATTCAGAAGTCAGAATTCAGAAGTCATGATTCAGAAGTCTCAAGTGAAAAGCAGCAGTCAGAATTATTACTTCTGACTCCTGAATTCTGAGTTCTGAATTCTCAATTTAACATAGCTCTGCTAAATTCCTCAACGATTTGTGTCGTTAGTGACCGATCCTTGCTGATAAAGCCCGAAAGGTTTACAACGTTTCCAGATCGATGGAGACAATCGGGGAGGACGGATCATGGAAACAGTGGCAGGGATTTTTCAGTCGCGTGAGCAAGCCGAGAAAGCGATACAGCAAATACATTCAATTGGAATTCGCAACGATCGAATTGCATTGCTGACACCTAACACAACTACACAAGCAGCAGAGCGTGCAGTGCCGACGGCTGACACTGAGCAACCGGGCATAGGTAAAGCGATGGGAGGCGCTGTTGGTGGCGCAATGGGAATCGCTGGCGGCGCATCGCTGGGCGCGGCCGCGGCGAGCGTGTTGGTGCCAGGCGTTGGGCCAGTCATTGCCGGCGCAATTCTTGGAGCGGCGATTCTGGGAGCAGGCGGAACTGTAACTGGAATGGCAGCCGGCGAAGCTTTGGAAGAGGGACTCGTTTCCGGTTTGCCGCACGACGAGTTATATCTGTACGAAGACGCCGTAAGGAAAGGCCGCTCAGTCGTGATTGCATTCGTGGAACATGATGAAATGTTGGCAAACGCTCGAGCCGCGATGGCAGACGCAGGAGCGGAAAGCATAGACGCAGCGCGCGAGAGTTGGTGGCTGGCTTTGCGTGACGCTGAAGCTGCGCACTATGAAACGACCGGCGGAAAATTTGCCAGCGACGAGCCAAGCTACCGGCGCGGTTTTGAAACTGCTTTGCGGAATCGTGGCGACCTTATCAGGTTGTCTACTTCAGGCGAGGTGCTGGACGATCCTTATCGGCGCGGGTATGAACGCGGTTGCGCTTATCACAAGAGCGTGCGGGAGAACTACAAAGCTTGAAAGATTTGCTCTTGAACCTGCTGGTGTTGGTAGCGATACTTGGTCTGAGCGCTATTGTTACTGGCTGGTTTGCGCGCACGATGTACACTCGTTGCCTGGGATG
Organism: Pyrinomonadaceae bacterium; assembly: GCA_035601415.1. Classification (GTDB taxonomy): domain Bacteria; phylum Acidobacteriota; class Blastocatellia; order Pyrinomonadales; family Pyrinomonadaceae; genus PSRF01. Next base: position 10,177 of record DATNOG010000143.1, on the reverse strand, counting down.
CGGCACGCTTAACGCCCGGCGGCGTTCACAGTGCCGTTCCTGTCAACAAGATCTTTTCCGTGCGTAGCTTTCGCCGTGGTTGAACCTTAGAATCAAACGAGACTGAGAACTCCTGCCTGAATCGAGTGCATAATAATTCAATGGTGAGCGCGAAGTTTGTTTCGTTGGTTTTTGTCTTCGTCTCATTCTTCTTAGCCTTTCAAATCATCGCAATGTCACAACATCAAACTCCAAGTGTCCCCGCTGAATGGCGTACTTATGCCGAGCAAACCTACTATCGAGAGACGCCGCGCTACGATGCAACAATCGATTATGCGAAACGACTCGATCGCGCTTCATCGCTAATCAGATTTGGGACCTTCGGCAAGAGCGGCGAAGGCCGCGACCTGCCATTGCTGCTTGCAACGGAAGGAGAAACATTCACGCCGGAAGCGGCGAAGCGCGCTCACAAGGCGGTCATCCTGATTCAAGCGTGCATTCACGCAGGTGAACCAGACGGCAAAGACGCCGGTCTGGCGCTGTTGCGCGACGTCGCAATTACAAAGACGCGCGCCGGACTGTTGAAGAATGTCGTGGTGCTTTTTATCCCGATCTACAGCCCCGATGGCCACGAACGTGTTAGCCCTTACAATCGCATTAATCAAAACGGCCCCGCGGAAATGGGTTGGCGCACAACCAGTACTTACCAGAATCTCAATCGCGATTACATGAAGGCCGACACGCCCGAAACACGCGCGTGGTTGGCGCTCTGGAACAAATGGCAGCCTGACCTGTTCATCGACTGCCACGTGACCGACGGCGCGGACTATCAATACAACATCACCTTTCAACACGAACATCACGCGGGTGTGGATGCCGGTGTGCTCGCGTGGGAAAGGACAGTGTTCGACCAGCGCGTTGCCGCTAAAACTGAAGCTGCTGGCAACATTGTGTCATGGTATCTGGAGTTCATCGACAATCGCGATCTGGCGAAAGGCATCCAGGACTTCAACGGTAGCCCGCGGTTTTCGACTGGATACGTGCCGCTCAGAAATCGGCCGGCAATACTGATCGAAACACACATGCTGAAAGACTATCGTTCGCGCGTGATCGGCACCTATGATTTTCTGCGCTCGGCTTTGGAAGAAGTAAGTAGTGACCCGCAGTCTTTGCTCAAGGTTGTAAAAGAAGCGGACGAAAAAACCATAGCTGCGGGGCGCACCTACGATCCTTCGCATCCGTACCCACTGGACTTTGAGTTAACTGACAAGTCGACTCCTTACCATTTGCGCGCGGTTGAATCGCATACGGAAATGAGCGATGTTTCAGGAGCGCCTTACGTCACGTTCGGAAGAAAACCGATCGAACTGACCGTGCCGCTCTACAATGAGTTTCGCGTGAAGGCCGCCGCTGCTCCGCCGCTCTACTACATCGTGCCGGTGCAATGGAAAGAGGTCATCCACGTCATCAAGGCGCATGGCCTAAACTTCGACACACTGCGACAGCCAACGACGATTGATGTCGAGAGCTACCGGTTCACCGAGGTAAAGTGGCCGGCCGGTCCGTTTGAAGGGCGACTGATGCCTTCGTTCAAAGCAGAACCGGTGCGCGAGCGTCGCACTTTTCCATCAGGCTCAGTTGTTGTTCCTCTGGCGCAGCCAGCCGCAAGGGTAGCGATCAATCTGCTCGAGCCGGAAGCGCCCGATTCGCTGGTCCATTGGGGTTTCTTCGATGCGATTTTCGAGCAGAAGGAATATGGCGAGAATTATGTCCTGGAGAAGCTGGCGCGCGAGATGCTCGCGAAAGATCCGAAACTGCGCGACGAATATCAACAAAAACTGGCGAGCGATCCCAAGTTTGCCGGCAGTCCACGCGCAAGGCTTGAATTCTTTTATCGCCGCTCACCTTATTGGGACCGGCAGATGAATCTTTATCCGGTCGGGCGGATTACGACGCCGCTTGATCTCTAAGTTTCAAGTTTCAGGTTTCAAGTTTCACGTTTCAAGGTGTCCAGCAGATTACAATCGAAACTCGAAAGTCCGGCATCGAAACTCAGAACCTGAAACTTGAAACCTGAAAGCTGAAACTTGAAACTTGAAACCTGAAACTCTTAGTGAGACATCGCCTCAGGATCTTCTGACACTTCTTCCACTGCGCGGCTGCGACTCTTGATTGTCACTACCGCCACCCCGGCAAAAATCAAAACGCACGACAACACGGTTCGCGAGTTTAATGTTTCTCCCAGGATTGCGGGCGCCAAGCCAAAAGCAACCAGCGGTTGCAGGTAAATGTAGACCGCGACGATGGTGGGTGCGACTTTCGTGAGCGCCCAGGCATTCAAGTAGTAAACAAACACCGTAGGCAGCAGCACAATGTAGATGATTGCCAGCCAGGCGCTGCGGGGAACATTTCCCAGTCCATCAGTGCTCCATGCATAAACAGCAAGCGGCAGTGTCATTATCGCGCTCACCAGAAACAGCCAGGTGATGACGTTGAATGCGCCATACCGCTTGACCAAGTCTCTCGAGACGGCAATGTAAGCGCCGTATGAAAAGGAATTCGCGACAATTAGCAGGTTGCCGCGCGTCGTTGAGGCCGAGAAAGTGGCGCGGAACGGATCGACGAGATAGATTACGCCGAGCGCCGCCAGCGCGACGCCGAATATATGCCGCGGTGACGCGCGATCATGGCCCAGCGCAATGCTGATAACCAGAGTGAAAACCGGAATCGTCGTCGACAATAGCGTGGCGTTGATTACCGTTGTATATGACAGGCCCTTAACAAACAGAAGTTGGTTGAAAACCACACCAAGTAAAGCTGAAAGCACAACCCAGGCAAGCACGCGCTTCGGCAGGTGACGAAGAGGTCCGAATCTTCTGCGAAGCAAAGCAAAGATGAGAGCGGCGCCGACTATGCGAAAGCCCACCAGGCTCGTACTCGAGATGTAACGCAGCGCGATTTTTCCAAAGATGGGCCAGGTGCCGAAAAATATTTGCACGATCACCAGCGCAATATGAGGCGCAATGCCGCGGTCTTTGAATGAAGTGTCAGAATGCATTAGTGAAACAGACTTTTGTCTGTGGAGATTCGCAATCACAGACTGAAGTCTGTGCTACAACAAAAAGGATCGGGTTGCCCCGATCCCCTTTTAAGCGACGCTGTCCGCTGTCTTAGACAACCAGGAACAGCGGGTTCTCCAGAATCTTCTTGAAGGTCTGCAAAAACTTGGCGCCCGTGGCGCCGTCGATCACGCGATGGTCGCAGGACATCGTTACCCGCATCATTTGGCGAACCACCACTTCATTGTCTCGAACGACCGGCTTTGGCGACATCGCACCGATGGCAAGGATCGCTCCCTCGGGCGGATTGATCACGGCGGTGAATTCATCGATGCCAAACATACCGAGATTGCTAATGGAAAAACTTGCCCCCATATACTCTTCAGGTTTCAGTTTCCTTTCGCGCGCGCGGCCGGCAAGGTCTCGCACCTCATTGGCGATTTCACTCAGCGACTTTTGATCTGCGGTCCGGATGATGGGCGTAATCAGTCCTTCTTCAATGGCAACCGCCACGCCAATATCGGCGTGCTGGTAATAGCGGACGACTTTATCCTGAAAAGAAGCATTGACCTGTGGATGCTGCAACAGCGCCGCCGCGGCGACTTTGATAATGATGTCATTGATGCTGATCTTAAGTTCCGGATCGAGCGCGTTGATGCCGCTGCGCATTTCCGCGGCGCGGTCCATCTCAATCTCGGTTGTCAGAAAGAAGTGGGGAACGGGTCCCAGCGAAGTCACCAAGCGTTTCGCGATTGTGCGGCGCATTTCGCTTGCCGGTTCGTCGTGATAAGCCGATGCAGTTGCGACCGTTGCTTTCTGGGCAACGCCGCCGACCGCTCTCAAGTGCGTCTGTTTTGTCGCAGCGGCAGGTTGGGTGGCCGATCCTTGTTGACTAATCAATCCCTCGACATCGCGCTTGATGATCCTGCCGCCAGGGCCGCTGCCATTCACCGAACGCAGATCGATGCCGGATTCCGCTGCCATGCGCGCGGCCAGCGGCGAAACTATCAGGCGGCCAGTTGCTGGCGGCGCGACTGGCGTTGAAGCCTGGCGGCCATTGCCGCCTACATGCTTTTCAGTTTCGGCAGCCTTCGCTGGTTGTAGTTCGTGTGTTTTCGTTTCTGTGACGGGGGCGGGAGCCTTTGCCGCTGCACCTGCCGGTGCCTGGCTCGCAATCGATGAAATGTCCTCGTCGGGCTCGCCGATAATGGCAATTAATTGGCCGAGCGGCGCCGACTCACCCTCCTGGATCAAAATCTTACGCAGCACGCCATCGCCGAGCGCCTGCATTTCCATTGTGGCCTTGTCCGTGTCAATCTCCGCCAGCGGCTCGCCCATCGACACCTTGTCGCCCTCTTTTTTGAGCCAGCGAGAAAGTTGGCCCTCTTCCATGGTCGGAGAGAGCTTGGGCATGATTACCTGAGTTGCCATTCAATCCTCGTAAATCGTGAATCGTGAATCGTAAATAGAAGTAAATGGTAAATAGTGAATGGTAAATAGAATTATAAGTCATGAGTGGAACGCTCTTTCCACAAACTTCTATTTACGATTCACGATTTACTCGATGTAGGCGACCTCTTTAACGGCTGCCACGATCTGTTCGACATTTGGTATTGCCGCCTCCTCGAGATTCTTGGCGTAGGGCATCGGCACGTCGGCGCCGGAAACGCGTTTGACTGGCGCATCGAGATAATCAAAAGCACGCTCCATAATTTCGGAAGCGATCTCGGCCGCGACGCCGCAAAACGGATGCGATTCTTCGGCGATGACCACGCGATTAGTCTTCTTTACTGATTCGACTATGGTGTTGATATCGAGAGGTCGAATCGTTCGCGGATCAATCACTTCACACGAGACGCCTTCTTTCTCGAGCGCATCCGCAGCCTTCAGGGCCACCGGAACCATCAGCGATCGGGCTACAATGGTGGCATCTTTCCCTGCGCGCTTGATGTCGGCCACACCCAGTGGAATTGTGAAATCAGAATCTTCTGAAACTTCGCCTTTGTTGCCGTACATTCTCTCCTGCTCGAAGAAGATCACGGGGTCGTTGTCGCGAATCGAAGACTTCAACAGTCCCTTGGCGTCCGCAGGCGTTGACGGCATAACAACTTTCAGGCCGGGAAAATAAGCGAACCACGATTCGAGCGCTTGCGAGTGTTGCGATGAAACCTGGAACGCAGAACCGCCTGGTCCACGAAAGACAATTGGAATATTGAACTGCCCGCCGGACATGTAAAGCATCTTGGCGGCCGAGTTAATGATCTGATCGGTTGCCAGGATCGAGAAGTTAAAAGTCATAAACTCGACGATCGGCCGCAAGCCCACCATCGCTGCGCCCACCCCGAGACCGGCAAAACCAAGTTCTGTAATGGGCGTATCGATGACACGTTTTGGTCCCAACTCTTCGAGCAGGCCTTTAGTAACTTTGTAAGCGCCCTGATAGGCGGCCACTTCTTCGCCCATCAGAAAAACATTTTCATCGCGCTGCATCTCTTCTCGAATTGCCTGGTTGAGCGCCTCGCGCATCGTTACTATGGCCATTGAACTACTTCCTGTTTGATTGTCAGGACTAAATCTCTATTGGTTTTCTGGTATGGGATTGGCGTAAATATTCGTGAACAATTCTTCGGGCGCCGGTTGCGGGCTTTCCTCCGCGAAGCGGACTGCCTGCTCAACTTCAGCGCGCACTTCAGTATCTATCTGTTTCAGTTCCGACTCACTGATGACGCCTTCCTCTTTCAAGCTCGCCGAAAAAAGCTTAAGCGGATCGCGCTCCTGATGGCGTTCGATCTCGGCGCGCGTTCGATAGTTTCCCGGGTCGGACATTGAATGGCCCATGAACCGATAGGTGCGCACTTCGAGCAGCGTTGGTAGATAATTCTTGCGTGCTCGCTCGACAGCTCTTAGGGCCGCTTCACGGACGGCCAGTACGTCCATGCCATCAACAAACTCAGAAGCTATTTCGTAAGCGCAGGCCTTTTGCGAAATGTCCTGCAAAGACATCGAGCGCTCGAGCGATGTGCCCATGCCATACTGATTGTTTTCGCAGATGTAGATGCAGGGGAGTTTCCAAAGCTGGGCCATATTCAACGACTCGTGAAATGCGCCCTGATTCACGGCTGCTTCACCAAAAAAGCAAAGTGTCACCTGATCGGTTTGCTTGTATTTGGTAGCAAAGGCAACGCCGGTGGCTAAGGGAATTTGCCCGCCGACGATCGCGTGCCCGCCAAGAAAATTCACTTCCTTGTCGAACATATGCATTGAACCACCCTTGCCGTGAGAGCAGCCACCGGCTTTGCCATACAGCTCGGCCATCACGGCTTCAGGAGAGATTCCCTTGGCAATCGCGTGCGCATGTTCGCGATAGCTCGTCAGCACGTAGTCGTCCTTACGAATCGCTGAAATGGCGCCGATGGCAACGGCTTCCTGCCCGATGTAGAGATGGCAAAAGCCGCCGATTTTGCCGGCGCTGTAAGCTTCGGCGGATTTCTCTTCGAAGCGGCGCACCAACAGCATCTGGCGGTAAATACTCTCGAGCGTGGCGCGATCAAGCTCGGCAAAGCGGCGCTTCTGAGCAGCCTTTACAGTTTCAGCAGGATCGAGGCGCGGGTCGGCCTCTTCAGCCGATTCCTGGTCCAGTACTCCCGTCACGCTGGTATCTTCAGCGCCCACACGTGAAGGATCTGGCGTCCGCTTTCTAATATCCTGGGTTGACTTTGCCATTGATCGGCACTTTGACGCTTTGGACTGCTCAGCCGCAATCATGGCGGCTCATAAACTGTGCAAATTAGGGGAAGTGGATTATACGCGAGGATTGTGAGAGCGCGCAAAACCAAATAAAAGAGCACGCCGCATAACGCGACGTGCAAAGTTTTGTTGATGGTGTCTGTGACTAACGCATCGCATCGAGGTTGCTGACGGGCATGTTGGCCAGACTTATGACTGTCTTGCGCGAATGCTTGTCGGTCTGCATTTTTCTTGCCGCCGCAGTCAGCAATTCTTCAGTGGTCTCACCTTGATCAGGAAAGCAAGCGATACCTATGCTGATGCCTACCTGCACAACCGTTCCGGTGCGAACCGAAAATCTCTGGGACTCTACCGCGGTGCGCATTCGCTCACCGACGGTCTGGGCCATACTGCTCGATGCCATCGGCATAATGGCTACAAATTCGTCGCCGGCATAGCGAGTAAGAATATCCATCTGTCTTAGCTCTTTGCGAATAACGGCGGCCAGGCTCGCCAGCACCCGATCGCCGATCGCGTGTCCATACTGGTCGTTTATCGCTTTGAAATCGTCCACGTCCATGCTGAGTACGGCGAGCGACTCGTTGCTCATACGCTGGCACTCGGCCAGTCTCTGCTCCAGCATCATGTAAAAGCCACGGGCATTTGGCAGGTTTGTAAGCGAATCGACGAGCGCACTCTCTTTCGTCTTCTCGAAGGTCAGAGCATTGTTGAGTGCGGTCGAGGCGTGCTGGCAGACTGATTCCAGCAGCCGAACGTGTTCCGTTGTGTATGAGGTGCGGCTCTTTGAATAGAGAGTCAGAGCGCCGAACGCGCCGTCTTCACGCAGCAGTGGCGATACCAGCACTCCTTTGTAACTCTTCGATAATTCTTCGGGCACGCCAACCAGATCGAGCTCCGGGGAAGCGTTGCACATCGATCGCGCGTTTGCTATGACCCAACCAGTTATGCCATCACCGACGCTCATTCGTCGATGTCCGAACGCAGCCGCATCCTCGCCGACAGCGTGCGCGGCTACAGCTTTACCCGACTTCTCGTCGACAATGAAAATGATGCAGGTATCAAAAGGAACGATTGCCCGCAATTTGTTAGAGATAAGCGTGACCGTGTCGTTGAGATTTAGCGAAGAGCCGATAGTCTGGGCGATCTCGTGCAGTGCAAATACTTCGCGCTGGGCTTCGGTGATTGAGCGAAAACCCGCTTGGTTGTCGTCGGGCGTTCCTACCAGAGTAGACGCGAGGCCGGCATCAGGTTTCGTTTTCGTCTCATAGTCATGCTCGGCGTTTTCGGCAGGCACTTGTTCCTGAATATCTTCAGCATCGATTAGCCGGTCGAATTCCTCAACGTGCTCGATGAATTTGTCGACGACCCTGGGATCGAAAGCACTTGCAGCCATGCCTCTTAACAGGCTCAGGGAGTCTTCGCGCTTCATACCTTTGCGATAGGGTCGATCACAGCGAGTGGCGTCATAAAAGTCGACTACCGAAATGATTCTGGCCACCAGCGGAATCGCCTCGCCCTTGAGACCTTTCGGATATCCGCTGCCGTCCCATTTTTCATGGTGGTAACGAACAATGTCTTCCACCGGATACGGAAAGTTAACGCGCCGCAGAATGTCGCCACCCACGGTCGGATGAATCTTCATCTTTGCGAATTCGGCTTCGGTAAGTTTCCCCGGCTTATTGAGAATGTATTCGGGCACTGCGAGCTTGCCGATGTCGTGCAGCAGCGCACCGGCGAAAAGTGCCTGCAACTCTTGCCCGCCGACCTTAAAAATCTTGCCCATTTCGGAGGCATAAATCTGCGTGCGCCGCACGTGGCCATGAGTAGTTTGATCCTTCGCATCTATCGCAATGGCGAGCGACTCGATCGTGTTCATGTGAATGGCGGCCATCTCCTCAACATGCTTGCGATTGTCGGCCTCAGCGCGCCGCACTTCATTCAATCGCTTTTCGTTGAAGCGGTACAGCAGATGGACCATCGCCGTTATCAAGAGTCCCAGCAGGATAAACGCAAACCCACCGCCGGTTAGGGCAGCATAGAAGAGAACTGCTGAAGCCGCTCCGGCGACTTGCGTGGTGAGGGTCCAAACAAGGCTTTCCTGTGAAGGAACCACGCGTGGGTTATCGTCGAGCAGGTTTAGAAAATGAAGTGTAGCCAGCGTGCTGAAGAAGTATTGAAGAACCGCCAATACACACAAAGGCACGAGAAAGACACTGATTGGCAAGTCCTGCGCGGAGCTCTTAGAAATATCGCCAGCAAAAACTGTGGCGAGAAATCCGTAGCATGAAGCGCACAAAAATGTGGAGATAACAGCGATCGCGGTGGTCGCGATTGACTCGCGCCGGCTCGCCAATCCATAGGTGGATACGAATGCGACGATTGCAGCAAGTAAGGTCGCCGGGCCGGCAGTGTCCGCCGGAGGAACGGCGTAAAGAATGACCGCAAGGAAAACCAGCGAATCCGCGACCGATTTGCGGCTTTGGTGCGCGCCGAGATTTGTTGTTATCGAAACTGTGAAACGACTGGCAACGACCGTTAAGACAAGCAGCACCAACCATGAAAGGAGACCGGCGCGCGTGAGAAAGGAAAGCTTTACGGTTGAAATCAAAGCCGAACATAACAGCAACAGACCCAGGCCCGAGATGCTGACTAACAGCAGCGTGCTTTTCCAGTTCTTTGGAGTATTCATTTTGGTGGGGCCGGCCTGCAATCCGCAGCAGCGGCACGCTTCATTTCTGAAATTGTTTAGCAGGGCACCCGAGTAGGAAAAAACAGGAGGTGCCGGATAGGTTTACAGTGCCAAACAATGTTTGGCAGGCTCTAAAGATAAACCAGTCAGATGGTTGGCGTCAATAGGGAGTTACCCTGATAGTTGCCTGGTTCGGCCCGAAATTGTCGCCAAGAAGGCGCAATTAGGAGGCGGTGGCAGCGTTTCGGGTGAGTTGGGCGGCGAGCTCAGGAGCCGTTGTTACTGCGTTTTTGCAGGCAAAGTGCTCGCAGACATATGCGGTTGCCTTTCCCGCAATTTCGCCGCGGCCGTGGAGCAGCGGAATAACCTCAAAGGCATCAGCTTGGTTGGGGAACGCTTGCGCAACGACCTTGTTCGGTAAGTAGCGTGACCAGATTTCTCGCGCGAGGGCAACGGTTTGAGGCGAATCCGCAGCGCCAACGAGTGCAATTTCCTTCGGCGTATCGAGATAGAACTCCAGCGCACATAACAACCGGCCAAATCCCGATGGATAACGAAGCACGCCATTGGCTGTGAGCCGCAGAATGGTAATAGCCCGTCGCTGATAGTCCTGATTGGTAGTGAGTAAACCAAGACGCAACAGTACTTCAGCCGCCACCGAGTTTCCAGATGGAGTTGCGTTATCAAAAAAGTCTTTGGCGCG
>DATNOG010000142.1:0-11113 GCA_035601415.1 Pyrinomonadaceae bacterium | reverse complement strand
TCATCTTCGTGATCCTCGGGCCCGCCGTATCGTTGAACGCAAGCCCGCATCGCCGCCTCCACTGCCAGGGCATGCTTACGCAGGCTGTCGCCCTTCGTGTATTCACACAGCAATTCCCAGGCGTCGTTTCGATCTGGCATGGTCAGTAAGACAGGCATTCCCGCCTGTCGGCTTTCTGGACAGGTTGGAAAGTCTGTCCTACTTTTTCTGGGCGAGCAAAACTAGCACGAGTGAATAAGAGCAAACAAGAACCTGTGGCAGTGCGTAGTGGGTCAGTTGCGTTGCAATGTCCGATAAACTCTAAGGAAGGTCTGAACAAGTCAATGCGGGACTGCGTTTCCAAACCCGCGCAGCGGGTGGAAGCATAAAGCCTGGGGTGGAGCGAAGCAGAACCCCAGGACGATAGTTAAAAAACTCCGGAGCGCGCGAAGCGTGCGATAGCACAAACGTTGCGATTTACCTGCCATTAACGGCTGTCGCCCACTTCGCGGGCTTTTGTTTTTTACTTGAACGATCCTGGGGTTCCGCTCCGCTTCACCCCAGGCTTTATGCTATCGCCGCGCTTCGCGGGCTCAGTGCAAACTTTTCAACACTTATTCAGAGTCTCCTATACTTTGTCGCGGCGTTACGACAAGCTAAAGCTTATCGGACATCAAATTTACCCACTAATTGCCGCTGGGAGCGCGGTATCCGGGGCGAGCGCGAATGACTAACTGTTGGCGACTGCTGGTGACATTGATATTTCGATACTCGCCGTCGTGCGCCTTGTTGGTTGGGTAATATCCGATTATGTACTGCAGCTGAAGTTCGGCCGCGACTTTCGCGAAGGCGTCGGGCAAGGTCGAGAGGTCATCAACTCTTAAGACCGTGCCACCGGATTCGTCAGCGAGGTCATTGAGATATTTGTCCGCGACCAGGTACAGCCGATCCATCATTTCGCTGATCGGATCGCCGCCATGCCGGCCACGACTCTCAGTTTCAGACTTTGGCTTTCGCGGTGCACCTGGCGTCGGTGTAGTCGGCGTAGTCGGCGGTGTTGCTGAAGGAGGCTCGCCAGGGCGAGGCACTCTTGTGCGGCTTCTTCTCATAATCTCTGCTGCAGATGGCAGACCAAGTGGCCCAGTATCGCTGGGCTGACCCGGCGGGGGGCCTTCACGCGGATCATCATTGGGAAATGTCGGTTCCGTAGTGCCGCCCTTCGACTTGCGAATAACATCAATCGTCGCCAGTTCAGGTTCTATCTCCTCGCTTGTCTGCCGCGCGATGCGCTCTGTCTCGGCACGAGTGTTATAACGTATCGGATAAACAACCACACCTTCTTCCTCCAGCCAGCGAAGAGTGCTGTAGTCGGACGCCTGATCGCTGTGCCAATCAACACCGTCGCTAAAAAGCACAATCGCTTTGCGGCCTTCGAGTTTGCGCAATGACGACAGGGCCAGCTCGAAAGCATCGTAAAGCTTCGTGCCTTCGCCTGATGTGGTTTTCCCAATCGCAGCCTTCAGAGTTGCGCGATTACTCGAGAAGTCGCTCAGTTCACGAACCTGGCTGTCGAATGAGATCACTTTTACGCGATCCGCAGCTTCGAGTTTTTCAACAAACGCAACAGCAGCGGCCTGCATAAAGGCGAGCTTATCCTTCGTGCTGGCGCTGGTATCAAGCAGCAACACAACGTTCACCGGCAGGCGCGTGGTTGCGAACAGCGCGATCTGTTGCTTCACGCCGTCTTCTGCTACGTTGAACTCATTCTGACGTAAATCGGGAACGTTCCTTCCATCCGCAGCGGTGACCGCAACCGGGACCATAACCAGGTTCGTATCGATCTTGACTGTCTCAACTTGTTCCCGAACTTCGGTGGGTGGTGGCGTGGGCGCAGGTTGCTCCACTTGTAGAGGCTTCGGGATTTTCGCCGGTGAGCGCCGCTTCGTTTGCGCGATTACAAACGGAACGACGACCATTAGACAGATCGAGAGAAGCAGGAAGAGTCGCAACAGGAATTGTCGTTTGAACTGCTGCATTAAGGTTTCCGCTGCTAAGACGATCGCTGAAGTATCGTTACGATGTGCGCTGCCAGAGTAACGGTTGCCAACGGTTGCGGGTGATGTCCTGTGCCTGGCTTCGCCTAAAACGTACGTAAATGGTATTGGAACGTAGCGCTTAGGGGCGACTACGTTGCGGCTTGCCGCGGCACAGTACGGAATGCCTATGGCTTTCCGCTGAGTTTCCCTCAATGACTTTTTCCTGAGGCCCAGCCTCAGGAAAAGAGGTTAGAGATCGCTTCCGGAAAGGCCGAGCCTTTCCGCACTGTGCGTCAATCGACGTCGTTCAGGTTCTGAACAATTAACTACTTCTTGTGCAAGGCCCATCTGCTTCTCTAAATTGGAGCTGGCCGAACTATAACATTGAAGGTCCAGCAGCAGCATCTACCATCATTGACCACGATGCTTGCCGCGACCTCTCCTCATCAACTAGAATCGCGACTGCTCGCCCTTAAGCAATGAGATCCCTATTGCTGGCCGTTCTGGCTGCTTATGTTGTTGCCGCGATTCATGCCGTGCTCGCGTTTATAAACAAACGGCGTGCGCTGCAACGCGTTTCTGAATTGGCCATGGCTGCCGGTTTCCTGCTGCACACGGTAGCCTTGGGTGCTGACTGGGTGATTGACGGTCATTATCCGCTCTTTTATCTTCGTGAAACGCTTTCATTTCTCGCCTGGACACTGGTTGCCAGTTACTCGCTGATTCTTTATCGCTACCGAGCGCGACCGTTGGGAACGTTCATACTGCCGCTGGTTTCATTGTTGGTTTTCATCGCTGTCGTCACGCACTCGGTAGTCGATAGCTCAACGAACACAATTGCCGTTCGCGATACCTGGCTTTTTCCAGTACACACGACGTTGTTATTCTTTGCCTATGCCGCATTCTTTGTGGTGTTCGTAGCAAGCGTGATGTACCTACTGCAGGAACGGGCGCTTAAGTTAAAAACTTTCGGCGCGATTTTCCATCGCCTGCCTTCGTTGACGACGGTGAATGAAATCGCCACCAGTTCGACGGCAATCGGATTGACACTTTTGACCGTGGGAATCGCGACCGGAATGCTTTGGGCATCGTCGCGCGATGGCCTGCTGTGGCACAATGATCCGAAAGAAATCTTTGCCGCGCTCACTTGGTTGCTTTATGTGTCGCTGATTGTTTATCGCTCGACCGCAGATTGGCGTGGGCGAAGGGCGGCCTGGATAGGAGTCGCAGGTTTCGCGCTGGTCCTTTGCACTTTCTTTGGCGCCAGAATGATGGGTGGCTACCACGTATTTGGATGAATTGGCTTATTCAGTGATTCAATGTCAATCGTCTTAGTAGGAGTTAATCACAAGTCAACGCCGCTCGCGGTCCGCGAGCTCCTGGCGTTGTCGGACGATGCCTGCGCCAGCGGGCTACGCTCGTTGGTGGACGGCGAGATTGTGCGAGAGGGACTGATCGTTTCCACTTGTAATCGCGTGGAGGTGTTGACCGAAACAGCGGAGGCTCAACTGAACGAAACTACCGAACGCATTATTGAATTCCTGACGCGAGCAAACGAGCTGCCGCGAACGCAATTTGAAACGCAGCTATATCAACACACCGACGATCAGGCGGTGCGCCATCTTTTCCGCGTCGCGTCATCGCTCGACTCGATGGTGGTTGGCGAGCCGCAGGTGCTGGGCCAGGTACGACGCGCCTATTCGATTGCCCTTGAAGCAGGCACCACCGGCAGGATTCTCAACCGGTTGGTCCATCACGCATTTCGTGTCGCCAAGCGGGTGCGCACGGAAACGGGGATCGGTGCAAATGCCGTATCCATCAGTTACATGGCGGTGGAGTTGGGTAAAAAGATTTTTGATTCTTTTGCGGGACAGACCGCGTTGCTGATTGGCGCCGGTGAGATGGCCGAACTTGCTGCGCGCCATCTGGTAAACGCCGGCGTTTCTAATGTTCTGCTGACGAATAGATCGGAAGAGCCCGCACGTGCGCTGGCACGCGAGCTTGGCGGGACGCCCGTAGATTTTGGCCGGCTGGCCGAGTATTTGCCGCAAGCTGACATCGTTATTTGTTCGACTGCCGCCGGCCACTACATTGTCACTGAGCAGATGGTGCGCGACGCTTTGATAAAGCGGCGGAACCGGCCGGCCTTCTTTATCGACATCAGTGTGCCACGTAATATCGATCCCGCGATTGGCAAAATTCCCAACGTCTTTGTTTTTGATGTTGACGATCTCGAGTCGGTGGTTTCGTCAAACATTCGCGAGCGCGAACGGGAAGCTGAGCGGGCAGAGTTGATCGTCGAATCGGAAATAATGCAGTTCCAACAGGCATTGCGCGCACTTGAAAGCGGCCCGGCGGTCGGCGCTCTGAAACAAATGCTTCAGGATATTGCGCGCCAGGAGTTGAAGCGGCAACGAAACCGGCTTGGCGCATTGAGCCCGGAACAGGAATCTGGAATTGAGAATTTATTGGTGTCCACGGTAAATAAGATTTCCCATCCCGTATTAAGTCAAATGCGTCATTCCACTGACGCAAGCGATGCTGAAATTATTCAGGCCTGGCGCGACATCTTCGGCCTCGAAGAATAATTCCCTGCCAAATGAAACAGGTCCTCGTCATTGGTTCGCGCGGTTCAAAGCTCGCGCTCAAGCAGGCGCGCTTCGTGCAAAGCGAACTCGAGCGCATTAGTCCTTCGCTTGAAACCCGGATCGAGATTATTACGACCTCGGGCGACGTGAAAACTGATCCACTGTCAGTGATTGGCGGAAAGGGCGTCTTCACAAAAGAACTCGAAGACGCCTTGTTTGATAGGCGGATTGATCTGGCCGTCCATTCGCTCAAGGACCTGCCAACAATTCTTCCGGATGGGTTAACGATCGCTGGAATTTGCAAACGCGAAGATCCGCGCGATGCCCTGGTGTTGGGACCAAGGCTGGCAAGTGCCGGCAACGCGTCAATCCACAGTTTGCCGCAGAAGGCAATTGTAGGAACTTCCAGCCCGCGTCGCTTGGCCCAACTAATACACTTGCGCAATGACCTGGTTTTTCAGGATCTCCGTGGGAATGTGGACACGCGTCTGCGTAAACTTGACGAGGGTCAGTACGACGCTCTGGTTTTGGCATGTGCCGGACTGCGACGACTGGGACTTGAGCACCGCATAAGCGCAGCGCTCGCTAGTGAGCAAATGCTTCCATCACCCGGACAGGGCGCCCTTGCGATAGAAACGCGCGCTGAAGATCAGGACACAATCGAAGCGGTCAAAGATCTCGATCATAAGTTTACCAGGCTGGCTTGTACTGCCGAACGCGCCTTCCTGCGCAGCCTTGGTGGCGGTTGCCAATTGCCGATTGCTGCCTACGCAGCAGTTCGCGATAAGAACATCAGGCTTGACGGGCTAGTAGCCGACCCGCAAGGAATGCAAATTCTTAGAGATCGTATTTCGGGTTCCATCGATAAAGCGGAACAGCTTGGTAATGTCCTTGCTGAACGATTGTTGACGAACGGCGCCCGCAAGTTGCTAGACACAAGTGAATAATCTACCGCTCAGCGGACGCACCATCGTGATTACTCGTGCTCTCGCTCAAGCTGACGAGTTCACACACGAACTCGAACAATACGGCGCGCAGGTCATCGCCTGTCCAACAATCGAGATACAGGAGCTTGACGACTATGAGCGGTTGGACGAAGCAATCGGTCACCTCTATGGCTATGACTGGCTAATACTGACAAGCGTCAATGCGGCGAATTATTTCTTCAAGCGACTGATAGAGCGCGGCCATGACGCTTCCAGTCTGGATGAGTTGAAAGTTTGTGCGATTGGCGCTGCGACCGCTGAGCGGCTGAGCGAGTTACATGTTCACGTCGATCTCATTCCAAACGAATTCAAAGCTGAAGGTGTTTTTGCTGCGCTGGAGCGCTTCATTGGTGGATCGGACCCTTTCAAGGGTCTGAACATATTGCTCCCACGCGCGTCAGTCGCGCGAGACTTTCTACCAAAAACACTCGCAGCGGCAGGCGCGCGCATCGATGTGGTTCCGGTTTATCGCACCGCTTTGCCGCAGAACCTGGATCGAGGGCGAGTGGCAGCGATGCTTTCGGGCAGCGCTGACTGCATCGCCTTCACGAGCTCTTCTACAGTCGCGAATCTTGCTCAACTCTTTGATACACAGGACCTCGGAAGTGTGCTTGCCGGAATCACGATCGCTTGTCTGGGTGACATTACGGCGCAGACGGCCGCAGACTTTGGATTGAAAGTGGAGATTCAGCCGGCCCAGTCGACCATGCCATTCCTCGCTCGAGCCATCGCTGACTACTTTGCTCCGAAGTAGGACAGACTGCTTCTTGGAGGCAGATTTTCCATTCATCATTTCTCATTTCTCATTTTTCGTTTCAGGAACGGCCGCTCGAACCAAATGGCAAATGAAAAATGGTAAATGATAGATGGAAAATCTCTTGTGCTTCCAACTAGCTAACAATTAGCCGTTAGAAGATTGCAAATCCCTCTTCATGCTAAACTGACTGCCGATGTCACTTTCGTCACGCCGCATACTCGTAGTTGACCAAAACCAATCAAGTGGGCAAGCGCTTCAACAACTGCTCGCATCCTGGGGCTATGAAGCCCTCTTCGAAGAAGATGCCGCACCGAGCCTGGAATCAATTCTGAAAGCCGATCCAACTGTGATCATCGATAGCAATTCGCTCGCGGCAGACAAGAACTTCACTGTCCTGCGCGATCTCAAAGCGCAACCACATGACGTTCCTGTCATCCTGCTGGCCGGATCGGGCTTGCTCGAGATGGCGAAGCGCGCTGTTAAAGAAGAGTTCGCCTACCATTATTTCGAGCAGCCTGTGGATGCGGACAAGCTGCGCGTCGCTTTGGACCGCGCCGTCGAATTAACCGAAACACGACGTGAGAATGAAGTACTTCGCCGTGAGCTGGAGAATCGCGGCGCCTTCGGAGAGCTTGTCGGCAGTTCGCCGGTAATGCGCGAAATCTATTCACTGATTGAACAGATCGCCCCGTCGTCAGCCTCTGTTTTGATCACTGGTGAATCGGGTACGGGCAAAGAACTCGTCGCCCGCACAATTCATCAACTGAGCCCGCGTCACGACCGGCCGTTCGTCGGAATTAACTGCTCGGCGATTCCTGAAAGCCTGATGGAGTCGGAACTATTTGGGCATGAGAAAGGCGCATTCACCGGTGCGGCTTCACGGCGCCCCGGATGTTTTGAACTTGCTGAGGGCGGCACGCTGCTTTTGGACGAAATCTCCGAAATGCCGGCAATGTTGCAGTCCAAGCTGCTGCGCGTGATCGAAGAACGATCGGTGCGGCGTTTGGGAAGCCGCAAGGAGATTGATGTAGATGTGCGAATTCTCGCAGCCACGAACCAGGATCCGCAGGGAGCAATCGCGAAGGGAACGTTGCGCGAGGATTTGCTTTACCGCTTGAACGTATTTCGCATTCATCTACCTGCGCTGAAGGAACGAAAAGAAGACCTGCCGCTGCTGGCACAATATCTGGTGACGAAGCTTGCCGCGAAGCACTCGCGGCCGGCGCGCTTCCTCAGTCCCGCTGCTATTTCTGCTTTGCAATTTCATGCCTGGCCGGGGAACGTGCGCGAGTTGAGAAACGTAATCGAGCGCGCGGTCATCATTTGCTCTGGTGAGGAGATCGAGCGTCATCACTTTGCTCCATATCCAATCGATCAGCGCGAGCGCTTACGCAATGAAGACACGATCACGTTTCCCGTCGGCACGCCGATCGAAGAAGTTGAGCGCCAAATGATCGTGCGCACGCTCAAGAAAACTAAAAACAACAAAACGCGCGCCGCGGAGCTGTTGGGAATTAGTTTGAAGACGCTTCACAACAAGCTCAATCTCTATCGCGAACGCGGACAGCTCGATGCCGAAGATGGACATTCAACTAGTCAGAACCGCGGGCGGTAGCGTACGAGTGAAGACTCCGGGTCTCAGCGCCTAGAAGTCGAACTCGAATTTGCCGCGCACGGACGTATGGAGGCTATTGAAAAACTGGCCGAGTCGCGGGCTGGTGATGTTGTTTTGCACCTCAGTCGGGTTGAAGTGGTTAGTGGTGTTAAGAACGGCTGCCCCGATTCGCGTTCGTCGGCCTCCAATCGCCGGCACGAACTTTGGTATCGCGAACCCTTTCGTAACTTGCATGGCTAGCGACAGAAAAGTTGGGAAGCGTCCCGCCTGGTTGCGTGGACCAACAAAATCCAGGCGCTCATTAACGAAGGAGAACGGAAAGCCCGATCGAATCTCGAGCACGGGCGCGATGTTGATATCCCAGCGCGCTCGCAACTGGCCATAGACCAGGAATCGATGCGGCGCGTCAAAGGGCTGTAGCCCATACTCGTTCGGCCGCACTACGAACGCTGGAAAATCGTCGAGAAAGTTATCAATAGAGTTAAGATCCCCACGAGCTTTGGACCACACGTAAGTAGCGTTCAACGTACCGATGCGCGGGTTGTTATAGATTGCGAGCAATTGCAGCTCGCGGTAGCGCGAACGGCCGAGGTTGCTGAGCACCAGGGCGCTCCGGCCTGACGCGGCAAGAGGATCGACGATGAAATCGTCTGTTGTTGCGCGTTGCAGATAGCCAATGCGTCCCGTCACCTTGCTCGTGATAGAGAAATCAATTTGCAGGCTCGCCCGGAGGCTGCGTGGGTTGCGCAACCGCGCTGCTTCTACGTTGGCGAAGCGAGTCGGACCGTCAGTTATCGAGCTGCCGTCTGCAGCAAACGTGGTAACAGTGCGCTCGGGAAGCTGTCTGAAGTAGCCGACGCTTAGCGGAGTGCGATCATAGAAGAGACCGATTCCGCCGCGTATGACTGTGGCGTGATTCTTGACCGGCAGGAACAAAAACGAAAGGCGCGGAGCGAGGGCGTTCTGCCGGGCCAGCCCATCACGGTCGAAGCGCAGGCCGGCGTCGACGGTCAGCTTCTTATTGACGACCCACCGATCCTGCACGAAGCCGGTGAACTCGCTGAGACTGGTTGAAACGCTCGCCGCAGTGCCAAACTCTATGCGTCGGGCAAGAGTTCGGTCCTCCCGTCTGACCAGGATCGAGTTTTCGCGAAACACACCCGTCGCGCGCGAGTAAGCAATTTCGCCGCCGACCTTCAAGGTCTGCTGACCGTGAAACTCAAACGGATGGGCGTAGTAAATTTCCCGCCACTGAAACCGTTGAGACTGCCTGCGGATGTCGGCGAAGTAGTTACCGGTGTTGCCTTCGGGCAACAACTCAAGCGATCCCGTCCCCTGCGGAAAGACGTCAAGGCCGGAGGTCTTATAGCTTAAGGCGGAAGAAAGAAACGAGGCATCTTTGAAAATTGCCTGCTCGGAGATCGAGACGAGCATGCCTCGCTGCTTCGTATTCGGTGTCGTCGGCTGCGGATTGAAAGTGTTGAGTCCGGCGAAGCGCACCTTTTGCGGAAAAACCGCCGCGACAAATTTGGCGCTGTTAGTCTTGTTGATGTTGAGATCAAATTGCGTGAATGAGCTGAAGTTCTCGGAGGTTGACTCGTCTCCCGGAGCTTTGAGGCTCGGCACGCGAAAGCGCGTGAAGCGGTACTCAAGGGACTGTAGGAAGAAAAGACGATCGCGGGCCACCGGGCCGCTGAAGGTGACGCGCGGCCGAAATGAATCAATCGGGCCGGTGAATATTTTGCGAAAAGTTGGAAAGAGGCGCGCGGCGCTCACCTTGAACTTGTTGCCGCCCCCTTTGGTTTCGAGCTCGGTTGCGCCGCCGGTGAGCCGGCCAAACACCGCCGAGTATGGGTTTTCTTCGGTTCTTACGTTTGCTGCCGCTTCGAGCGGGATGTCGAAGGCGAGGTTTCCAGTAACCGGATCCGTGATGTCCACACCGTTGACTGTGTAGGCGCTCTGACCCGCGCGGGCGCCTTTCTGGTGGTCCACTCCGTCCAACCCGCGCACCACACCGGGATTCAGCACCGGCGCGCTCTGATAGTTCTCTGCCGGCAGCGGCACATCGGTCAGTGTCTGGGAACGAACGGTATTGCTGGTGGTTGATTCGGCCGTACTCAGCAGGCCCTCTTCCTCACGAACGGTAACCGTCTCGGAAATCGTAGCTTTCATGATGATTTCAACGGTCAGCCCTACACCCGGCGCCAGATTGATTTCACGCTTCACTGTGGCCAATCCATCAGCCTCAACCGTCAGAAAAAACGTCGCCGCCGGCAGATCGGTGAAGATAAAATTGCCCACATCGTCACTGACTACTTTGAATAATTGCTCCGGCAGGTCACGATTGATAAGCGTAAGCCGCGCCCCGGGCAGTAAAGCCGGCGGCGCGTCCGTGGCTTCACTAGTAACCTTAACAGTACCCTTGATGCGGCCCGTCAAGTGTTGGGCCATTGCGCTGGGAGGTAAGACCAGCAGACTGAATATCGTGATGCACAGCAGGCTCAAGTAGAACGATTTGCAATCAGGCGAAGGGATCGGGAGAGTCGAGGGAGTCGAGGCGCGGCTTGTCAGTCTTCTGTTCATCGCAACTATTCGAACTGACCTAAGGGGAAGGTTTAACGGGGGTGCTATCGTATCTTCTTTCCCGTCTGGACTTCAACGATCAGCGGCGACAAAGAGGAATGCGGATGCGAATCTGCGGCAGGAATGGCAATTTGATGGGATTATCCAGAGCGATACTTGCACCGAAACATTGCGGATGATATTCATCACTGCGAATGTCAGTTCTGCTTTTCTTCATCGACGGTCTCGGGATCGGAGCGCGCGGGACACAAAATCCACTCGATGGCCTGGCTGACGCGGAGCCGCTGGCGATTTTTTCTCACGAGCCAACGACAGCAATGTCTGACGGTACTCTCGCGCCCGCAAACGCGCACGCGACAATCTTTGATGGCATTGTGGTGCCGACCGACGCGCGGCTCGGAGTTGAAGGCCGGCCGCAAAGCGCTTCGGGCCAGACCACAATTCTCACTGGCATCAATGTTCCCCAATTGCTCGGCTATCACAAGCAGGGATTTCCAAACTCCGCCATGCTTGAGATCCTGCGCGATCATTCGATCTTCTTGCAATTGACGCGCGCCGGCGTTGCTCCA
>DATNOG010000141.1:0-3390 GCA_035601415.1 Pyrinomonadaceae bacterium | reverse complement strand
ACCAGCCGTTCAACGTGAATCTTTGTCGTGTCTAGTAAAGGAATGCCGTTGTGCTCCTCATCTCGCAGCAACAAAGGCAACTCAGTCCCGCCGAGAATCACAGCTTCAACGCCGTGACGCGCTTTAAGCTCATCGGCAATTGACAGCATGCGCTCGCGCGTTTCCGGTAGAAAGATGTTGTTGAGCAGTTCACCAATATACTTTTCGTGAATGTAGTTCTGTTCTTCATCGTGCGGAGCAACTACTGTTATGCCGGCGCGTGAAAATACCTCAGGATAAAATTTCGCCTGCATCGTAAAGCGCGTGCCAAACAAGCCAACCTTCTTTAAGCCAAGCGATTGCACCTTTTCACAAGCCGCTTCCACAATACTGATAAGTGGAATGCGCGAACGCCGCTGAACTTCATCAAAAACAATGTGCGGCGTGTTCGCTGTAAAAGCTGCGAAGTCAGCACCCGCGCGCGCAAGGCCCTCGACCGCGCCGTTAAGTTCGTAGGTGAATTCCTCTAATTTATTCGCAGTCATCAGCGCCAGCAGCAGCTTGAGGTTGACGCTGTTGATGATCAGCGGTGGAGAATTCCCATCGTTCTTATCTCGATAGGCATCGATGATCAGCCGGTAATACTCAATCGTCGATTCCGGACCAGTGCCGCCAATGAGGCCAAGCGTTTTCATAGCTTTGGATTTTAGCAGGAATAACTAGCCGCGGATTAACGCGGACCAACGCGGATTTAATAAACAAGGAGTCTAGCGGTGGCTAGATGCGATGGAAGCCTTTGAGAATGTCGCGCGTAGCGAGGCGGAGAATAACGGGGCGGCCGTGCGGGCACGTTGTTGGTGAAGAAGTTTTCAATAGGCGATCAATCAACCAGCGCATCTTTTCCGGCGTCAGGGACATGTTCACTTTAATGGCCGCGTGACAAGCCAGCGAGGCGGCGATGTCGTCGCGCAAAGTTTCACGCGCACTTCCCTTCTTCTCCGCGTCAACTGTCTCCAGGACTTCCGCCAGCATGTTGCGCGCTTCGCCCGCGGGCAAATCGGCCGGTGCAGCTTTTATCGCCACGGTGCGGCCCGACAAACGCATTAGCTCAAAGCCATAACTCTCAAGCTCCGCCGCGACCGTATCGAACACAGCAACCTGCGCCGGCGTGAGGTCAAACGTCTCAGGAATCAAAAGCTGCTGCGACTCTGACGTGCGCGCGGATTCCAGCGCGCGATACTTGTCGAACAAGATTCGTTCATGCGCGACGTGTTGATCAATTAAGAGTAGTCCGTCGTCGTCGGTGGCAATGATGAAGCTTTCATCGAGCTGGCCCAGCGGACGGATGTTCGTGGATAACGATTCGACTGAAACTTCACGAGCAAACTTGTGCGCAGAGTTCAATGGCGGCAATGACGACGCCTCTGCTTTTGTCTGCTCCAGTTCTGCGGCTTCGTGCTCAAAGCCAAGATCTACGGCTGTGTCGGGACTGACCGTTTGCTCCGCCAACTCCTGACGCATGATCGTATCGAGGTCGCGCACTGTGTCCGGCGTATCCGCTTCAGATGAGATCGACTCGTTCAGCAACAAATCTTCATCCTGAATAGACAAGTCGGCAAAGTCGATGCGTGGCTGCAACGCGGCTTCGGGCGCACGCGCATTGGCGAAACCGGAAAAGCTTCCTTCCGATACCGGATTAACTGCGGCTGGGTTAATTGAAGACTGACTCGCCGCTGCTGACATGCTGTTAACAGTTTGATCTGAATCTGTTTGGCCAGGAGTTTGACCGGGCGCCGGCGGTTCTTCCAGCAGCGCTTCGGCGCGCACAAAGCCGGCGCTTGCCAACGCGCCGCGCACAGCCTCGCGCACGGCGTCGGTAACGGCGGCGGCGCGTCGAAACCTTACTTCCGTCTTGGCAGGGTGAACATTGACGTCGACTTCTTCGAGCGGTATCTCAATGAATAATAGCGCGGCGGGATAGACGCCGTGCGGCAGCACGGCGCGATAACCTTCCGAAAGAGCGCGCGAGATTAGCCGGTCTCTTACGAACCTTCCATTCACAAACAGGTACTGTGCATCGCGTGAGGTGCGCCGATCGCGCGGTGCGGAAATAAAGCCAGTGACGCGCGCAATCTGCGGGTGGCCGCCATTAACTTCGAGCAGATTATCGAGAAAGTCCGCGCCAAAAATCTGATACGCACGCTCGCGCAAGTCGTTAGCAGGCGCCGCGCGCAAAACTTCGCGCCCATTGTTAGTCAGCGTTAAGGCGATTTCAGGATGGGCCAACGCGTAGTGAGTCACGAGATTGGTGAGATGAAAACTTTCGGTCGCTTCCGAGCGTAGAAATTTCCGTCGTGCAGGCACATTGAAAAAAAGATCGCGCACCGTGACGGTCGTGCCGCGCGGATGGGCTGCGTCTTTCACGTCGCGCATCTTTCCGCCTTCAATTACGACGCGTGTAGCAGCGTTCGCTGCTTCTGTTTTGGTCGTCAGTTCGACGCGCGCAACGGAAGCTATCGAGGCCAGGGCCTCGCCCCGAAAGCCGAGCGTAGCAATGGCGGCGAGATCTTCCGACTTGCTGATCTTGGAAGTGGCATGCCTTTCAAACGCTAACACTGCATCGTCACGGATCATCCCCTCGCCGTTGTCCGAAACTTTCAGCAGGCGGCGGCCGCCGCTTTCGACATCAAGCGTGATGCTGGTCGCGCCGGCGTCAATCGCATTCTCGACCAGCTCTTTGGCTACTGACGCCGGCCGCTCGACAACTTCGCCGGCGGCGATTTGATTCGACAGATGGTCAGGAAGAACGCGGATTTTGGACATAGTCGAGATGTCAGATATCAGATGTCGGATGTCAGTAAAAACTCATGTCGTACGTATCGAGCGCATCAAACCATTCAACAGCTTTCTAACTTCTATAAGTTGTTCCATCAGTGTTGAATGCAGTTCCCTGTTTAGCATGCCAAGTCGCACAGCAATTTCCAAATGTGTGTCCAGTTCCAGGAGTGAACCGCGCGCGTTACCAAGAAACTGCAAGAATTCACCGGCAAGCCGTCGGCCTTGTCCTTCTGCAATGTTCGCTGGAATTGAAGCGGCGCAACGTCTGATCTGACTCGTCAGGCCGTAAAGTTCGGATTTTGGGAAATCATCTGTAAGTTTATAAACAGCCGTAACCAGATCCATCGATTTTTGCCAAACAATCAAATCCCGATGACTCTTTATTTCCTGTCGTCTGACATCTGACATCTGACATCTCACATCTACAGGTAGACAATCTGATGCTCATTCGATCCAATATTGATCGCGTTGTAGATCCACTCAACCACGTAGCGGCCATGGCGTGCGAGCAGCGAGGTGATGTTGATGTGGCGTTCCTGCAACTCCTTGTGCGGATAAAGTTGATCGAAGGCG
>DATNOG010000140.1:0-19288 GCA_035601415.1 Pyrinomonadaceae bacterium | reverse complement strand
GCCTTCCTTGCTTCATAGCGGCTGTCATCAATCAATTTGGGCAACGGCATTCCGCTTTTCTCGGCGACGATTTTGATCGCCTCCGGAAACGCAACCCGCTCCATCTCCATCACAAAGTTGAAAACTGATCCGCCCTTGTGGCAACCAAAGCAGTAAAAGATTTCTTTCGTGGGACTAACGGAAAAGGAAGGTGTCTTCTCTTTATGAAAAGGACAGCAGGCCATCCAGTTTGCGCCCTTCTTCTTGAGTTGGACGTAATCCTGGATGACGCGAACGATGTCTGCCTGACGCTTGAGATCGTCGATGAATGTTTGCGGGTAACGCATTGTATTACTGTTTTAACTCGACCAGCGTTGCTCCGGAGCCACCCTGCTCCTGCGGCGCCGCGTTGAAGCGCGCGACGTGCGGATGATCTTTTAGCAGCTCGGTGATTACGCGGCGCAGAGCGCCCGTGCCGTGCCCGTGAATTATCCGCACCTGGCTCAAACTTGCAAGCGAAGCTTCGTCCAAAAACTTATCAACCGCGTCAACCGCTTCGTCCGTCGTTCGGCCAATGACATTTAATTCGGAGCGGCCGTTTTCCTGCGCGGCTTTTAGATGGAGTTCGGTGCCGCTTGACTCTCGCAGACTCGCAAACCTTTCCGCTTTTGATTTTGCCGGCGATGACAGCTCAACGCGTTCCAGATTCTCCAGCTTCTCACGGAAGCGAAGCGATTTCACGCGTACTTCCGCCTCGTCTCCCTTAAGACTATCCACAATGCCTATCGAACCAAACGAGCGCAGTTTAACTTTATCGCCAACCGCGATCTCGCTATGCGCAGCCGGCGTATACTCTTCCTCGGCTGTCCGACTTTCCTCAAACTCTTTTTCTTTCTTAACGACCTGACCATCGCGCATCACGCGCACGCCACGCCCGCTGGTGCTGTCCGGCGCTGTAGATATTGCTTCCCTTTTGCTGCCCGCGCTCGTTGCCCGTTGCGCTTCGCGTTTCAGTTCCGATACACGTCGCTGAGCTTCACGCTCGACTTTGAGACGCTCAGACCGATCCTGGATGGTGGCAACCAGCTCGCGCGATCGCTTTTCAAATTCGCGGACAGTCGCATCCAGAGCTTTTTGAAATAGTTCCTGCCGCTCGCGCTCCTGGCGCTCAGCTTTTTTGTCAAGTGAAGCAAATTTTTCAGCCACGGCGGCGCGCTCTTCTTCAAGCGCGGCGCGCAGGCTTTCGGCCTCTTCTGCTTCGAGCTTGATGCGCCGCAAATACTCCACTGCCTGCCGCGTCGAATCCTTCACCGACTCCAAAGCCAGATCGATGACTTTGTTCGGGATACCAAAACGGCGCGCGATCTCGAGTCCCGAAGACGAGCCGGCAACGCCAACAATCAAACGGTAAGTTGGCTGCAAAGTCTTTTCGTCAAACTCGACGCTCGCGTTGAGTACGCCTTCTTCATTGCCGGCATACATCTTCAAGCCACTGTAATGCGTCGTGGCCATGACCTGCGCGCCACAGGCTTTGCGAAAATGATCGACGACGGCAACGCCCAACGCCGATCCTTCTTCGGGGTCGGTTCCTGTTCCCACTTCATCCAACAAGACGAGCGCCGGCGCCTGGCACAGTTCAATCATTTGCGAGATGTTTGCCACATGCGAGGTGAAGGTTGAGAGATTAGCGGCCAGTGATTGATGGTCGCCAATGTCTGCGAGCACGGACGAATAAAAAGGAACGCGCGCTTCGCGTGCAGGCACGGGCAAACCAGCCAAGGCCATCAACGAAAGTAGCCCCGCAGTCTTTAGTACTACTGTTTTGCCGCCGGCGTTGGCGCCGGAGATAACCATTGTGTTGTTGTTTTCGTCGAGTGAAAACGAAACAGGAACAACGGCGCTACCCGCTGCGCGCAGATTTTCTTCGAGCAACGGATGACGCGCTTCGACAAACTGTAGTTTGCCGGACTTACCAATTTCCGGAATCACGCATGCAAACTTTTTCTGAAAGACCGCTTTGGCGTTTATCAAATCAAGTTCGGTTATGGCTGCCGCCGCCGCTTCAATCGCCGGCAATTGCGCCCGCAACTCTTCAGTCAGCGCGAAAAGAATTTTCGCAATCTCGCGTGCTTCTTCTTCATGCAAGGCCTGCAATTCATTGTTGGCATCAATAGTTTCGAGCGGCTCGACAAAAGCTGTGGCCCCCGAGGAGGAAAAACCATGGGCGACTCCGGCCACGCGCGCGCGATGATCGGATTTCACCGGAATCACAAACCGATCATTGCGCATCGTCACCAGTTCGTCCTGGATTGCCTCGCCTGATTTGCGCATCACGCTTTCCAGCGTGCGCGCTATGCGGGAACGCAAGACTGCGATCTCATGACGGATGCGACTCAACTCCGGGCTGGCGCGATCGTCTATTTCACCGCTCGGCAGAATCTTATTTGCGATGTGCGCGATCAAACGATTGAGGTCGGTAGGGATTTTCTCAACCAGACTCCACAGCACTGGCGACGCATCGCGTTCGGCGAGAATCGAAGCGCGCGCCGACATCGCCTGTTCGCACAACACTGAAAGAGCGAGGATCGCCATCGGCTCAAGGCCCACGCCTGCAACTCGCAAAAGCGCGATTCGTTCCGCGGGTTCTTCCAGCTCAGAAAAGCTCCAGACCACGCCGCGCTTTCTGAGTTCAATGCATTCCGCCAACGCTTCCAGCGCTTTCCCCAGCGCGTTCACATCCTCGAGCGGCGTTAATGCTTCCACGCGCGCCCGTCCCATCGGCGTCTGTGCGCCGCGACGCGCCAGCGCCAGCAGTTCTTGGTATTCAAGGATGGTGAATGCCTGATCGTGCATGTCGATAGTGAAAAGTGTTGAGTGATGAGTACTGAGTCACAGAAGAAATGCGGCTAGCTGACACAAAACTCTCTAATTGTTCTCTCCACCTCGATTCTAGCACTCAGAAATAGTTTCCACATTGGCCGGACGAAGAAGAGTGTCAGCGTTGAGCGTGTAGCCGGTATTTTACTGAGGCTAGAAGCGGCGGCGGCGGCGCTCGCGACCCTGAATGGCGGTGGGGAAAAGTTCTTTTACATCGAGGACCTTTATTTCATCGCCGTGGTGTTTGATGACTCTTCTAATCAGTTTGCCGTCAGCTTCCGTCGCGGGTTCGAAATCACCATCATCATGGGTGATTATGTCGCCCGGCTTGTCTATTGCCAGCGCCAGTTGGTCGTCACCGCGCAGCGCCAAAATGTGTGACGAATTTTTCGAGCGGTGCGGCTGTTCCAACAATTGCGACAGATCCAACACCGTCAACATGCGACCCTGGATACTGACGACACCTAAAACCGCGGCGGGCGCGTGCGGCAGCGGTGCGGGTTCGCGCCATTCAGAGATGGTCATCACCTCGTCGGCGAACACAGCAAACCGATCCGGGCCCGCACTGAATAGTTGTAACGTTCGCGATTGTTGTTCCATCGCGCCAATATTATACCGTCAACATCGTGCAACGGCCTCCTCCCACCTTAACCGGGCATCCAGAGAAATCCCCGGTCATGGCAAGCAAAGTAACCGCAGGATACAATGGTTCGGGAGCGTCTTATCTAATTCTTTTAAACTACTCAGCGCGTAAGCAGTGTAACGAAAGGCCTTTTAGATGGATGAATTTGATCGTTATCGAGCCGACATGAACGAAAAGCTGCTCGGCAGCAATCACCTTGGTATCAAGCGCTTTTTTGCGCTCGACACGCAAGCCTACGAAGACGGCGCGCTGGACAAGCGCACTAAAGAACTTCTTGGCCTGGTCGCTTCAATCGTGTTGCGCTGCGATGATTGCATCACCTATCACATCAAACAGTGTGTAACCGCGGGAGTGACCCGCCCGGAATTTCTTGACGTCTTCAACGTCGCGCTAGTGGTGGGCGGCTCGATAACCATTCCACATTTGCGCCGGGCAGTCGATGGACTGGATCAGGCTCTCGCCGGCGTGATGGACGGTGCGGAACCCCACGCACACGAGTAGATTGGCCGCGGATGAACGCAGATAAATAGGATCTGAAAAAGAAAGAGTCAAAAGTTAATCGTGTTTCCTTATTTAATCCAGGTATTTTCTGATCCGCGCTTATCCGCGAAAATCCGCGGCTAATTATTCTAACTATCTTGAAAACTCATCTCTACAGAAGGCGTTGGATTTGGGCGGCGGCTCTCGTGGTAACTTTATCGCCGTTATTTTTCCCGAAAACAAACACCACGAAAGGTCAGGACATGTCGGCACAAGAAACGACGCGCGTGCGCGCCCCCGAAATTACCGGTGGTCGCGGTTGGCTGAACACTGACAAACCGCTCTCGCTTGCCGCGCTCAAAGGCAAAGTCGTGTTGCTGGACTTTTGGACGTACGGCTGCATCAACTGTATCCATATCATCCCGGATCTCAAGAAGCTCGAACAAAAATACGCGAACCAGTTGGTAGTTATTGGTGTTCACTCAGCAAAGTTTGAGAACGAAAAAGACACCGAAAACATTCGCAGAATCATTTTGCGTTATGAAATAGAGCATCCGGTTTATAACGATGCTGAATTTAAAGTTTGGCAAAACTACGCCGTGCGCGCCTGGCCCACGCAGTATCTAATCGACCCGGCAGGTTACATCATCGGACGTGTTCAAGGTGAAGGAAACGCTGAAATACTGGATCAAACGATCGCCAAGACCATTGCCGAGTTTCGTAAGCGCGGCGAGTTGAACGAAGAGCCGTTGAAGTTGACCTTGGAGCGCGCGAAGGTCGGCGACTTGCCGCTGGCCTTCCCCGGAAAAATCCTCGCCGATGCCAGGAACGATCGTTTGTTCATTGCCGACTCGAACCACAACCGCATCGTCATTACAAAACTCGATGGCACGTTGCTGGAAACCATTGGTACCGGCGAACGCGGTTCAGCTGACGGCGCTTTTGATAAAGCGACGTTTTATCGGCCACAAGGTTTGGCGCTTGATGGTGATAACCTTTACGTTGCGGATACCGAAAACCACTTGATCAGATTGATAAATCTTAAGTCGAAGGTGGTCCGGACCGTCGCCGGCACGGGCCGGCAATCGCGTAATTATTTTCTGATTGGCCCGGCGCGAACCGTTAGCTTAAGTTCTCCCTGGGACCTGCAACTCCTCGGCCGCCAGCTTTTCATAACCATGGCCGGCATGCATCAGATTTGGAAGTTGGATCTCGACAAGAATGAGGTTTCAACTTTCGCCGGCTCCGGCCGCGAAGCGCGCCTGGATGGACCACTGGTCGATGCCGGGTTTGCGCAGCCGTCAGGCATTACGACGGACGGCAAGAAACTTTATGTGGCCGACAGCGAGGCAAACATCATCCGCGCGATTGACCCAACGGCCGGTGCAGTTCAGACGCTGGTGGGCGGCGATCTGTTTGAGTTTGGCGACGTCGACGGCAGCGGCGACGACGTGCGGCTGCAACATCCGCTGGGGATCTTTGCGTATGGCGACAAACTGCTCATCGCCGACACTTATAATCACAAGATCAAGGAGCTTGATCCAAAGGCGCGCACCGTCAAAACTTTTCTTGGCACTGGCAAGCCGGGACAAACGGATGGGACAACGGCGGCCTTTTATGAACCCGGCGGCTTGAGCGTTGCAAGCGGCAAGCTCTATATCGCGGATACAAACAATCATGCGATTCGAGTGGTGGATTTGAAAACTAAGGAAACTTCCACCTTGATGATCAAGGGTCTCCAGCCTCCCACTGCATTGGCCGAATTGCGCAATAATGACGGAACGCCAAACGCGGAGGAGACAAAAGTCGCCACGCAACAGCTCCGTGCGGATAGCAATGGAATGCTAGTGGTAAGCGTGGGGCTTCCCCCAGGCTACCATCTCAATCCAGCCGCGCCGCAGCGTTATCGAGTTTCAGTTGAAAGTGGAGAACACCAACTCGGACTGATTTCCGCTTCCGTACTTGGAGTAATCGGGCGCGACCAGGCCGTATCGCAAACCTCGAAAAACCTACAGCTCCCACTGCGCATTCCTTTCCATGCTTTCGAACCGGGCACGGCTGCGCTGCGCGTGCAACTCACGCTCTTCTATTGCCGCGAAGACAACACCGGCGTCTGCCGCATAAAGACATTGGTCTGGAGCGTTCCGGTTGAAGTGGCAAATAATCCGAATGCCTCAAGTGAGATAAAACTCCAAGGAAAACTAGCGGCGGCTTGAGTCCGCTTTTATTTGGACTGCGGCGGCTCGACGCCGCTTTCGCGTGGCCTGGCGACTTCGTTATAGAAAACAGTCAACGCCTACGAATCGTTAAAGCGGCGTCAAGCCGCCGCAGGCCAAATAGAACAAGCGGCGACAGCCGCCAGCAGTCAGCGAGGGGCATCAATGGCCGGGCTTCACCACTGTTCATTACTAGTTCTATCGCCGCTTGCTCCTCCTGCCCCAGGCGAGTACCATCAGCTTTCCCCCGAAATTCGATTTTCAAAGGAGTAAAACCATGGCTGATCAATCAGGAGCTAAAGCCGTGACCGACAAACCATTTCTCACGGACATCAAGACTCTGCGCGAACGCGCGCGCAAGCACATTGAACAAGGCGCGGTGACCGAGGGTTACAGCGCGGACCGCGATACCGTCGTCAAGATATTGAACGAAGCGCTGGCGACGGAAATCGTTTGTGTGCTGCGTTACAAGCGTCATTATTTCATGGCTTCGGGAATCAACGCTGAGAGTGTAGCGGCCGAGTTTCTGCAACACGCAAATGAAGAGCAGGGACACGCAGATTTAATTGCGCAGCGTATTGTGCAACTAGGCGGTGCACCAAACTTGAATCCCGATGGGCTGTCAATGAGAAGTCATGCTGAATATGTAGAGGGCACCACGCTTATCGACATGATCAGGGAAGATTTGGTTGCTGAGCGCATCGCCATCGACAGCTATCGCGAGATGATCAACTACGTAAACACCGACGATCCGACCACGCGCCGCATGTTGGAAGGAATTTTGGCGATGGAAGAAGAGCATGCGGACGATCTCGTGAACCTGCTGGAAAAGATTGGAACCTAGTTTCCCTAATTCGCTTCACTCTAATTGCCATACCAAAGAATCGGCAGGACTACCGCAGCGCTTGCCGATTCTTTATTTCACAATATCAGTTTTTCGTGGCAGTGTGTCGCGAGCTGTGATATA
This sequence comes from Pyrinomonadaceae bacterium, assembly GCA_035601415.1. Lineage (GTDB taxonomy): Bacteria > Acidobacteriota > Blastocatellia > Pyrinomonadales > Pyrinomonadaceae > PSRF01. Next base: position 12,126 of record DATNOG010000140.1, on the reverse strand, counting down.
GATCCCGCGCCTTTTACCATCAAGTTACAAGCGTTCCGGCGATCTCAACGTCGACCGTTTGACACCTGAAACCAACAGGCTCAGTTCCCAATATGTCCGGCGCGGCCGTCCGATGCTTCCCACTATGCAAGCAGGCGATGCGGCGTCGCACATTCACCCGAAGGAGAACTTCATGAAAAATGAACGCAAGTTTCAGTCGTGCAAAATCCGAATCGCCCTGGGCCTGCTCGCCGTCGTGCTCTGTGCGCCGTCGCTTTCGCTGGGCTGGGGCGCAGGCGGACATATGATGGTTGCGTCGATCGCCTTGAAACGGCTTAATCCCAGAGCCAAAGCTCAAGCTATGGCGCTGCTGGCACGGCCGATAAATCCTGCGGCAGTTTCCGTAAAGAGTCAGGACTTCGTGAACGCGGCACACTGGGCCGACGATCTGCGGCCGTTCGCAGAGTTTGATTCCTTTAAACCGCTTCATTTCATCGACATCCCTTTCGCTATCGACGGCACGACCTTGCCAGCCGGTGTGCCCGAGCCCGACAACATCGTGAAGGCCCTGGAAGACAATGTAAACATACTCAAGACCAGCACGGACAAGGATGCGCAAGCTCAGGCGTTGCGTTTGATCATTCACTTCGTCGGCGATATTCATCAACCGCTTCACTGCGCGACGCGGGTAAGCAGCGCTAATCCGCAAGGCGATCGTGGCGGCAATCTGGTGACCATCAAAGTTGTGGGCAAGACAACCAATCTCCACAGCTATTGGGACGGCGGCATTGGAAAATTTCCCAAGACCGGTCCAAACTTCGCGCCGCCTCCACTGAACCAGATTCCCGCCGCCGCCGCACTGGCAAGAGCCCATAACCCGGCCACTGATCCCAGAGTGAAGCTGAACGATCCGTTTAACTTTCAAGCGTGGGCCGATGAGAGTTTCGCACTGGCCAAGAGCACCGCCTACAACGGCATTAGTAACGGCGGGACGCCAACCGCGGCTTACAACACCGCAGCATTAAAAGTGGCACGGCAACGAGTGGCGTGGGGAGGATATCGACTCGCCGCGCTCTTGAATGCAATTTGGCCGTAACAACGATTGAGTTGCAAATGACTTTGCAAACTTTGGCGGAAGAATCAGAAGCTCAGAAGCCAACCTTTCAGTTGCTCCGTTATCGGCTTCTCATAACTTCGGTGTAGAATCTGACAAGTCCATTTCAAAAGTTCTAAAACCATTTGGGCGTGATGCTTTTTACTGAAAAGCATCACGCTCGTTAGCGTAAAGACCTTTTGCTCAAAAGAACAAACAACGCAAACGAAGGACGCCCTACGCTCTGTCGCGACTGTGGCGCAATAGTCGGCGCCGGACAACAGCAGTGCGCTGTTTGCGGCGCACCGGTTACCACGCAAGCGGCAACGCGGAATACGAGCGCCGGGCCTGATCACGAGACGCTGCGATTCGCCCGGGCGGTTCTCGATCGACCGTACAAGTTCACAATAATTTTGCTGGTGGCGAATCTCTTTGTTTTCCTGTTGATGTGGCAGTCGAGCGGGCTGAGTTCGACGGCATTGTGGGAGTTTCCCGATACCGTGTTGTTTGCATTCGGCGCGAAGCTGAACTTCACAATCAACCACCAACATCAATGGTGGCGTTTTGTGACGCCGATGTTTGTGCACGTCAACCTGCCTCACGTGCTCATCAACATGTACAGCTTGTGGGTGGTTGGGCCATACGTTGAAAAACTTTATGGCTCGGCAAAGTTTGTTGTGTTCTGGGTACTGACGGGTATCGCCGGCGTTGTTGCCAGCTATCTGACTGTCAGACCGAGTTTGGCGGTTGGTCCTGGACGCTTTCTTTTCAAGGGGAACGATGTGCTTTCCGCAGGCGCATCCGGAGCGCTATTCGGGTTGGTGGGAGTGTTGTTCGTTTTTGGCATCAAGTTTCGCCACGAGTTGCCTGAAGGTTTCAAGCGCGCTTTCGGCACCGGTATGCTGCCCATCATCATGATCAATCTGTTCATTGGTTATCTGGGCCGCGGGTTCATTGATAACGCTGCCCACCTGGGCGGCCTGGTTTCTGGTGCGATTCTGGCGTTCGCTGTCGACTATCGCCGGCCCGGTGAGAAACCAGTGGTTGCAACTGCGTGGCGCGTCTTGCAGGTTGCGGCGATTGTCTTAGTGGCCGTAAGTTTTTTGAAGACTATTCAGCACTTCAGAGATCCACTGCCGGCGTCCCTGGTCCAGGAAACGGCTCCTGCCGCCGATGACCAGTCGAGCAAGTACGTCTCGTTCGCGAAGGCGATGAACGATGGTCAGGACGCTTTCTATCTAACGTTAAAGGACCATAATACCGATCGTATTGATCCCGCGGTAAAGCAACTGGAGACGACGCCTTCGCTCGATCCCAAAGCGGATGAAATTAGAGACGGGCTCAAGGCGCTACTCATAAAGACGAAGGCGGCGATGCAAAATTCAAACGCCGGCACTGCGAGATCAAAACAGGATGAACAAAACGGACTGGCGCAAGATTTCAGCGAGTGGAGCAAGCAGTACAACGCCTGGCTTAAGACTACCGGAAGAAGCTATGGGATCATCGAGGTAATGGAGACGCCGTCACCGAAGTAGCAAGTGGCACAGACTTTAGTCTGTGGCTGCTAAGAAATCACAGACTGAAGTCTGTTCCACTAAGTAAAGCAAACTGTTAGTTTGCGACGCGAAAGGCGATTCGAACGAGATCGCAAACTAACAGTTTGCGTCATAAAAGAAGGAGATTGCGAAGCGATGGAAATTAAGAAGGTTGGAGTATTGGGTTGCGGCTTGATGGGGTCGGGCATTGCGCAGACTGCGGCGAGCGCCGGGTTTGAAACGATAGTGCGCGAAGTGTCTGACGATCTGATCAACAAAGGATTTGCCGGCATTGAAAAGTCGCTGGCGAAGTTTGCTGAAAAAGGAACCATCATGGCGGAGCAGCAAAAGGCGACTCGAGATCGTTTGTCCGGCACTACCTCGTTCGACGATCTCGCTGATTGCGACATCGTCATCGAAGCTATTATCGAAAACATAGAACAAAAAAGAACGACCTACGCGCAACTCGATCGCATTTGTAAACCGGAAACAATATTTGCGTCGAACACCTCGTCAATCTCAATTACCGAAATGATGACTGCGACGTCGCCGGCGCGCCAGCAACGTTTTGTTGGACTGCATTTCTTCAATCCCGTACCGCTAATGAAACTGGTTGAAGTGGTACGCACGATCCTTACGGACGAGAAGATTTATGAGCAGGCGATCGAGTTTGGCAAAAAACTCGGCAAGGTGCCGGTGCGCGCCGGCGATCGGACAGGCTTCATTGTGAATCGCCTGCTGGTTCCCTACATGCTCGATGCTATTCGCGCGCTGGAAGAAGGCGTCGGCTCAATCGTGGATATCGATACTTCGATGAAACTTGGGCTTGGTTATCCGATGGGACCATTTACGTTGGGCGACTTCGTTGGCCTTGATACGACTTATTACATCGCCGAAATCATGTTCAACGAATTTCGCGAGAAGCGTTTTGCGCCGCCGCCACTATTAAAGCGCATGGTGATGGCGGGTTTGTATGGACGTAAATCCGGTCGCGGCTTCTACGACTACACTGATCCAAAGAATCCAACACCAATGAAACTGGTGTAAGAAAGTTTCAAGTTTCAACTTACAGGTTTCAGGTTAAAGAGACCTGCGCTTTTTACTTTCAGCAGTCCCAGGACTTTGTACTTGAAACTTCAAATCTGAGACTTGAGACTTGAAACCTGAGACTATCCACATCGAGCGGCGCGAATCGGTCGCCATAGTGACCTTGAACCGGCCGGAAAAGCTCAAAGCGCTATCGCGCGAAACAATCGCTGCGCTCAGTGCGACGTTCAAAACTTTCGAGAGCGACTCGGAACTGCGCGCCGTGATTCTCACCGGTGCCGGCGACCGGGCATTCTCCGCCGGCACTGACTTAAGCGAGCTGATTCACGTGGGCGCCGACGAAGCCGAGTCGATAGCCGAGCGCGGTCAGCAGCTATGCAATCAGATAGAACAGAGTCCGGTGCCGGTGATAGGCGCAATCAACGGGATTGCCGCGGGCGGTGGCTGCGAATTGGCGCTCGCTTGTCATCTGCGCATTGCGACGACAAATGCTCGCTTCAGTTTGCCGGAAACAAAACTGGGAATCATTCCCGGCTACGGCGGCACGCAGCGCATGGCACGCGAACTGGGCCGAGCGCGCGCTCTGGAGTTAATCCTGACATCGGGAATAATCAACGCCGAAGACGCGTTGCGACTTGGTTTGGTCAATCGCGTTGTGCCTTCTGCCGAACTGCTGCCGGTGGCCGAAGCATTGGCCCGTGAGATCGCGCAGCTCGCGCCACTGGCAATTCGCGCCTGCTTGAAGGCCGTAGTCGTTGGAACAGAGTTGCCGTTGGCAGAAGGACTGGCGTTGGAAGCGAAATTATTCGCCAGTTTATTTGCAACTGAAGATATGCGCGAAGGAACCCACGCTTTTCTGGAAAAACGTCAAGCAGTTTTCAAGGGGAAGTAAGTAGGACAGACATTCCTGTCTGTCCCTATCTTATGCGAGCGGGATAACTTGAAAGAAAAGAGATGATTTTCCAGAATGCCAGTCTCTTGCCGCTCTCAAATCCATCCCCTATACTCAAAATGATTTTTCATCCGCTTGAAAATGGAGCAGTTGATTCTTGCAGCCGGTAGTTCACGAAGGACAGCTCAACGGTCAGGAATTTCGTTTCGCGATTGTTGCGAGTCGCTGGAACGACTCTATAAGTTCACGATTAGTGGACGGTGCGCTCGATGCATTCGATCGTTTGGGAGTGGCTGAGAAGGACGTTGAGATCTACAAGGTTCCAGGCGCTTTCGAAATTCCCTTGCTGGCCCAGAAGCTGGCTGCTTCAGAAAAGTTTGCAGCGGTTGTTTGCCTAGGTACAATTATTCGCGGGCAGACTCCGCACTTCGAATACATTGCCGGCGAAGTGGCCCGCGGCATCGGCCAGGCGGCATTGCAAACTGGAGTGCCAGTAGTTTTTGGAGTTATAACTGCCGACAACATGGACCAGGCGATCGAACGCGCGGGAGTCAAGCTGGGCAACAAGGGTTTTGAAGCCGCTACGACGGCGGTTGAATTGGCAAATCTGTACAAGGCGGTGAACAGTAAAAAGTGAAGAGTGAAAAGTAAGCAGTCAAGAGTTGACGCTCTCTTTGAACTTATCACTTATCACTTTTCACTTTTGACTTTTCACTGGTGTTTGTTTTATGGGCTCGCGACGTAAGGCGCGTGAATGCGCCTTGCAAATGCTCTTTGCGGCTGACATTGCCGAAGCCAATCCCGCTGAAGTGCTGCGCACTTACTGGGCGGAGTTAGGCGACGCCGACACGGAAGACGCGACGCGTGATTTTGCGACGCGTCTGGCGTCGGGAACACTTGCGCACCTGGACACGCTCGACGAGCGCATCCGGTCGCGAGCGGAACACTGGCGCATTCCGCGTATGGCGATCGTCGATCGCAATATTCTGCGGCTCGCCGTTTATGAGTTTCTGTACGAGCCTACACCGCGCACCGTCGCCATCAACGAAGCGCTCGAAATTGCCCGCCGCTTCTCGACTTACGAAGCCACCCAATTCATCAACGGCATCCTCGACGCCATCAAGCGCGATCTGGATGAGCAGCAACCTCAGCAGCATATCGATACGACCGAAACTGAGTCCGAGACTGAACCGGAGACGGAATCCGAAGAGCACTCGGATGAGCATTCTGCATCTGCTTGACGACCTTTCAGTTTCTCCTGCGAATCTTCCATTTACCATTTACGATTCACGACTTACTATCTCTTTGTGGATCTAAATCGAGGCGAATTTCTAATAGAGATTGAGGAGTTGATCGAGAAGGTTTTTACCGACCTTGATCAGCTTCGCGAAAATACAGCCAATCAGGCCAATCGCCGCCAGTCAATCGATCAGATTTTCCGGCACGTTCATAGTGTTAAGGGTTTGTCGGCAGCAATCGGCCTCGAAGCCGTCAGCCACATTGCCCATGAGTTTGAAACTCTGCTGGATGCACTGCGAATCGGCCGCGTCGCTGTTGACGACCGCGTGGTGCAAATATCCGAAAACGCCGTGGACGCGTTGGCTGAAAGTTTGGGCCTCGCAGCCAGTGGCATAGTCGAGCCGTCGCGGCGCGCGCTCTTCGATCAGCTCCAAACTGCTGCCCGGCGCGGCACCGCCGCATCGAGCGCCGACACTGACGCAGTTCTTGAAAGCATTCCTTCCGACATTTGGCAATCGTTAAGCGAAGACGAGAAGCAACGACTAGTAAGCGTTGTTCGGGAAGGCAGTCCTCTTTTTGTGGCGGCGGCGAGTTTTGATATTACGAGCTTTGACGAAGAGTTTTTCCGACTGAGAGAAACACTCGCGCAATCGGGAGAAGTGATTGCAACTTCGCCAACGGTCGACCCCGAGCATTCTGATCGCGTGAACTTCCGCATTCTTTATGCAAGTTCTACCAGTCCTGCTGATTCACAGAGTGTCGTCGCCGATTGTGCGGCAACATTTACCAGGGTTGAGCGCGTAGTTTCTGTGCCAGTCGCTTCATACCAACAGCCAATAACCAGCACCACTAACAGAACATCCGTTTCCTCGCTCGCCAATTTTGTGCGCACCGATCTGGAAAAACTTGATCAGCTTATTTCCTCGACACACGAGCTATTTCGCACCACCGCAAACGCTTTAGAGCTAGCTGTTGACCAAAAACAGACACCCAAAAAGGCGCGCGCAGAACTTCACTCGCTGAATGAAACTATCCGGACGTCTTTCATGGAGCTTGAAAATGAGCTGATCAATCTGCGTATGGTTTCGCTCGCGCCCACGCTGCAACGAGCGCTGCGCATGGGGCGATCAGCGGCGCGCTCGTCCGGCAAGGAAATCGATTTCGAAGTTGCGGGAAAGGACTTGCGCGTTGATAAAGTGCTCGCCGATGCGCTCACCGATCCCTTCATGCACTTAATCCGCAATGCAGTTGACCATGGAATCGAGTCCGCGAATGAGCGACTCAGACTCGGCAAGGACAGACGCGGAACAATTCGCATCGAAGCAATTAGCGAAGGAGCGCAATCGCGCATTCGTGTTATTGACGACGGCCGCGGCATCGATCCGCTGGTGATTTCAAAAGCGGCTGCGCGTCTGGGGATTGTGTCGGAACCTTCTGAACTTGATTTCGAGCGAAGCCTGCGCCTGATCTTTCGCGCCGGCTTCACCACGCTCGCAGCGGCGACGGATGTATCGGGACGCGGTGTTGGCCTCGATGTGGTTGAAACAGCGGTTGAGCAAGTTGGTGGCGAGTTAAGAGTGTCGAGCAAGCCCGGCGCGGGAACGACTTTCGAAATTCGCCTGCCGGTCACGTTCGGCTTGCTTTCGGCGACCGTCGTTGTTTCCAGGGGCAATCGTTACTGCATTCCGGCAAATCAGATATCGCACATCGGCGGTGCGGTTCGCGAAAAGAGGCCCACGAAGAAGAAGCGAGCTGACCGCGACCACCCGCAACCAATCGATCTGAGTGAGTTGCCGGGACAATCCTCCGCGAAGAAGCATTCAAGAAAGAGCGCGCAGGTCATTACTTGTCGGCTTTCAGAATCAGAACAGCAAGCGAATGGAGATTCGCTAAACCAGGTGACTCTCGTCGTTGATGAGGTTCAAGGCACAGAGGAAGTTTTGGTGCGCAGTCTCGGCCGTCACGGTGGACGCTGGTATGGCGTGGCTGGCGCTACAGAATTGCGCGATGGGAGCGTGGCATTAGTGCTGGATCTGCCTAGACTATTAATCAATTCCTGACGCGAATTCCACTTAAGCCCAATCCATTTTCGGATGCATCGTGTGCCACTGCGTGGCCTTCTCAAACGCCAGCGCCACTCGCAGCGGCGCGCTTTCGTCGTAGAGACCGCCCGTAAACATAATCGATTGCGGCAAACCTTTCGGAAAGCCGCAGGGCACACAGACCGCTGGATGACCAGTCAGATTTGTGATCAGCAAGCTAAGGCTGCCTGGCGCCGGTGAAACAAAAACGTCCCACTTCGACATCAACTCATCCATCTGCTGCATCAGTAGACGGCGCGCGCGTTGCGCCCTGATGTATTCAACTGCGGGAATGAAGCGCGAGCTGCGAAATGTGTTGGGCCAGTCGGAAGGATCTTGACCGGAAAGCTGATTGATGGCGCCGCTGCGCGTGATGTCGTCAAAAGCGGACGCTGCTTCCGCCACCAGAATGATACGCAGTGCTCCGACGGAGAACTTTGGCAACTCGATCGGTTGAAGATTCGCGCCGGCAGCTTTCAACGCGTCGAGCGCCTGCTGGTAGATCGCTTTTCGTCCCGCATCAGTTTGCTGATCGAATTCAGTCTTTAAGTAACCGATGCGCATTTCGCTGAGCGGCCTCGACGGCTGCCAGATGAAAGGCACATCGCCCACAGTTAAATCGCGCCCATCTGGTCCATAACTCGCGCTGAGAGTCGCGGCACAATCCTCAACGCTGCGACAAATCGGCCCAACTTTGTCCATGGTCCAACTGAGACCCATCGCGCCATAGCGACTGATGCGCCCATAAGTCGGCCGCAGCCCAACCACGCCGCAGCGCGAAGACGGCGAGATGATCGAGCCCAAAGTTTCAGTGCCTACTGAAAAACCCACCAGGCCCGCGGTTGTTGCAGCGGCGGGGCCGGCGGACGAACCGCTCGAGCCAGTCTTGTCTTCCTCAACCTGCCACGGATTTCTGGTCATGCCGCCAAACCAGCGACCGCCCTGGGCCAGCGCGCCCATCGACAGTTTCGCCACCAGCACCGCGCCCGCAGCGCGCAGCCGCTCGACTACAGTTGCGTCGTAATCGATCACCTGGTCGCGATAGGGTTCCGCGCCCCAGGTCGTCTTGATTCCCTTCGTGGCGAAAAGATCTTTTGCGCCCCAGGGAATACCGTGCAACGGGCCGCGATATTTCCCTGCTTTGATCTCTCGCTCCGCTTCGGTCGCCTGCGCAAGCGCAAGCTCTTCTGTCAGCGTGACGACGCAATTGAGTTTTGGTCCATATTTTTTCAAACGCGCCAGATACATCTTCGTTAACTCAACCGGCGAAACTTTACGCGCGCGAATCAAGGCAGCAAGTTGCGGCACCGTGGCAAACGCCAGGTCTTCAAGGGAGTTAAATGGCAGGACTTCAACCTTACTCAATTTGAATTTTGTTGCTTTTGAGTTGAACTTTTTGCCCGGCAATGCCGGGTGAAACAAAGTTGCGGGCTCGGTGTCCAGCGGAACATCGATTTTGCGCAACGCGTCGTAACGATCGAGGTTGGTGCTGACGTTTTGTAGTGCCATTGCCTCTTGCGCTTCTGTCAGCTCAATGCCGATCAGCTTCTCGGCCTGCTGCAACATTTCCTTCGTGACTCGCAAAGGTGTCGGCGAAGGTGACGGTGAAGGCAGCGGGGTCGCCGTGGGCGAAGGTGTCTGCGCCAACGAACTAAGCTGCAAATGCGGCGCGACTATTACTGCGGTGCCGAATGCGGGAACGAGTTTGACAAACGACCGCCGATTGATAGCGCTCGCTAAGTTTGCAGCGCGATCTTTCGATTCGGATTTAGTCTTGGGTTTTTTGGACATGGGTTTTCTGTTGGTTTGATAAGCCCTCGTCTATGGTTGGGCAAAGTTCAACTTATTCACTGGGACCGCGGGCGTCTCGCCCGCATGCTGCGTCACCAGACATGGTTCGAGTTGTTCGCGCTGCGCGCTCAATGCGGGCGAGACGACGCCCACGCTCCCAGTATTAACTTGACGCATGCCTGCCCGCGTGCCGACTGCTCACTGCTCACTGCCCACCGCTCACTGAGTCATTCCCTGTCCGCTCGCGGGCATCGGACTTCCGTACTTCATCTTCAATAACTTCGCCTGGCCCACACGATAAATCGTAACGACGTAAAGATTGTCAAACTCTGTTTCCGGAATGACCGGCATTTGTGGACCACCAAGTGCAGCAATAATTTCCGGCACCGTATTGTTGTGACCAACAACGAAGACGACCGCGCCGTTGTGCTGGGCACGAATCTGTCTCACCAGCTCGGCAGTGTTTTTGGCATCGACTGATGTAACCGGCAATCCAAGCTTGTCGGCCAGGGGTTTCACGGTTTGCTGCGTGCGTTTGTATTGTGTGGCGTAGATTGCCTTGATGCCGGCGTCGCCAAACATGCGCACCAATTCCTGCGCGCGCGCCTGGCCGGCCGGACTCAAATCGGGATCGGTATTTGACGGTTCAATATTTTTCTCGGCATGACGCACGAGAATGATGGTCGTCAATGGCCGTTCAAAAGTTGAAAAATAAGCAAACAGCACTACCGCGCCCAGCACGGCAAACAGCATTATGAAAACCAACACTGTCCGAAGACCTGATCGCGGTTCGGGATTCTCCTCTGCCAGAATAGGCCTGCTTTCGTTGCGCTAAGCTTGATCGAACGGTCGCTTAAGATAACACTCGGGCTTAGGGAATTCGAGGTTTTTTGCCTGGCTTTAGTTATCGCCAGCCGTCACAAACACGAGATGCAAACCTCTCGCGAAGATGTTAGTCTATGACTAAAAGCACACCGCCAGCAGGTCAACCCTGTCGCAGTTTTGTCCTTAGCAGAGGTGAAAGAATTGGCGCAAACCAGTACCGATTTATCAGAAATTATTGCCGAGAATTTTGGCGCTAACGCCACTTACGTCGAAGGCTTGCTCGGCCGTTTCCGCAGCAATCCCGAGTTGGTTGACGAGTCATGGCGCACTTACTTTACGGAGTTGTTGGGTGATGGCGCCGGCAATGAAGCCGCAACAGTAATCAGCACAGCCAGCGATGCGCGGTCACCAGACAATGGCGGCAGCGAGACTGCAACAGCTAATGCTCCGGCGCGCGCTGCGGAGGCGAGTGCGCCGGCAAAAACAAAAGCCGTCCCGGCAACCAAACCTGCAGCCGTACCCACGAGCGAACAAGTTGAAGCCATTCCGATTCGCGGCGCCGCCCTGAAGATTGTCGAGAACATGGACGCAAGTCTGGCGGTGCCGACGGCAACTTCACAACGCCGCATTCCGGTAAAACTTCTTGACGAAAACCGGCGCATGATCAATCAGTATCTTCAGGAAAACGATCGTGGCAAAGTTTCCTACACGCATCTGATCGCCTGGGCATTACTGCGCGCGCTCGACGAGTTTCCGCAGCTCAACGATGGTTACGAAGTTGTTGAAGGCGCGCCGGCGCGTGTTCGTCGCGCGCAAATCAATCTCGGCGTGGCGATCGATTTAACAAAGAAAGACGGCACGCGAACGCTGCTGGTTCCCAATATCAAGGACGCCGGCAAGCTTCGCTTTTCTCAGTTTCTCGAAGCCTACGACGATGTGGTGAAACGCGCGCGCGACGGCAAGCTGCAGATTCCCGATTTCCAGGGCACAACTATTTCGCTGACTAACCCGGGCACGATCGGCACAGTTGCTTCGACGCCGCGTTTGATGGTGGGCCAGTCGCTGATCATCGCCACCGGAGCGATTGAATACCCGGCGGAGTATCAAGCCATGGCGCCCGAAGCCTTGTCGCAACTGGGAATTTCAAAAGCAATCACGATCAGCAGCACCTATGATCATCGCATTGTTCAGGGCGCTGAATCGGGAGCATTTCTCGCGCGAGTGCATGAGCTGATTCTTGGTAACGACAAGTTTTACGACAATGTTTTTTCTGACCTGGGCATCGCGCATGTGCCTTTCCGCTGGAGTGTCGACCGGAATCCTTTGCTTCTGCCCGGAGATCAAACGCGCGAGCAGACAACCAAAGAAGCGCACGTGATGGAATTGATTAACGCCTACCGAGTGCGCGGCCATCTGATCGCCGATATCGATCCGCTGCACGCGATGCCAGTGCTTTACCACCCGGAACTCGATATTCAAACTTACGGCTTGACGATCTGGGATCTCGATCGCGAGTTCATCACCGGCGGGCTCGCGGGCACAGAAAGCGCAACGTTGCGCGAAATACTTGGCATTCTCCAACGCGCCTATTGCGGCAAAGTCGGCATTGAGTATCGGCACATTCAAAGCAAGGAAGAAAAAGTT
>DATNOG010000139.1:0-6872 GCA_035601415.1 Pyrinomonadaceae bacterium | reverse complement strand
CGGGTGACTTCTTTATCTCCACAGTCGAAACGCTTCCGAGCGTGACTTCTGGAGATCGGCTCAACCAGCAAGGCGATGTCTCACACCTTCCCGTCGACCTCGCCGGTAGCGCGCGGCAGCAGCGCGAGACGACTTCGACGGCTTCCTGCTGCGGTCCAGCGATTTAAGGAAGAAACTATAGTCCTCGGCATCAAGCGTCACGGTATCGTGTCGCTCCAGAATTTCGTTGGCTCTTTCGCTGAGCGCAGAGACGGCGAAATCGGTAAGTCCCTGGCCGGTGATGGCTGCAGCCCGAGCCACCCGCGCCTTAATGTCGGGATTTAGACGAAAATGCATTCTGTCTTTGTCTGCCGTGCTCACCTTTTTTGCCTTTGCGAATGTCATTATCTCCACTCCTTGACGCTAAGTGGCAATCTGCCACACGCATTATGGCAGGTCTCTTAATCGAGTTCAAGTCAACTTGAGTTGTTGAGTAAATTGGAGGCGGCGATCGGAATCGAACCGATGAATAAAGGTTTTGCAGACCTCTGCCTTACCACTTGGCTACGCCGCCTTAAAAGCAAGTATGAAGCATGAAGGCGGAAGTATGAAGTTCCGTTCTTCACGTTTTCAGTTTGCAGTTTTCAGCCCAACCGCAATTTAGCGGCCGCAACACTGAAAGCCAAAAACTGAAAACCGGCCCTTCATCACTTCCGCCTTCACCTTAAATATTGGAGCGGGAGACGAGACTTGAACTCGCGACCCTCGCCTTGGCAAGGCGATGCTCTACCACTGAGCTACTCCCGCTTTGGAGCAGCAGCGATTCTAATGATTCGATGTTTGTTGTCAAGCGAAGCAGTTTTCATCGTGTTGGGTGAGTTTGGTTGTCATATCGACTTCTCATTGGAACTGGGGCCGGGAAACGCGAAGCGATCTCATTAGCACCGTGGCTTTAGCCCGGTGGTCAAGGTCTCCCAAATAATTCCTGAACCGTTTCCAACGGTTTTTCATGATTGCCCTGCCAACAAAAACCGTTAGAAACGGTTCCTTATCAGTTCCGGTTGCCTATCACCGGGCTAAAGCCGCGGTGCTAATGAGATCGCTTCGCGTTCCGCCGCGCGAGCGACCAAGGTGCGAAGAGTCTATTATAAGGATTGTTCGCGCTGCGCGCTCATTGCGGGCGGGACGCCCGCGGTCCCAGTAAGCCGAAGTTCTTGTTTGCGCGGTTAGTCGTAGTATCTATCCGACCAGGCGCGCTTGCGTAGTTGATCTTCAGTCCAGTAGCTCCGCAGCAATTCGATTTCCGGAGCGACGCTAGCGTCGTCAGCTTCTCCAAACACGATTGTAATCACGTCGTAACGATACGGCTCGCCAACCAAACCAAACATGCGCCGGTAAGCGCGCGCGGCGCGCGCGATTTGCCGCTGCTTGCGACGGTCGACGTTCACCTGCGGCGGCGCAAACCAATCAGAAGCACGGCTCTTCACTTCAACAAAGCAAAGCGTCTGTCCCTGATAAGCGACTAGATCGATTTCAACATTGATGGGAACTCCCAGTCGATTGCGACCCACCGGCAACGCAAAGTTTGCAGCCACAATGCGGTAGCCGAGCTGTTGCAAGTAAGCCGCGGCCAGTTCTTCGCCACGACGACCGAGTTCGAGTTGTTTGGAAGCGTCAACTTTCAGAGTTGAGGTATTCATTACTTGTTAGCTCAACGGCAAGCGTAACCCACCCGCTACCGCGTGGTGGTACTGACCTCGTTCCCAACCGATCTCGTATCGGTGCCCGAGTTAGATTCGCGGCGCCAACTACCAATCTAAATCCAACAGCTACGGGTGGTACTGACTTCATTCCGCGAGTTGGACCACGAGCGCCAGCGAATCCTCTTTACTGATTACGCGCGAGCGGTGACCTTTGCCGGATGTGTCTTCGGCAAGCAAAACGTCGGGGGAAGAAAACTTGCGCACGGTTCCATCACTGGCTTCGATTTCCCATTCGCCGGAAAGCACTACAAACAAATTGCGTGCGGACGATACATGCCAGTCACCAGTCCAGCCTGATGGTCCACCAATAAACGCTGATTCCGATGCCGCCATGGACGGGGACACTCCCATGGGCGGCGACGATGGAGCAAAGTCCGCCAAAGCAAGTTCAACAGTGATGTCTTCGAAATGAGTTTCGCCTTCGTCGTCTGCGAGTAATCTCGTGTAGGTCGTTCTCATGCCGAGAAAGAGTTTATTCTTCAACGTTGGATGGCTTGGCAACCACCGCAAACTAACAGTTTGCTTTACGGATCAAGAGAATTATTTTTCAAGTGAAGCGCGAAGTCCATCCAGTGCCTTGCCCCAGTAGGTTTTCATTCTTGCCGAAGATTTTGCATCGGGAAGTTTGCTGTGCTGCACGACGACCTGACTCTTGCCGGCGCCTTTCGGATAGAAGCCTATCTCCAAGCTCGTCTTGCTATCGACCCAGGTCACACGCATCGATTTGTCAGTGGTTGCGGTGCGAACGACGAGACCATTCTCAGCCAACCACGATGCACGGGACTTTGCATTCGCGAACGACTTGTAAAGCTTAGCCAGTGGCACATTGACGGTGCGGCTCACGCTGATTTGATACCCGCCGGGACGCTGATGCTTGTCGCGCAAGCCACGCCCTTGTTCATAAGTCACGGTTACCATTTGTTGCCACCATGGTCCAACATCGTGCTTCTCGCTTTGATGTTTGACGATCTCCTGATGGCTCATTTTGCTCGCGCCGGCCTTGTCGAGAACTGCGAACCAGTCTTTCCAGTTCTTACCGGTTTTTGCCTTTACAGCAATGTCACTCATGCGTGGGGCTGTATTGTTTTTGGCTTTCATATCTCTTCTCCCGCGGCTTTGCACAAAAAGTCGTAAACGCGATAACAGGTTAGAAATCGGAACCCTCGATAGGAGTATGAATTTGCCACTGAGTCTATTTGCATTGTGGGTCGACGAATACAGAACCGGTAGCGGTAGCGTCCGGGTCCGCGAAGTGTTGAGTACACCGTCATTGTAAGCTAGCGTTCTCGGCGACCCATGAAATGGAGATGTTGTTTATCGCAAGGTCCGACCCGGTCGCTACGGCTCCCGGTTCTGTATTCATCGACCCACGACAAGGTAGAGTTCCGAGACCACGACGCTATCTGGTCGCATCTCGCATTGCGGGAATAGTTTTTGTGCAAAGCTCCCTTTCCGCACGGAAGGCGGCAAGCCGCAATCGCAATGCTCCTCTAACTCTGACCTTACAAGTTGCGAGGGTTGCCTGAACCGCTGGGTTTACCGACATCGCGCTCATAAGCAACTTTCAACCAGCGCTTCACTTCATCGTCTATATCTTTCAATGACGTGATCTCGAAACGGTGGGTGATACGATCCTTCTTTGCAAAGCCCCCAGTATCAATCAATCGGCCCTTTGCTTTTGTGTTGCCCAACGCCAGGCCGAAATCTATTCGCGTGCGCGTCGTCGGTTTGATTTGGGCAAAAACGTGGTTGCGATAAAGCGGCACGATAGTTTGGCAGGGACAAGCCTTTACGTCTTTGCCGACGTTCAAGCCAAGTTTCAACAACGCGTCGTAGACCGGACGCAGATGGGCTTTGCCGCCGGCAAACATAGTCCCAACGTAACCTTCGGCTGCTTCTAAATACGTGTCCGGGTCGCCAACTTCAGTTCCTTTGCCATCGGCGCGCTCGGCCAGCCATGACGCGCTGTTGGTGCCAAGTCCATACTCCTTCTTCAACCACTCGCGCCGCACCTTCTCATCTTTCGGGCCGGACTTTTTGATTAGACGCAGCCACTCTTCAAGTGAACGGCCAGTCTTATCCTTAAGATCTGCGATCCATTTTTGCGTCATCAACACGCCCGGATGAATGCCGTAAATGGATTTCTTTTTCGCTCCAGTTGCTGCACGTGCCATGATCGTTTCCTTTCTCAAATCTTGTGTGCGGAGCAAGCCACGCCTCAACTTAGATCAGCCGTAGCCAGGAATCGTGGCGATTTGCGCGCGGTCGTCGCCTGCTCAAAAGCGTAGGCAAACTTTATCAACTTTGGTTCGCTCCAGGCGCCGCCGAAAAATGAAATTCCAACTGGCAAGCCAAACACGAAACCGGCCGGCACGGTAATGTGTGGATAGCCTGCGACTGCGGATGCAGACGAATATCCGCCAGTGAAGTGATCGCCATTGATCCAGTCAGTGGGCCAGGCTGGTCCGCCGGTCGGCGCGATGAGCGCGTCGAGGCGATTCTTTTTGATAACAAAATCGATCCCCTGGGTGCGGGTGAGCAAGTGATTCTTCTGGAGCGCGGCCAAATACTTCTTGCTCGTTAGCGGTCCCTTTGCCTCGGCTTTGATAAATAGATCCTGGCCGAAGAAAGGCAGCTCGCGCTCGCTGTGTTTCTCGTTGAATTCGATGACTTCTTTCAAAGAGTGAACAGGTGCGCCTGGGCCGAGCCGCGCCAGGTAAGCATTCAGATCAGCCTTGAACTCGTACAAAAGGACCTCGAGTTCCGAGTCGTCAAACTTTCCGGAAGTCGGAATGTCAGCCGGATCGATTACGACGGCGCCAAGTCTTTTCAGCTCGCCAATCAGGCCGTTCATCAACTTGTCGACGCGATCGTTGAAACCAAAAGATTTTCTGGCAACTCCCAGCCGCGCCCCGCGCAATCCATTCTTATCGAGGAACGGTGTGTAGTCAGTGAAAGATTTTCCGGCGCTGCTTTTCGTCACAGCGTCGTTAGCGTCAATGCCGGTCAAAGCACCGAGCAGAACAGCCACATCTGCTACGGTGCGTGCCATGGGGCCGGCGGTATCCTGACTGTGCGAAATAGGAATGATGCCCGCGCGGCTAATCAGCCCAACAGTAGGCTTAATTCCGACCAATGAATTTGCGGATGAAGGGCAAACAACCGAACCATCGGTTTCGGTTCCAATCGCCGCCGCACAAAGATTGGACGAAGCTGCCGCGCCCGATCCGGAACTCGAGCCACATGGATTTCGATCGAGGACGTAAGGATTTTTTGTCTGTCCGCCGCGACCGCTCCAACCGCTGGTTGAGTGACTCGAGCGAAGGTTGGCCCATTCGCTGAGGTTGGTTTTGCCGAGAATGACGGCGCCCGCGTCGCGCAGCTTTTTTGCAACGAAAGAATCTCGAGTGGCATGCGAACTCTCAAGAGCCAGGGAGCCTGCGGTGGTCATCATCCGATCGGCGGTGTCGATGTTGTCCTTTATTAATATGGGAATGCCGTGAAGTGGCCCTCGCAACCGGCCCTGCCTGCGTTCCTGGTCCATCGCCGCCGCCATCGCTTCTGCTTCTGGATTGATTTCAATCACGGAATTGATTTTTGGTCCCCCGCGATCGATTTCGGAGATACGCTCGACATATCTACGAGCCAGCGAATGCGCCGTAAATTTTCCCGTTTTCATTCCCACCTGAAGCTCCGAGATGGTCAGCTCCTCCAGTTCGAATTCCTTCGGAGTGTATTCAGGTAGGCCGGCATTATCCGCTGCCAGCAGCGATGCGGGTTTACTAATAGCCAGCGCGCCGCCGAGCGCGGCCGATTGCAAAAACTTTCTACGCTTCATTTGGTTTCTTCGGAACATGACTCATTAATGCCAGCAGGTTGTTTTCCGAATCGCGGAACGAAGCAAGCCAGAGATCATACGTCCCCATGTCGGCGACGAAGGTGGGTTGCTCTTCAAACTGAACGCCGCGGGCGGAAAGGGTCTGGCAAGCTTGTTCAATATTATCGACGTTAAAGTAGATAATAGAGCTGGGGTGATCAAACTCCGGCTTTGCGGGGAGCGACAACATCAGTCTGATGCCATTGCAATCAAAGAAAGCCAGATTCGGTGGCACGCTGAACAAAAGCTTCATTCCCAGCTTGTCGCGATAAAACGCAACCGCCCTTTCAATATCATGGGCATTCACCGCGATCTGCTCGATAGCGGACAAGCCAAAGGTCGTTTCATCAGCCATGACTATGCTCCGGATTGGGACGTGGATTGCGGCAAGGGTATAGCCGACCACGGTCGCTGTAGTCAACCAAATTCCACGCGTGTTTTCATGTGGCGCGAGTCGCGGTTAAGATGCTGTTTTCCAAATACACAGTCTTAGTCAAAGAGAGTTGGACAACGCGTGAAGAGTAATGGACTTTCATTGGTAGCAATCGTCGGGCGGCCCAACGTCGGCAAATCGACGTTGTTCAACCGGCTGACCGGCGAAAGGAAATCGATAGTGGGCGACGAGCCCGGCATAACGCGCGACCGAATCTACGGCGAAGTTGAGTGGAGCGGCCAACGTTTTTCGCTGGTAGATACCGGCGGCATGGTTCCCGACGACGACGCGATCATTCCGGCAAACATTTTGAGGCAGGCGCAGGTCGCTATTTCAGAAGCGGACGTGTTGTTGTTGACGGTGGATGCGCGCCAGGGAATAACACCACTGGATGAGGAGCTGGCAAAACTGCTGCGCGCGAGCGGCAAGACGGTGTTCGTGATCGCGAACAAAGTTGACGCCGCCAGAATGGAAGCCGAACGAAACGAGTTTTATCGCTTTGGCTTTCAGGAAGTCTATCCGGTATCGGCGGAGCAAGGCTTAGGTGTTGGCGATCTGCTTGACGCGCTGGTTCCGCACCTTAAAGAAGCTGAGACGACAGAAGAAGAGAAGCCACGCGAGCTGCGACTTGCGATTGTCGGACGACCAAACGTGGGCAAGTCGTCGCTGCTCAACAGTCTGCTCGGCGAAGAGCGCGCCATCGTTTCGCAAGTCCCCGGCACCACACGCGACGCCACCGACACATTACTAGAAACTCCCAATCAGCTTTTTCGCGTCATCGATACGGCCGGCATCCGGCGTAAAGGAAAAACGGAACAGA